>NZ_JBIGIN010000052.1:0-26080 GCF_043558715.1 Scandinavium sp. M-37
AACAAATCAAAAGGGGTTTTGATAACTGGCTCAAAGCTGAAAGCTTTACGGAACCCCCAGCCTAGCTGGGGGTTTTCTGTGCACAAAAAAAGGCGGGCCGAAGCCCACCTGTGCAAAGGAAATGCGGATCAACCTTTCAGCTGATTACGACGGTATTCACCCTGACGTTCCAGCATCCAGCCTGGGTATTCGCGCGGCAGCGCACTGACCGCATCCAGTTGCTTGAGCTCGTCTTCGTTGAGGCGAATCCCGGTCGCGGCAATGTTATCCGCCAGCTGATCCGGACGTTTCGCCCCAATGATCACGCTGCTGACCACCGGCTGATGCAGCAGCCACGCCAACGCAATTTGGGCCACCGACACGCCTTTGATTTCGGCGATAGTGCGCATCACGTCGATGCAATCGAAGCCGCGTTCTTTGTTCACCGGCGGGAAGTCAAACTCAAGGCGACGACCGCCCGCCTCGTTCTGTCCATCGCGGCCATATTTGCCGCTGAGGAAACCACCGGCCAGCGGGCTCCAGACCATCAGCCCGACGCCTTCGCTTTGCATCATCGGCACCAGCTCCCGCTCCAGATCGCGCCCGGCAATGGTGTAGTAAGCCTGCAACGAGGCAAAGCGCGACAGCCCCAGACGGTCAGAAATGCCCAGCGCTTTCATGATTTGCCACGCCGACCAGTTTGATACCCCGATGTAGCGGACGTGCCCGTGCTGTACGAGATTATCGAGCGCATACAGCGTCTCTTCAATCGGCGTAGCCGGGTCAAAGCCGTGAAGCTGATAGAGATCGATATGATCGAGCTGCATCCGACGCAGGCTCTCTTTCACGCTGTTGATGATGTGATATCGCGAACTGCCGCGGGAGTTGACGCCCTCAGTGCCGGTCTCGCCGAACGCTTTGGTCGCCACCACTACGTTTTCACGCGGCACTTTGAGGTTTTTCAGCGCCTGCCCGGTGATTTCCTCCGAGCGCCCTTCCGAATAGACATTGGCCGTATCGATAAAGTTGATGCCCGCATCCAGCGCGCTGCCGACCAGACGTTCCGCGTCCGACTGCTGCAGTTGACCGATTTTGCCCCACATGCCGTCTTCACCGCCGAAGGTCATGGTGCCCAGGCACAGTTCGGAGACAAATAAACCGGTATTGCCTAATTTTTGGTAACGCATAACGTTCTCCTTAGAGGATGTTGTGGGTGAGTGTTGTGTCCTTGTTGTGTACAGTTATAGGCTCACTCATGCGTTTGCGAATGGGGCGATCCTGCCCGTTTCTTGCCCAATCCTCTGAACCTTATTTCTGGACCTTGTCCGCGCGGCGCATCACCAAACACCGAGTAGTCCGGTAGCTTATTATCTGACAACGAGCAGCAGACCGAATCCTACCGCCGCCGCCCACAGCAGCAATGGGATAGAATAGAGGTGAAAACGCCACCAGATACGGCGGTCGTTAGCCATTCGCAGCGCAATCAGATTGGCCAGCGATCCCGGCAGCAGACCAAACCCGCCGACGTTCACCGCCCACGCCAGCAGCATCGACGGGGGGACGTAGTTGATAAGCAGAATGGTCGACGGCACGTTACTGATGACCTGTGACAGGCCGATCGCCGTCAGCCAGAGTCCAACGTCAGACAAGCCGCCCACGCCGGACAGCGCATGATGCAGCGCCGGGAGTTGAGTCATCAGATGCACATCAACAAACATTGCCATGAACACCAGCAGCAGCGTCCAGTCGACGCTGAATACTACCCGACGCTCAAGCACCAGGAACCCAGCCGCGAGCAGCGCCAACCCCCACAGCTCCTGATGCAGTTCCAGGCTCAGCAGAAAAATCAGGTAGAACGCCAGGCAGCTCCACACAAGCTTAGGCTTCCAGTTCGGCGTCTGGTCGCCGCTCTGAAAATGCAGCGCTTTGGCCGGGAAGCAGACCCAGCACAGCAGCAACAGCGTGAGCATCATTGCCAGCGCCAGCGGAGCCATTTGCCAGCTGAATGAGAGGAAGGAGAGCCCGGAGCGCCCCCATAGCAGGATGTTTTGCGGGTTGCCAATCGGCGTCAGCAGTGACCCGGCGTTGACCGCCAGTGCCTCAAAGATAATCAGCCTGTTGACCGGAATGGCGCTCCATTTTTTCAGGGTCAGGGTCAGCGGCACCACGATAAACAGCGCCACGTCGTTGGTCAGAAACGTCGATAGCACCGCCGCCGCCAGCACCATGAACATCGCCAGCTGGCGTTCGGTGACAAACCGCCGCGCCATCTTGCGGCCCAGCACGTCGAAATAACCGCTCTGCTCCACCCCTTTGGTCAACAGCATCAGCCCGCTCAGCGTGATGATGGTGTGCCAGTCAATGGCCGCGGGCCACGTCGAAGGATGAAAAGGAACCCATAGAGAAAGGACGATCGTAATAAGAAGCAGCAGATGTAAAAAGCGGTCGCGCAGAAGCGACCGCAGAAAAGGGAGGTTCATTCAGCGTGCAGTCCCGCCTGAAGGGTAAAGTGTCGGAAGCGTTCCAGCGTCTCTTCGCTGACGTGATGCTCCATGCCTTCGGCATCACGACGGGCGGTATCCTGACTGACGCCAATCGCCAGTAAAAAGTTTTCAACAATCTGATGACGCTCGCGGGTTTCCTGCGCCAGCTTCTCGCCTTCGGGGGTGAGAAACACTCCGCGCCACGGGATCTGCTGAATAAGCCCAACACCGGCCAGACGTTTTAACATTTTGGCTACCGTCGGCTGTGACACACCGAGTCGGGCCGCCATGTCTACCTGCCGTGCTTCACCCACTTCGCGGATAAGGTCTGAAATCAGCTCAACATAATCATCAATCAGCTCGCGGCGATGCGCTTCACGCACCTGACGGAAGCCTTCCACATGCTCTTCAACATTTACTAATTGCGTCACTTTTTTTATTCCTGGGGTGCCTGTGCGACGGCTCATTCTGCTTCCTCTTCGCTGTGACGCGTCAGTGCATCAGATAAAGGAGCTCTATTGTATAGGATAGTGACCCGAGCACAAAAAATTAACGTTTTAGCCATAGCTAAGTAATATAGCCTGTGCTATATCTGTATGTAATACGAACATCCTTCAAGGAATGAAGGTGCGGAAAGTTCAGGAGGTCCTATGAACGAATTCAAGAGGTGTTTATACGTGTTTAGCCATTCTCCTTTTAAAGTGCGCCTGATGCTTCTCAACATGCTGTGCGATATGTTCCACAGCAAACCGCAGCAGGATGACAAACCTTCTCATTAATGCGGCGTCGCGGTACGCCGCTTCATTTTCCTGTCACAATCCCCGGCAATACTGGTCGTTTGGCCGCTAAAACCCCATCTTTTTTCCGGATTTGCAATCGCCCTCGCAAAACAATTTGTGATGAGTAGTTGACGTTAGTATTCATCAAATTTATCTTCTCGCATCCCTGCAGCTTTTGCGCTTCGCTGAACCTCTTCTTCGCGCACTGCCAGGCAGGCTTTACCCTTCGACGCCAGGGGACGCACATGGCGGCTTTTTGATTGTGACCTATGAATGTAACGCTGAAACAAACGCTGGCAGCACGTGGCCTGGCGCTTAACCCATGGACCGGATTTTACTTTTTACAATCACTGCTTATAAATCTGGCGCTGGGATATCCTTTCAGCCTGCTGTATGCCGTCGCGTTTACCTGCGTCCTGCATGTGCTGTGGCGCGCCGCGCCGCGCACCCAGAAAGTGCTGATCGGCGTTTATTCGCTGGTGGCCGCCTTTTATTATCCGTTTGGTCAGGCTTATGGCGCACCAAACTTTAATACCCTGCTGGCGCTGCATTCGACCAATGCTGAAGAATCCACAGAAATTCTGACCATCTTCCCGTGGTACAGCTACTTTATTGCGCTGTTTATTTTTGCCCTTGGGGTGATAGCCGTTCGCCGTAAGCGGGAGGCTAAACGCGCGTGGAGTAAAATCGATTTATTGTGCTTGCTGTTTTGTGTCGGCGTGGCCTTCGTGCGCCCGGTGCAGGAAATTGCCTGGGACGGCGTGTTCCGCATCACGAAAATCGGTTATCCGGCGGTGCGCTTTGTGCACGACGTGGCCATCAGCAATCAGCAGGTTCTCGATGAGAAAGCGCGTCTGGCACAATTTGCCCATCTGAAAGACACCTGGACCGTATTAGCAGTAAAACCGAAATATCACACCTACGTAGTGGTGATCGGCGAGAGTGCGCGTCGGGACGCGCTGGGCGCCTTTGGCGGACATTGGGATAACACGCCCTTTGAAAGCAGCGTTAACGGCACACTGTTTACCGATTACATCTCCGCCAGCGGATCGACGCAGAAATCGCTGGGCATGACGCTAAACCGTGTCGTCGACGGTAAGCCGCAGTATCAGGATAACTTCGTGACGCTGGCTAACCGTGCCGGATTCCAGACCTGGTGGTTCTCAAACCAGGGGCAAATCGGGGAGTACGACACCGCCATCGCCAGTATCGCCAAGCGCGCGGACGAAGCGCATTTCCTCAAGAACGGGGATTTTGAAGCGGATAAAAACACCAAAGATGAAGAGCTGCTGAAGATGACCGCCCAGGTGCTGTCCACCGAGCGTACGCAACCCCAGCTCATCGTGTTGCACCTGATGGGGTCGCATCCGCAGGCCTGCGATCGAACTCAGGGTAAATACACCCATTTCGTGACCTCAAAAGAGACCTCCTGCTATCTGCAGACCATGACCGATACCGACCAGCTGCTGAGCAAACTCTACGATCAGCTGCGCAATTCCGGGGACAGTTTCTCACTGGTTTACTTCTCCGACCATGGCCTGGCCTTTAAGGAACGCGGAAAGTCGGTGCAGTATCTGGCACACGATGACAAGTTCCAGCAGAACTTCCAGGTGCCATTCCTGGTGCTGTCCAGCGATGACAAAACCCATCGGGTGATTAAGGCGCGCCGCTCGGCGAACGATTTCCTCAAGTTCTTCTCACAGTGGACCGGCATTCAGGCGCAGGAAATTGCCACGCCGTACCGCTTTATCTCGAATCAGAAAGCGGGTCAGGTTTACGTCACCAACTTCCAACTGCAAAAGGTGGATTACAATCACCTCGGCACCGACGTATTTGATACCGGCGCACACTAGCATCAGAACGTTAATTGCAGTCAAAATAACCTGTTTCTGACGAATACCCCGCCAACGCGGGGTACTATTCTACGCTTTATGTCCCCCTCAAGCTCCTCAATAAAAAATTAATAACCCCCATCATTACGCTTATATTTTCACCTTCCCATTAAGATATATCCAAAAAACCATAAATAATAATAATCAATCAACGCCGAATGATAATTTCCAATGATCAATTAGAGCTTAATAACTAATTCACATGCATCAAAGGCCGTCATCACGCTATATTTTATTAAGATTCTTTAAGCTATGTTTAAATTTTTTTAATCACGCCGGGAATCCACTTGATATTTAATTTGTTTTATAAGGGATGATAAATATGAAATTTAAAGTTAGCGCACTATTACTGGCAATGAGTGCATTATCGGCTAATGCAGATACCGATCTTGGCCTTATTACGTTTGATGGCGCGGTTTCCGATACAACCTGTAAAGTCACTACCAATAACGGTCTGGATGCACATAATGTCACTATTTCTATGCCGGTGGTGACAAAAAACGCCGTCGTTGATGGCACTGCAGCAACGAAAGAATTTGAGCTGAAACTGTCAGAGTGTGATCCTGCGCTAACCAAAGCAGCTATTTCATTCACATCTCAACAATTCGCTGAGCTGTCAACTGGCACCTTAAAACCTGATGCCACCGTATCGGGTGCCGCTGAAAACGTGAACATTGCCCTGTTCAACAATGGCAACGGCACCACAGAACAGGTGAAAATTGGCGACCCGGCCGATGCTTCGCAGGAACTTGACCTGAGCGCAACCAACGGCGGGGTGTTTGCTTACGTCGCCAAATATGTTCCAAGTGCTGATATGGATGCGACCAACAACCCAATCATCGCGGGTAAAGTCAACACCAACGCAACCTTCACCATGACCTACGAATAATATATAGCGTTAAATTAATTTTGGCATGTCGGCAACGGCATGCCCTCTACTTCTATAAATTGATAACGTGATCGCTTAAGGCGAATCTATTAACCAACCAGACCCATTAAATGATAGTTAATTAAACATGCGAATTAGACATTATAATAATTTTATTCCAGCCGTTGGATTACTCGCAGGCCTGATGATGGCTCCGGCCGCACAGGCTGATATTGTCATTTCAGGCACACGTGTCATTTATCCTGCGGCACAAAAAAGTGTCACCGTAAAACTTGAAAATCGTGGAGGAAAACCTCTACTGGTTCAGTCATGGATTGACGATGGTCGTGAAAATACCAATCCACAAGAACTCAATATTCCTTTTTTGGTAACACCGCCCGTATCCCGGATCGATCCGTCTAAAGGCCAGACCATTAAAGTCACCTATTTAGGGACTGCCCTTCCGCAAGATAAAGAAAGTATGTTTTGGTTCAACGTGCTCGAAGTGCCGCCAAAGGCGAATGCGGCTGACGATCAAAATATTCTTCAGCTGGCATTTCGTACCCGCATCAAGCTTTTTTATCGCCCTGCGGGATTAAAGGGAAATCCCTCCGAGGCGGCAAAGACGCTGATCTGGAAAACGAAAACGACAGGCCAAAATCTGTATGTTGAGGTTAACAACCCCTCCCCTTTCCATATTTCCTTTAGCGATGCCTTCCTGGTGAATGGCAAGGCCAAATACGAGATAGATACGGTGATGCTTAAACCCGGCGAAAGCCAGTCATTCAAGGTGAAAGGCTTAGCGGCAGCGCCTGCTGGAGCGAAAGTCGAATACAACACCATTAATGATTTCGGTGGTGCATCAAAAGACGAAGCCAAGCTGTGAAAGCAAACGACTAAAAACACGTCTCATGAAATGGAAATCCATCAACGTGAAAGCATCAGCTAACCGCTATCCGGTACTCCTGCTAAGTTGCGCCCTCCTTCCTATGCATATCAGTGCTGCGGAAAATGAGGTCTCGGCCAGCGCACCTGAAGTTGTGGAGTTCAACGATCAGTTTCTGTTTAACGCCGGTAATGGCAGACAGATCAACGTCGACCGTTTCACCAAAGGCAATCCCGTTTTACCCGGTGTTTATAATGTGAACATCTACATTAACGACCGACAAGAATATAACGGCGAGGTTCTGTTCAAGGAGAACGGCACCGAAATAGCGACACCCTGTATCACGCATAAGCTGTTAATGCAGTTGAAACTGGAAAATAGCGAGAATCCCATCGCAGCCGTCGAGCCTGCGGACGAAGCCACTTGCTATGATTTAGGCGCTCTTTTTCCTGGAGCACAGCTACATTTTGATAGCGCCGAACAGCGTCTGGATATCTCATTACCGCAGATTTATGCCTCCAGAGTGCCACGCGATTACGTCGATCCGAGCCTGTGGGACAGTGGGGTTAACGCGGCGATGTTATCCTGGGATATCAATGCCTACAGCGCTAAAAACGACGGTGAAACGTCGCAAAGCTTGTATGCCGGTATTAACTCCGGCTTCAACCTGGGTGCCTGGCGGTTTCGCTCACGGGGTGCAGCGCACTGGTCAAATGAGGAAAGTGGCGATTACGACCACCAGGAGCTGTTCGTCCAGCGCGATATTCCGGTCATCAAATCCCAGTTTGTTATCGGTGATACCTACACCAGCGGTGATACGTTTGACTCCGTCAGCCTGCGCGGGATGCGCTTATACAGTGACGATCGCATGAAACCGGCATCGACCACGGGTTATGCCCCTGTGGTGCGCGGTATGGCTAACAGTAACGCAAAAGTCACCATTCGTCAGAATGACAACATCATTTATGAGAATACCGTTCCGCCGGGGCCTTTTGCGATTACCGATCTGAATCCCACCGGGTACGGCAGCGATTTGGATGTGACCGTAGAAGAATCAGATGGAAGCAAAACCCATTTTTCTGTGCCCTTCTCCTCGGTCACCCAATTATTGCGCCCGGGGGACGCACGCTGGGAGTTTGGCATCGGTAAACTCAATGAAGATTCCAGCAGCGGAGATACCCGTGTCGTGACTGCTACCGGCTATTACGGTTTGAATAATATTTTTACCGGATATTCTGGATTTGAGGTTACGGATACTGACTATTACGCAGGCTTGGCAGGTATCGCCCTGAATACCGCCATCGGGGCTTTTGCCTTTGATGTGACGCATTCACACGCCGAATTCGAAACCGCAGGCACCTTAGAAGGGCAAAGTTATCGCCTGTCGTACAGTAAACTTCTGGAACTGACCGATACGTCATTAAACGTGGCGGCTTATCGCTTCTCAACCAAAAACTACTACAGCCTTAGCGATGCGGCACAATTGGAAGATGATATTCGGGAAGCTGAATACGATAAAAATGGTTCAACCCTGCAGAACTTTGAACATGAAAAAAATGAGATCCAAATAAATATCAACCAGCCCTTGCGCGTCGACGAAGAGGATTACGGGGCGGTCTATTTGACAGGCAGCTGGCAAAGTTATTGGAACAGTACAAAAACAACTTCTCAATATTCATTAGGTTACAGTAACTCCCTGGGTTGGGCGAGTTACAATATATCCCTCCAGCGCGCCTATAACGAATGGGGTGAAGAGGACGATCGTGCTTATATCAGTTTAAGTTTACCGTTAGACAGACTTCTGGGACATGAAACAACCCAAGGTGGGTTTAATACCCTAAATACGTCTGCCAGTACCGACTTTAAGGGCAATAACCAAACGGATATGTCGATCAGTGGTAATAGCGCGAATAACCTATACAGCTACAGCGTAAATACCTCTTTATCACAATCCGATTCGGGCGATCTGCAGCAGATTGGCGGGTATGCAACCTACAATAGCCCGTGGGGTCCATTCAGCGGATCGGTATCGGTGAATGGCGATAATGGCCAGCAATATTCTTTGGGGAACAGTGGCGGCATCGTTCTGCACAGTGGCGGTCTGACCTTATCACCCGGCAACCTGGGGGTAAACAGCACCATCGCCCTCGTGCAGGCTAAAGGTGCCAAAGGCACCAGGATGAGTAATGGCGATGGTCAGATTGATGACAATGGTTACGCCGTTATCCCCTGGCTTTCTCCCTATACTGAAAACAGTATTGGGCTGAATATTGATACGCTTGAAAACGATATTGAAATAGAAAATACCAGTAGCATGGCTATTCCGCGTGATGGCGCGGTTATCCTCGTTAATTTTGCCACGGATGAAGGGCGTTCTGTTTTACTGGAATTAATTCGCTCAGACAAAGGATTTATACCGCTTGGCGCAGATGTCTACGACAGTAAAAACAATCTGGTGGGCAGCGTTGGTCAGGCGGGTAGAGCCTGGGTCCGCGGCATTGATCAAACCGGAGTATTAAGTGTGCGGTGGGGTCGCGCCGCAGATGAACAGTGTCAGGTGAATTATCAAATTTCGGCTGAACCGCGAACCATCGGCAAGTCAATATTGTTACAAAATCAGGAATGTCACATCAGTCATTAACATATTCATCGGAGAATAAACCAGGATCTCATCATGATTAAAACAGGTCATTATTTAACATTCGCAACGCTTATTGGCTGTGTGAGCCCCTCGTTGTTATTTGCACAGAACGTTGATGTCAAATTTACAGCGAGCATTCGTGAAACAACCTGTGATATGCGAATCACAGGCGGGTCAGGTGATGCGACAAATTATATCATCCCTATTGGTAGTGGCGGAAAAACATCCCTTGATAAGATTATTTCGGCGGATGCCAGCGCGAGCAAACCTTTCACGCTCGATATCGTCACCTGCCCTTCAAGTATTACGCGTTTAAAAACAACAGTGAGTGGGACGCCTTCCAACTATCTCAATACCGCGCTAACCAATAACTTATCCGGAGCGGGGGCCGCAACATTTCTTGGGGCAACCATTTCTCGCAGTGGTGGCGGAGATCCTTTTGTCATCAACTCTACCAGCGATGCCACTCGACTCGTCTGGACCAGTGCGGAAATTAACAGTAAGAGTGTTGGGTTGGTGGCAAAAATAGTACCGACATACGGTAACGATAAAGCGACCCCAGGTACTTTTAGCGCGACGGCCACCTTTAACTTTACCTATGAGTAATCACCCAGGACCGGGAGAATTATGATGAATAAACAATTACACAAATCACTGTTTCTGGGTATGGGCGCGTTAATGTTGACGGTCTCCCCCTTGGTCTTTGCCATTGACGGTACACCGAGCCTGACGGCAACACTGACCTCTACCATTGAAGCCGGCACCTGTAACGCCCAGATTAAAGATAAGAACGGGGCCGCAGCCTCAATTATCGGTTTTGGTGATGTCTTTAAATCTGACTTAGAACGGAAAACTCGCAAGGAGAATTTCCAGCTCTCCTTTAGTGGATGTTCTGGTGTGCATGGCGCGCTGGTCAGTACCCAGATCGCCGCGAGTTGTTCCGGTACCAGCGGCAATGGCAATTCCTACCCTAATGCCGGAGGAACATCCGCCGCCACTGCCGTTGAAATTTGGAACGGTCAGCCTGACTCCGGAACCGAGTTCAATTGCAATACACGCTCGACTGCGCAAGATATTGCGATTTCCGGGGGGACAAAAGATGTCGCCATGAGTGCCCGTATGGTGATTGCTAGTGGGAAAACCATTAATGACGTGAGCGCGGGAACATTCCAGGCTCCCGTTACCTTTGTTGTCACCTATCGATAGGATATAAATATGTTTTTCCGTCAGCATTGTAGATTAAGACCTGCATACCTATTCGGCTTTTTGTTATCAGGAACATTACCCTTGATCTGCAATGCTGATATGGATGTCAACATTACCGCCAATATTATTAACAACACCTGTTACATCTCTGTTGATAATAACGGAAATATTCATATGCCTATCGTCAGTCTGAACTATTTTAACGATCGGGGGGATCCATCTTCACCACTTTTGCCGACCGATGCCGCAGGAGGGACCCCGTTTAATATTCGTGTCGAGGATTGTGAAGACTGGACTACTGGTGAGGCTAGCCGTTTACATTTCACGTTCAAACCACTTACAGGCACGTTTCCTGCCAGTTCAAAACAAATATTTATCAATGAAAGCAGTGATGGCGCAAAAAATGTAGGTGTGGTTGTTTTCTCCTCTATGACAAATAAGAATGTATTAAATAGCGATGGCATGTCAGATGTAACCTATGACGTTAAAGGAAAGGCATGGTCAGAATATTTAACAGATTACTCATTTTATGTTCGCTATCAGAATTATGGCTCTCCCACAGCAGGTAGAGTAACCTCAAATGTATTAGTGAGTGTGGTTTATGATTAATTATCTTATACAAAAAGCAACAACACTTAAAATTCCAGCGCTACTATTGTTCATTTTTTTCTCAAGTACCGCCAATGCGCGTGATTGCGAGTTTGAAGGTAATTTAAATCCTACGATTAACGTGAATGAATCTGTGCCCATCACTTTTCTTCCCAGAACGAGCAATGCCACCCAAGTAAAACAATGGACATATTTGACCGATACTTATTCAAATTGCCATGCGGGTGATGATGGTGACAATTTGTACTCTAAGCGTAGTACAGACTTTTATGCGTCGACTGATATTAATGGCGTTGCTTTGTTTGATACAAACGTTAAGGGTATCTTTTATACGATCGAAATAGCGGCAAACGGTGGTAGTGCCAGAAGTGCGCTTTATAGTTCCAGAGCAAGTGAATATAATCAGCCATTGGATGAGTACCAGGTCCAGGGTAAGAGGTGGAATGTTATTATTACGCTTTATCAAAAACCAGAATATGATGGCATTCCATCTGGAATAAAAAGTATTAATTTAAACAAAACTGGCTACGCGGGTTATTTCCGTGTTGGTGGAGCGCAGCATAAATCCATGAATATCACGATGGGCAGCATGAATGTTCCGGTTGTGGTGCCAACCTGCACCTCTTTAGTCTCATCCGCAGGGACGGGTTCAGTTGATTTGGGACGTAATTATGAAATTGACGATGTCAAAAACAATAAAACCAAGCAGGTCGGCTTTACAATCACCGCCTCCCAGTGCTCTAACGTGCTCAGATTTAGAACAAAGCTAACGGCAAATAGCGCGTACAAAGGGTTATTGACGAATAATTCAGCAGAATCACTGCGTGCCGGTGGAGTGGGAGTGAAAATATGGGCACCAAATGGTGCTCAGCTATTGGCCAACGATAGCCAATCAGTCTATACCGAAGCCCCAGCAACCATGCAATGGTCGAAGACGTTCAACTACAAGGCCCAGCTGGTTACCAGTGGTAACGGGGGAGTCACGACTGGCGATTTCAAAGCGACAGGCACCTTCTCTATGAGCTATGAATAGCTCGGTGGGTCACTTAAGGGCAAAAAAAATCCGCCACAAGGGCGGATTTTTCATTATCACCGAAGTGATTAGAAACGGTAACCAACACCAGCGATCCAGGTGCCAACGTCAACGTTACGAATGCGAGACTGCTCGTAAGAGAAGTCCAGAGCCACGTTTTCGATTGGGTTGAACTGCATACCTGCACCATAGGAGAAACCGTAGTCGCTCATGTCAGATTTGCTAGCTGGGAAGTCGTTTGCCTGGAATTTACCGTAGCCAACACCGACAACACCGTAGATGCTCGCCCAATCGTTGATGCGGTAAGCTGGACCAGCAGTCAGACCGTAGTACTGAGCTTTGTTATAGGTATTGCTTTCGTTGTGATTCTTCTCGGTATAAGTGAAAGAACCAATCCAGCCGAGTGGGTTGTTATCCTGCTCGTAACGGTATTTCAGGTTGAAACCACCTGCTTTGTTGGCTTCGCCCTGCATGTCGCTCTGAGCGTAACCGCCAGTCACGGTAGAAGTAGCAGCTACAGCAGTACCTGCGGTTGCAGCCAGTACAATGGCCAGTGCTGAAAGACGTGCAATTTTATTCATAACCACCTCAAATGTGCTTCAAGTAAATCCGTAAGTTTTAAATATATCAAAATTTATTAAGAAACTCTTTGCGATTCACGTTGTCTAAGGGGGTCAAACATGTAACTAAACGTTTCCAGTGTTGACACTCCCTGTTGAAAATCAGCAGGTTCCTCGCAGATTTTGCCATTATTGCGCTCATCCGATGGCGCATTCATCCAGATTATTCCTAAACTGGCAGCGTTTTTATCCGCTAAGTGAACTTTATTGTAAGACGCTTTTCACCGTTTTTTTTCAACAATGCCTAAACCAAAAAGGGGTAATTCATTTACACTGCCTCTTTTACTTCCTTTGACAAAAGCTGACAGGAGAAAGGATGCCAGGGTTGTCACGTAAGTTCCCGGTATGGCTGCCGATACTCGTAATTTTGATAGCTATGTGTTCGATTCAGAGTGGCGCTGCGCTGGCAAAATCGCTCTTTCCTCTGGTCGGTGCGCCCGGTGTCACCGCCCTTCGCCTGACGTTAGGTACGCTGATTCTGGTGTGCATCTTCAAGCCCTGGCGTCTGCGCTTCACCCGTGAACAACGCCTGCCGCTGCTGTTTTACGGCTTGTCCCTCGGGGCAATGAACTATTTGTTCTATCTTTCTATCCAACGTATTCCGCTGGGTGTGGCTGTGGCCCTGGAATTTACCGGCCCGTTGGCCGTGGCGCTGTTCGGTTCTCGCCGTGCAGTGGATTTTGTGTGGGTGGTGCTGGCGGTGCTCGGCCTGTGGTTTTTACTTCCCTTAGGGCAAAGTATAGCGCACGTCGATTTAACCGGAGCTGCTTTGGCGCTCGGGGCCGGGGCTTTTTGGGCGGTTTACATTTTGACCGGCCAGCGTGCCGGGGAAGAACATGGCCCGGCGACGGTGGCGATGGGCTCGCTGATTGCCGCCGTGGTATTTGTGCCGATCGGTGCCATCCAGGCCGGTGATGCGCTGTGGCAGTGGTCAATTCTGCCCTTAGGTTTGGGCATCGCCATTTTGTCTACCGCCCTGCCCTATTCGCTGGAAATGATCGCCCTGACCCGGATGCCGACCCGCACCTTTGGCACACTGATGAGCATGGAACCGGCTCTGGCGGCAGTATCCGGCATGATTTTCCTCGGTGAAACCCTGACCGGCACCCAGAGCTTCGCCCTGCTGGCGATCATTGCCGCGTCGATGGGCTCTACGCTAACTATGCGCCGCGAAGCCAAAATAGAAAAAGTCGATATTAAAGATTAGCGTACCGTCGTGGGGGCTATATGCCCCTGCGGCTGCAAACAATTATTTCGCCACTCAATCATTTTCTGGTGGAAATATTTCTGAAATAAACAGACCTTTCTTAATAAATAGCTTCCAATCGATACAAAAATCTCCCATCACCTTGATTATCAATAATTTATTGACCACAACCTCAATCGCACTATTAAACCGATAGGCACGAACGTTCCAGCAGCATGAATATCCGATGCTATACTTATTTCCGGTAATTCACTGGGACTTTTCACATCAAGAGGATATGAGATTATGAGTACCGCTAAACTGGTAAAAACCAAAACATCTAATCTGCTCTATACCCGCAACGATGTATCGGACAGCGAGAAAAAAGCGACGATTGAGTTGCTGAATCGCCAGGTTATCCAGTTCATTGACCTGTCGCTGATCACCAAACAGGCCCACTGGAATATGCGCGGTGCAAACTTTATTGCCGTTCATGAGATGCTTGACGGCTTCCGCACAGCGCTGATTGACCATCTGGATACCATGGCAGAACGTGCCGTTCAGCTTGGCGGCGTGGCACTCGGCACCACTCAGGTCGTTAACAGCAAAACAGCGCTGAAAAGTTATCCGCTGGACATTCACAGCGTTCAGGATCACCTGAAAGAATTGGCCGATCGTTACGCGATTGTGGCAAACGATGTGCGTAAGGCCATCGAAGAAGCTAAAGATGAAGACACTGCCGATATCTTGACTGCAGCGTCACGTGACCTGGATAAGTTCCTGTGGTTCATCGAATCTAACATCGAATAACCATACTTTTTTCTTATCCCTAAAACCCCTCTCCCGAGGGGTTTTGCACTTTTATAGTGCGCAAAACGGCTTGGCCGCCCCGCAAAAGTAAACCAATTGTAATAATCACCTCACACAATCGTTAATGAAAGATTGTTTTATCAGCGTAATTTGCGCTTAATAACCTCACGTCATGCCCATCGCCTGATGCGCACCATTTTGGCGCCTCACAATGGTGCATACCGCGTGCCTTGCCCCTCTTTTTGTGCAATATCGGGCTACCGCTTCGTTGAAAAACAACAAGTTGTAAAACTGGCACGATTTTTTCATATGCGGATTGTTCTCGCAGGGGATTGCCCCGTGGTTATAAAAGGAAATGCTATGAAGTCTGTATTTAAAGTTTCACTGGCTGCACTGACCCTGGCTTTTGCCGTTTCTTCTCAGGCCGCGGAAAAGCCGCTGGTTGTCGCGACTGACACCGCGTTCGTACCCTTCGAATTCAAACAAGGCGACAAATACGTTGGTTTTGACGTCGATCTGTGGGCCGCAATCGCCAAAGAGCTGAAGCTCAACTACACCCTGAAACCAATGGATTTCAGCGGCATCATCCCTGCGCTGCAGACTAAAAACATCGACCTGGCATTGGCTGGGATAACCATTACCGACGAACGTAAAAAGGCGATCGACTTCTCTGATGGCTACTACAAAAGCGGTCTGCTGGTGATGGTCAAAGCCAACAACAACGACATCAAAAGCGTTAAAGATTTAGATGGCAAAGTGGTCGCAGTGAAGAGCGGTACCGGTTCGGTGGATTACGCGAAAGCGAACATCAAAACCAAAGACCTGCGCCAATTCCCGAATATCGATAACGCCTACATGGAACTCGGCACCAACCGTGCTGACGCCGTCCTGCACGATACGCCGAACATCCTGTACTTCATTAAAACGGCGGGCAACGGCCAGTTCAAAGCGGTTGGCGAATCACTGGAAGCTCAGCAGTACGGTATTGCGTTCCCGAAAGGCAGCGACGAACTGCGTGAGAAAGTGAACGGCGCGCTGAAGACCCTGCGCGAAAACGGTCAGTACAACGAGATCTACAAAAAATGGTTCGGCACTGAACCTAAATAAATAGTCTGACTCGGTTTTACTTTTCACAGGGGCGACCTTTCGCCCCTGTCACATTTGAACCACGGTAACAGTAACAGGAATACAACATTATGCAGTTTGACTGGAGCGTCATCTGGCCTGCCATTCCAATCCTGCTGGATGGCGCCAAAATGACTCTGTGGATTTCGATCCTCGGGTTAGCAGGCGGGATTATTATCGGCCTGCTGGCCGGTTTGGCCCGCACCTACGGCGGCTGGATTGCCAACCACGTTGCCCTCGTATTCATCGAAATCATCCGCGGCACCCCTATCGTTGTTCAGGTGATGTATATCTACTTCGCCCTGCCGATGGCCTTCCCGGATATTCGCATCGACACCTTCACGGCAGCGGTGATCACCATCATGATCAACTCCGGTGCCTATATCGCGGAAATCACCCGTGGCTCGGTATTGTCCATCCACAAAGGCTTCAGCGAAGCGGGACTGGCGCTCGGCCTGTCGCGCCGCGAAACTATTCGCCATGTGATTATGCCGTTGGCACTGCGTCGTATGCTGCCTGCGCTCGGTAACCAGCTGATCATCAGTATCAAAGATACCTCGCTGTTCATCGTTATCGGTGCTGCCGAGCTGACCCGTAGCGGTCAGGAGATCATCGCCGGGAACTTCCGCGCCCTGGAAATCTGGACCGCCGTCGGGGTTATCTATCTGATAATCACCCAGGTCCTGAACATCGTGCTCCGCATTCTTGAAAGAAGGATGAAAATCCTGTGATTGAATTTAAAAACGTCTCCAAGCACTTTGGCCAAACCCAGGTGCTGCATAACATCGATTTGAACATTACCCAGGGTGAAGTGGTGGTGATAATCGGGCCCTCCGGCTCCGGTAAATCTACCCTGCTGCGCTGCATCAACAAGCTTGAGGAAATCACCAGCGGCGACCTGATCGTCGATGGTCTGAAGGTCAACGATCCGAAGGTCGATGAGCGGCTGATTCGTCAGGAAGCTGGCATGGTGTTCCAGCAGTTTTACCTGTTCCCGCATCTGACAGCGCTGGAAAACGTGATGTTCGGCCCGCAGCGCGTGCGCGGTGCCTCCAAAGCCGACGCAGAAAAACAGGCCAAGGCCCTGTTAGCGAAGGTCGGTCTGGCGGAACGTGGGCATCACTACCCATCGGAACTGTCCGGCGGTCAGCAACAACGCGTGGCGATTGCCCGAGCGCTGGCGGTGAAACCAAAAATGATGCTGTTCGATGAGCCGACCTCCGCCCTCGATCCGGAACTGCGTCATGAAGTGCTGAAAGTGATGCAGGATCTGGCCGAAGAAGGCATGACCATGGTCATCGTGACCCACGAAATTGGCTTTGCTGAAAAAGTGGCCTCGCGTCTGATCTTCATTGATAAGGGGCGTATTGCCGAAGACGGTAATCCGCAAACCCTTATCGAGAACCCGCCGAGCCAGCGCCTGCAGGAATTTTTGCAGCACGTTTCGTAATTTGCTTCACTCTCCCCCGTGTCTGGGGGAGAGAATCCTCCCAAAATCAAACCGCCCCTCCCCAGCCGCTATACTTATCATTTTGTTGATAATTTAAAAGGGAGGCGCCTGTGCCGTGGATCCTGTTGCTTATTGCGACACTTTTTTGTGCCCCGCTCCAGGCGGTAACTCTCCCCGGCGTAACGGCCCCAGCGTCCAGTTCTGACAGTGCCTCCACGTCAGCAGAACCCGACGCCGCGCAGAAAAAGGCCGCTTATGCGGCACTGGCCGATGTTCTGGAAAACGATGCTTCCCGCCAGGAGCTGATTAAACAGTTGCGCACGGCAGCCGCCACGCCCCCGCAGGATCCGACGCCATCACTCACCCCGCCGCCGGTCAGTGAAGAAAAAACCGTGCTTGAAAGCGTGACCGACATCAGTCGTCATTATGGGGAGGCACTCTCCACCCGCTTCGCGCAGCTGTGGCGCAACATCTCTACCGCACCGCATAAGCCGTTTAATTCGCACACCTTCACCAATGCGGTAACCCACTTTTTGCTGCTGGCACTGCTGGTGTTCGTCTTTTACACCTTACTGCGCCTGTGTGCCCTGCCGCTGTACCGCAAGATGGGCCAGTGGGGACGACGCAAGAATCGCGATCGCAGCAACTGGCTGCACCTGCCGGCGATGATCACCGGGGCACTGGTTATCGACCTGCTGCTATTGGGGCTGACGCTGTTTGTCGGGCAAATGTTAAGTGACAGACTCAACGCAGGTAGCCGGACCGTGGCGTTTCAGCAAAGCCTGTTTCTCAACGCCTTCGCGCTGATTGAGTTCTTTAAAGCCATATTGCGGCTGATTTTCTGCCCGCACGTGCCGGACCTGCGCCCGTTCAACATTGAGGATCAAAGCGCCCGCTACTGGAGCTTACGCCTGAGCCTGTTGAGCAGCCTGATTGGCTACGGGCTGATTGTGGCGGTGCCGATCATTTCCAATCAGGTGAATGTGCAAACCGGCGCACTGGCGAACGTGGCCATTATGTTGTGCATCACCGTCTGGGCGCTGTGGCTAATTTTTCATAACAAGAAAGCCATTACCGACAGCCTTATCCAGTTGGCGGACCGATCGCTTGCCTTCTTCAGCCTGTTTATCCGCGCCTTCGCGCTTTTCTGGCACTGGCTCGCCAGCGCCTATTTCATTGTGCTGTTCTTCTTCTCATTGTTCGACCCCGGCAATAGCCTGAAATTTATGATGGGCGCGTCAGTGCGCAGCCTCGCCATTATCGGCATTGCGGCCTTTATTTCGGGGATGCTATCGCGATGGATTGCCAAAACCATCACCCTGTCACCCGAAACTCAGCGCAACTATCCGGAGCTGCAAAAACGGCTCAACGGCTGGCTGTCTGCCTCGCTGAAAGTCGCCCGTATTCTGACGGTCTGCGTGGCGGTGATGATGCTGCTGAGCGCCTGGGGCCTGTTCGATTTCTGGAACTGGCTGCACAACGGTGCGGGCGAGAAAACGGTGGACGTCATTATCCGCATCGCGCTTATTCTGTTCTTCTCGGCGATTGGCTGGACGCTGCTGGCAAGCCTGATAGAAAACCGTCTGGCGTCTGATATTCATGGTCGGCCACTGCCGAGCGCCCGCGCCCGCACGTTGCTGACGCTGTTTCGCAACGCCCTGGCGGTGGTGATCAGCACCATCACGGTGATGATTTTGCTCTCGGAAATTGGGGTGAATATTGCGCCGCTGCTGGCGGGTGCCGGGGCACTGGGACTGGCGATATCCTTCGGGTCACAAACGCTGGTAAAAGACATCATCACTGGCATCTTCATTCAGTTTGAAAACGGGATGAACACCGGTGATTTGGTGACCATCGGGCCACTTACCGGTACCGTGGAGCGGATGACGATTCGCTCGGTCGGCGTACGCCAGGATACCGGGGCCTATCACATCATTCCGTGGTCTTCGATTACGACCTTTGCCAACTTTGTGCGCGGCATCGGCTCGGTGGTGGCGAACTACGACGTGGATCGCAGCGAAGAGGTCGATACTGCCAATAACGCGCTGAAAGCGGCGGTGGCAGAGCTGATGGAGCAGGAGGAGATACGCGGGCTGGTGATCGGCGAGCCGTCGTTTGCGGGTCTGGTGGGCCTGACTAACACCGCGTTCACGCTGCGGGTCACGTTCACTACCCTGCCGCTAAAACAGTGGACGGTGCGTTTCGCGCTGGATACGCAGGTGAAGAAGCATTTCGATAAGGCGGGCGTTCGTGCGCCGGTGCAGACCTATCAGGTACTGCCTGCACCGGGCATCCCGGCAGCAGGGGCGCTTGAGCCGCCCGCCCCGGGTCTACCGACGGCGTGATTAACGCGCGCGGGCCGCAAAACGACGGCGTTTGTCGTCGTCCAGGAAGGTCCAGGCAATGAAGCGACTCTGCTTCTGCCCTTGGGCCATCTCTTTTTTTACGACCTTCACCGCGCCCGCTTTGGTCAGGGCGGCATACAGCAACGGCAGATTGTCACCGCGTGACACCAGCGACGTGAACCACATCACCTGCCGCTCAAACTGGCGGCTTTCGTCGATCATTTTGCTGATGAACGCCACTTCGCCACCTTCGCACCAGAGCTCCTGCTCCTGGCCGCCGAAGTTCAGGGTGTCGTTTTTCTGCTGGCCGAGATTACGGCGTTTACGCTCATTGCCTTCACGCGCGGTTGCCGCAGAATCATGGAACGGCGGATTGCAGATCATCGCATCGAACATTTCATTCTTATGGATAATCCCGGTCAGGATCGCCTGTGGGTCTTTCTGCCGACGCAGACGGATCTGACGGGTCATCCCCGGATTGGCATCAATGATAGCCTGTGCACCGGCAATGGCTTCGGCATTGACTTCGGTGCCGGTGAAACGCCAGCCGTATTCATGGCTACCGATCAGCGGATAAATCAGGTTCGCTCCGGTGCCAATATCCAGCACGCTGGCATTTGTCGGCACGCTACCGGTGGTTTCTGCCAGCAGGTCCGCCAGATGGTGCAGATAATCCGCGCGGCCAGGCACCGGTGGGCAAAGGAAGCCCTCAGGAATGTTCCAGCCTTTCACCTGGTAAAAATGCGCCAGCAGCGCCTCGTTCAGGGTCTTCACCGCATCAGGATCGGCAAAATTAATGGTCTGCTCCCCGGCCGGGCTGGTGACGATAAACGCCGACAGTGCCGGAGTGTCTTTGCACAGTGCGGGTAAATCGTATCGGGCGTGGTGACGGTTACGCGGGTGTAACCCCGGCTTTTGGGCTTTCATGTCTTCCTCCTGTTGACGGCAGCGTAAGATACCCGTTGACGCGGGTGAGGTAAATAAGTGAGTCTTCATATTATTTTTATGTCACAGGTGCGCTATGTATTTTTATCAGCCTTCAGACGGACACGGACTGCCGCACGACCCGCTTAATGCCATCATTGGCCCACGCCCGATTGGCTGGATCGCTTCGTTTGATGCGCAGGGTAACCGCAATCTGGCACCGTACAGCTTCTTTAACTGCTTTAACTATCGCCCGCCGATCATCGGTTTCGCCAGCAGCGGCTGGAAAGATAGCGTGCGTAATATCGTTGAAACGGGTGAATTCGTCTGGAACCTGACAACGTTTGATCTCGCCAGCGCGATGAATGAAACCTCCGCCAGCCTCGCGCCGGGTGAAGACGAGTTCGTGCGCGCCGGGCTCACGCCCGCCGACAGCCGAATCGTGCATGCGCCGCGCGTGGCCGAAAGCCCGGTCAACTTCGAGTGCCGCTTATCGCAGTGTATTCAGCTTACCGGGGCAGATGGCACGGCGATTGACACCTGGCTGGTGCTCGGGGAAGTGGTTGCAGTACACATTGATGAATCGCTGCTGGAAAACGGCATTTATCAGACCGCAAAAGCGCGGCCGGTGCTGCGGGCGGGCGGCCCTTCGGCATATTACAGCATCGACGAAAGCCAGCGGTTCGACCTCGTTCGCCCTGACGCACGATAACCCTCATCTTATCAGCCACTTAAATGTGGCTGGTTTGTCAGTTTTTCGTCAATTTATGTCGTTCGAAAAACGTGCAGATCATCACCAATTTTTTGCGGTATGTCACATTTTTTCTCCACCTACACTTAGCCTATCCCACAGGTGGATACAGAGAGGATGTGCACATGAAAAGAATACTGGTTGTAATGGCGGCAGGTGCGTTGTCGATGCTCTCTTTTTCGGCGAGCGCCGAACCTCAACAACTCAAGCAAGGTGATACCGGGCAGCTACGTTCGGCAGGTACAGTATCTGTTTCTGGTGCTGATGATTTCCAGGATCTACAGAACAAACTGGCTGAAAAAGCGCATCAAGAGGGTGCCAAAGGGTATGTGGTTAATTCCGCCAGCGGCGATAACAAAATGTTCGGCACCGCAACCATCTACAAATAATCTGTTCAAGTTAATGCCATCGGAAATGCGCCTCTTTATACAGGCGCATTTTTTTGCACTCGCCAAAATGGCCCGCCGCGCATCAACAGCACAAAAGTTTTATAAAATGCACATTATCGGTGTATAGTGCCTGCCACATCCGCAATCTGTAGATTTACTGACAAAACTATAGCTTCCACTACAGCGAAACCGGTTGTCTTTACGCGCACACTTTTTGCCGAAAAAAGTCGCAATCCGTGCCCTTAACTTCTCTCCCGACGTCTCATCCTCGTTTTCTGCTTCAACCACCAATTTATTTTATTAATAATCAGTAATTTATTAATCATTCAAATTTTTCGATGAAGTCCATCAAGTCTATTCGATTTTATCTGCGGAGAAAAAACGTGATACTCATCACATCGACGGACAACGTCACATTTAAAGAATAACCTGCGAGAAATTAACCATGAAAACGATCAAAACTGCTGCTGTCGCTATCGCTCTATCTGCTCTGTCTTTCGGCGTGTTTGCTGCACAGCCGGTCTCCCCGACTGAAGCACAAAGCCTGAACAAAATCGGTACCGTGTCTGTAGATGGGGCAAGTACTCTGGATGGTCTGGAAGCGAAACTGGCTGAGAAAGCCGCTGCTGCAGGCGCTACCGGTTACAGCATTACTTCTGCCAACACCAATAACAAAATTAGCGGTACTGCGGTGATTTACAAATAATCACCCGAAACAGATTTAACCCTCATTGACCTTTAAGCATTGCCTTGCAGTACCAGAATTAACCCTTATTCGCCCGTTCACGCCACTGAACGGGCTTTTTTTGCCGATTGATCACCAGCAGTCGTTAACCCGCTGCAGACCGGCGTTAATATCCGAGACTTCCCCGGTCGCCACCAGGCAACAGGCCATCTGCATTTTCAGTGATTCAGGCACCGGTTCGACACCCGCGACACAGCGCTCAATCCATCTGGCCGTCACATCCGGATCCTTCGAGCCCGGCAGAACTGTTTCGCGAAGAGCATCTTCGCGCTCGACCAGCACCCGTGTACCCTTGCTATCAATCAGGCTAATTTGCGGGCAGCGCTGCGGGTTGGCGTACACTTCCCCTTCGGTGCCATGCATCAACAGCGCCCGACCGCCAATATCAGCAAAGAATTTGCCCACGCGCGGCACATATTCCGGATGCGAGACGCTCGACAGGCGCAGAGCTGCATCTTCCTCAAACGGCGTGGCGACCTTCGCCAGGGTGTGCGCACTGTTACGTACGCCCATACGCCAGCGCATCCCGAGCTGATTTTCAAGCGGTGGGCAGAAGGCACCAATCGGCATGTACACCGGCTGATGGCCGTCAAGCTTCGCCTGCGCCTGCCCGGCATGCAGCGTCGGCTCCACGCCCAACAGGGTGAAAATGGTTTCGGTTAGCACGCGGGTAGGATCGTGGCTGACACCGTGCACCAGCACCGGAAAACCGAGCTTGTGCAGCAGCATCGCCAGTAGCGGGGTGAGGTTAGCCTGTTTGCGTGCCCCGTTATAGCTTGGGATAACAATCGGCATCGGCTTCGCCACCGGCGGCGTGAGACGAACTGTGTGCTGCTGCATCGCCTCGTAGAAGCCGAGCATCTCGGCCTCGCCTTCACCTTTGATACGCAGCGCAATCAGAATGCCGCCCAGCTCCAGCTCCGGCACCTCGCCTTTAAGCATCTGCGCGTATAGCCCACGCGCGGTATCGGTGTCCAGATCGCGGGCGTGATTTTTGCCACGACCAACTTCTTTAATGATTTTGCGATAGTCCATGCATTGCTCCTGACAGCAGGTCAGCGTCTTTTACGCCGCGCCGGTAAACTTTTGCTTTTTACTATACCTTCTGGCGCGTCGGGTTGCTCGATGGGAAATACCGGCAGCGCATTCAGCAGGCGCGGGCCATAATTTTTGGTCAGCAGACGCTTGTCATAAATGACCACTTCGCCCCAGCAGCCGTGGCTCCGAATCAATCGCCCAACCTGCTGAATAAGGTTGAACGAGGCGCTGGGCAGACTTTGCACCTCAAACGGATAACGATTGAGGCTTTTCAGCCACTCTCCCTCGGTTATCACCACCGGGCTGTCGATCGGTGGAAACGCAATTTTGTGGATATGCACCTGGCTGAGTAATTCGCCTTTTAAATCGAGCCCTTCAGCAAATGACTGTAACCCGACCAGCACGCTGCGCTCGCCGCTTTCGACCCGTTTACGGTGCAACTCCACCAGCCGATAGCGCGGCTGATCGCCCTGCACCAGCAGCAACAGGCGCAAATCCGGCACGTATTCCAGAAAACGCTGCATCGCCCGGCCGCTGGCGAATAGCACCAGCATCCCGAGATGCTTTTTGGCTTCAACCTGTCCGCGGAAAAAGGCGGCCATCTCAGCCAGATGCAGCTCTTCATTGTCCATCGACGGCTCAACGCGCATCCGTGGAATGATGATTTTGCCCTGTTCGACGTGGTTAAACGGCGAATCGAGGGAGACGAAACGGTCACCCGCTTTTTCCTTCAGGCCGCTCATCTCCTGCAAACGTGAGAAGCTGTTGAGCGAACGTAGCGTAGCCGAGGTCACCACGATATGCGGCACCCGGCGCCAGAGCAGTTTTTCCAGCTGATCGCTAACCCGAATACCCACACAGTGGAACCAAACATGCGGTTGCCCGTCGCGCTGGTCTCGCGTCGCCCATTTGGTGACCGGCGCCCCCGAGGCCTGAACCATCGCCGCCAATCGCCACAGTTTGCTTTGCGCTTCGAACATGCCCAGGGCGCGGTTCATTTGCAGCAGTACCCGGTGTAAACGAACGATATCGTGCGAGCCGGTTTTCTCACTGAGATCGTTGAGAAACAGCTCGGATAACCCCCGCAGCATTTCGGTGAGTTTTGCCAGCCGCTGGCACAGCACCATCACTTCGTCGGGCAGTTCGCCCATCGCAAAGCGGTGTTCAGCTTCCGGCCCGGCAGGCATATACAGACTAAGAATATTATTCAGCGATACAATGTGTTCATACAGCTCATCGCAATGTTCTTTCAGCCGTTCCGGCGAGGCCAGCGGTGGAAAAGTTTTCGGCCGGAACTGCTCCATGCAGGTCGCCACCAGTTTGCTGAATAAATCGAGCTGCAGGCGATACCAGGGCGCGGTAATTTCGGCGCTCATTTCCAGCGCATCGCGGGCCACATCCGGCAGATGATGGCCTTCATCAAGCACCAGCAGCAGATTTTTCGCTTCTGGCAACACCGCTTCGCTTTCCATCGCCGCCATCACTAACGCATGGTTGGCAACCACCACTTCAGCTTCCTGAATTTCGCGGCGCGCCACGAAGAACGGGCATTCGCGGTAATAGTGACAGTTGCGGTTGAGGCAGCTGGCTTTGTCAGTGCTCAGACGACGCCACAGGTCGTCATCAATGGCCTGATCGGTGTGATCGCGTAAGCCATCCCATTTGTAGCTGTCTAAATCGGCTTTCAGTTTGGCGCAGCGCTTCTGCTCTTCCTGATTATTCGGCGTGAGTTCGTCGTCGAGAAAGGCCAATAAATCCTGCTGCGTCGGTTCAGTGCTGGAGAGCGCGGTCAGGTTACGGGGGCAAACATAGCGCCCGCGACCAAATGCGGCGGTGAAGCGCAGATCGGGAATGATTTTTTTCAGCAGCGGCAGGTCTTTGCTGTAGATCTGATCCTGCAAGGCGACGTTGGCGGTGCTGATGACCAGCGTTTTTTGCTCTTCGCGCGCAATCGCTATCCCGGGGATCAAATAGGAGAGCGTTTTACCCACGCCGGTTGGCGCTTCGATAGCCAGATGCCTGCCCTCGTCACCGGCGAGCGTTTTCGCCACGTCGGCAATCATCTGCCGCTGCGGTGCCCGGGGGATAAAATCGGGGATCTGTTCCTGGAGCGCCTTATACCATGACGCGATTTGCGCCTTCAGCGCGGCGGTGAGTGCCATCGAAAAGTCCGAATACTGTATAAACAGCCACTATTCTGGCATTTTCCGGCCACGGGGGCAAAAAAAATGGTTCATCGCGGTTAAGCGTGAACCAATAGAAAACGGCGGTAAAAGTGGTTAGTTTTGTATTCGCCAAAACACTAACCAGCCACTCAACCG
>NZ_JBIGIN010000053.1:0-25843 GCF_043558715.1 Scandinavium sp. M-37
GGTGAATCGGATCTTACGCATAGCGATCTCCTCAGGGGACATAATCAGTATGTCGGAAGATCTCTAAAAGTGAATGGTTCGGTTAAGCGGGGTACTTACAATTTATCGGCACCCTGAATTGTGGTTGCGTGACAGCACGACTCATCTTTTTAAAGAGCAATAATCGGCCCGTACGAATGAACGTCCAAAAGCTCGCCAGTGGAAGATGGCGCGATTAGCGTGTGATATCGGCGTTAGGAGGGAAATGGTAAAGTTAAAAAGGGAATGAGAGAGAAAATACATAGAACAGTAATTATACTTAATTGATCTGTCGGGGGATAATCTGACAGGTTTTCTTGTAGGAAAAGTAACTGTCAGACTATGCTTAAAACTATACAATAAATTTATCGGCGATGTTTAATGTCAATCTCAACTTTATCCATTTTATTCTCCTTGTGATTATAAAATGCCTGGTAGAATTTAAAGTCGAAAATATGGTATTTATCGCATTTATTTACCAATATATTAACAATCTCACATTTGTCAGAGTACGATGTCTTAATGCCAAAAACTATACCCTTAAGAAACTGGAATTCATATCGTACTTTTCTATTAGCGATATCATTTTCGCCAGAGAAAGTTGTTATAATTGCCCTGGCTTCATTTTCTTTACTCCAATGTTCTGTCTTGCAGAAAAAAAATGAATGCATGTTGTGATTGTATTCGTCGAGCCACCTATGATGATTAACATAGCGATGATCATAATAATGGCTTCGTTCTTCACCATCACTTAACCAGCAGTTTTGATAAATGCCACGCTGGATATTTCCTACAGAATTGAAGAAGTTTATCTCTGGATAATTGCCTGAATAATTAACAGGTTCAATTTTCATGTCTATTGGTTTCGTTCCACCTGTTCGTGTAATCTTTATTACGTTATCTTCTGGGTTCCGTGTATAGGAATCAAGATATTCGGGAGTAGTAGTTTCAAATATCAAGCAGCAGCCTTTATGATTATCTCCATAATAACCCCACATATCGGAGTCGGGATAATTTTTTGTAAAGCAAGTTATATACACATCATTGTAGGTTAATTGGCCCAACTGATTAACAAACTCCTGAGCAAAAAATTGCAAAAGATAATGATAGTTTTTCTTAAATACAATGTTGGTTTGGTTTTCAAAAATTGTTAGATTAGATTCTAATGCTGAGTTTTTATGCATTGCTGCAATTGTGGGTAAAAAATCACTAGAGATAGCATCGATAAAATTAGGATCTAGAGTATAGCAATCCATTTTACTGATTATTTCAAATAATGTGTTGTGCTGTAATTTATTTAATTCAATACAGATCTCTTTTATAATTAAAAGATGTAAGCTGTTAAGGATGAAAAAAAGCTCGTCTTGATGGATTTTTTTATTTTTTTCTGAAAGGCATGTAATTAATTCATTAATGGCGTTTATTCTGAACACAGTGCTTTCTAATGCGTTGTAAGTATTTCTGAAAGAACGATCTATCCCATTGTTTATATCAAAATTAAATAATAATAAATCAGAGGACAGTAAACTTTCATTGCTTGAGCAGCTTGCTTTTAATAAGCAGTTTGTCAAGTTAAATATGTAATATCTTAACAGATTTCTCCAGACTATTTTATCTCCCTGCCAAAATAAATTTAAGAATCCTTCCTGAGGGTCGTTTAGCTCATCTGGTGATGCGAAAAAAAGCTCCTGATTCTCAAGTTCATGAAATCCATTTAGTAAGGAACTTGTATTTCTTAGTTTAAAAAAAACATTCATACATAACTCCAATTAAATAAAAGGTGATACAGGTAATTAAATCGCTACTGCTTGATTACAATACCACGTCAGTTTTTTTATTTTAACAAAATCATTTTTCATTATTTTTAAATACATACGGCAGGAAATTAATTCACAAATCGTGAGACTTATATAGTGGTGAGTATATGTTTGTAATTTGTAAAAATATGTAGATTACTAAATAGCTGCGCTTAATACCGCTACACTTTTGCCAGACCATGTTTCCCTCCGGGGAATGGATTGACCGTATCCATGAAGTGGTTAACTTTTCTCAGAAGCTGCCACATAGAACGGTACTGATGATTGCGGGTTATCGTATCGTGAAGCGCCTGCCATAACCGCTCAACGTGGTTCACACACGGCGAATAAACGGGCTGGTAAATCACACTGAACTTTGGATCCGCTTTTAGCCAGCGCTGCGTTTCCCGGCTTTTATGGATGATATAGTTATCCACGATTAGCGTGATGGTTTTTGCCCGTCGATATGTGGCTTTAAGGTGTTTCAGCAGACATATGAACGGCGCCGAGCTTTTGCTATTGCCACCAACATGACTGACCTTTCCCGTACCGCTGTGTAAGGCTCCGGCAAGATAGTATTTTTCATTCTGGGCCGACGTGGCTACATGCTTTTGTTGACCGCGAGGTTGCCAGTCTGCGCCGATTTCAGGGTTGAAATGGATGTCCACTTTTCGCTCACAGCGCACCTTCTGCTCAGTTAGATTGGCCCCGTTCTGCCAATAGCGGAACACGCTAAAGCTGGTGTACAGGTGCTGACTCATTTCCTCCTCCACTTTCATACAGTTATACTGTGAAAAAAAGGAGGTAGGCGTGAAACTGAAAATGCAGGATTTGAGGCTGTTTAATCTCGTGTTTGAGAGCGATCCTGGCTGGATACTGGATTTCTCTAACCGCACCTTGTCTGCTTTTTTTGATGAAGAACTAAATATTGATATTGATGATGAACGTTATCAGGAAGAGGGGACGTCAAAGGCCAAACGAGTTAGATGCTTGCTGAAACAGGCTGATCGTGAGACCGCTCTGCGGGTTCTTGGCGCTCTCTGGCAGTATAAAACGGAATCCATGCCTGAACAGGCTGAACAAAGCAGTAATGACTATCTTGCACTGATTTCCCGCTTAGAAAACGCTGACACCGATGAAGCCAAAGGTGTAAAGCCTGTCCAGGCATGGCATGGTGTTGACTGGCCTTCACTTATCGCTGAAATGAACGAGATGAAATCTCTGCCGCCACATC
The DNA here is from genome assembly GCF_043558715.1 of Scandinavium sp. M-37. Lineage (NCBI taxonomy): Bacteria > Pseudomonadati > Pseudomonadota > Gammaproteobacteria > Enterobacterales > Enterobacteriaceae > Scandinavium > Scandinavium sp. M-37. Next base: position 3,049 of record NZ_JBIGIN010000053.1, read on the forward strand.
CACGTGGTTTTCGGTTTGAAGCCTGGCTTGCTGAACTGTTCAGTATCTTTAAGCTCGCTCCCCGTTCGTCTTTCCGAAATACAGGCGAACAGATTGACGGAAGTTTCCGACTGAATGACGAATTTTACCTGATGGAGGCAAAGTGGCATCAGAAAAGAACGTCGGCTGCTGATCTCCATGTATTTGAAGGAAAGCTCAGTACCAAGGCAACCTGGACAAGAGGCGTTTTTATCAGCTGGATGGGGTTTACGCCTGAAGGTCTGACAGCTTTTGGTAAAGGAAAGCGTGTTATCTGTGTCAGTGGGTATGATCTTTACCACTCACTGAGTCATGGAATCCCTTTGCCCGACCTTCTGGACGCTAAAACCCGGCACGCAGCTGAAACGGGAGAGGCCTATGCTGAGTTCGACCGACTATATGCACTGAAGAACACACAGTTCGGCACGCTGAAATAACGGGTTGGGAAGCGGTGACTGCTCCCCGTTGTTTCACACAGAATGCTGCTAGTAATGCCCGCATATCGCTCATAGCTGCCTGTCAATTTGGGTTGCTCTGTCCCGGTTTTCTATTGGAAACGACCAAGTAATTTGCGAATAGGTAGTCAAGAAAAATGCGCATGGGCGATCAAGTGAATGCTAATACCCATCAACAACTCCCCGCCCGCCCCCACACCTGCTCGATGCTGAAGCATTCGAACAGGCCTGGCGAAATTTGACGCCGTGGACCGCCTTAATTAAACGCCGTTCACGGCGTTTAATTTCGATGGGACTGTTAGTCCCCCCCTGTTTTTAGGTTGATTAGAAAAAAATAATTACTGAAAGTTGGGGGGCTACGGGGGTAGGATTCGAAATGCGTGCTCCGGTCGGCCTCCGGTATTTTTAGGCATTTCAGGAGTGACTGACTCTTACAACCGACTGTTTGCAATAAATAAACAATGGTTGTCTCCGGTTTTTCTCCGTTCCTACGAGTGCAATTGAGATATGAAAGAATGAGGTTTTTGTTGGGTGTTCTTTGCTTTTGAATAAAGGCCATTTGACCTGTAAAACCGCAGGGTACTGTTTGTATTGACTTTATGCCTTCAACCTACTCTGTTCATGGGATTGAAAATCCCCGTGTCCTTGGTTCGATTCCGAGTCCGGGCACCACTATTTAAAGAAACCAGCTTAACGGCTGGTTTTTTGCTTTCTGGGGTTACGGTAGATCTCTGGTCGAGATGCTCGCTGATGCCCCTGCCCTGCCTGCCTCTGCCGTCCAGCATGAGCATTTCCCTTTAGCGACTCCCTACCTCCCGGTCACGGTGCTGTTGTCTGTTAGGCTTCAAATTGCCACAAACACTATACCTACCCTGTACAGCCTTAGTCTGGTTCCATCACCACAAGTGACATCCGGTCTTTGTCCGGTCTGAAGAAACAGTACATCAATCCTTTTTGACATGCCCATAACACAAAGTAATGCTGACGTACTCGCTAATTACCTGGGAAATCAGCGATACCGAATGACCAGATTCAATGGCCCACTACAGATCCAGTTGCAGAAAAATACGGATGGCGAGAGACGTTGCCTCTCTTGCCATCCTATCGATCGGATAATGAACGGTGGTCAGCGGCGGAGAAAGATATTTTGCCAGTATGACGTCATCAAATCCTACCACAGAGAGTGACTCCGGGACGCTGAGCCCCCGGGTTCTGAGGGCGTCAATAACACCTGCGGCCATCACGTCATTAAACGTAATTGCGGCCGTAAATGCCGGTGACGAACCGGGAAGACGCCGGGCGGCAAGCACCCCGCCGTCCTCATTAAAAGGAACCCTGATAATCCAGTTTGATGCAGGGGTAATACCGTACTCAAAGAGTGCTTCATGATACCCCCTGAGTCTGTCGGCCCGATCGGCAGATCTGAAGTGTTTCCTCCACGCCCCGTGCCAGTCGGGCAAAGAAAGGATCGGCAAGATTTCCCGTTAACAGACCAAGAAATTTACCACTGCGCCGGGCAAGGGCATGTGCGATCTGATTTCGGCGATATCCCAGTTCCCGCATGGCTTTCTCTACGCGCGTGATAGTTTCCGGCTCTACATAGGCACTATGATTAATAACGCGTGAAACGGTGGCGGTAGATACGCCAGCACGCACAGCCACATCTCTGATCGTCGCCATCTGATTTCCCTCAGGCAGGTGCAGTTTCCTTAATGTCTATAAGGTTTACGCTAGACGACAGGATAAAAAAAGGACATGCACCTTCACATGTCCTGAAATGTATATTTAAAGAAATCAAAGCGGTAAAGATTCAGTCAGATGCGGGATGTGATTCAGCCGTGACCGCCAGTTACCGAGGTAGTACATAGGCGTATGCAGTATTCGCCGCGATGGCGCATCCGTCAGGGCATTTGCCGTGCGTGCGCCGGCACCGCAGGCGGGCTCGTAAAACGTGACAAATGGCTGCTCACGCAGCTTCCTGATAAGCGTTAAACGAACGCCATATTGACGGTTAGTTATTGGTAACATGAGAAACCTAGGGTTGGACTTATAAGTCCCTCCAGTATAACTTCACCGCTACGTTACTTTTAAAAACCCGTAATACCTTGAGGGCTATTCAATGGGATCTGATAACTTTCAATACGGCGAAGTGAGTCACTATCAATTCTGTACGCAACAAGTTTAGCGGCAGATGGATAAAGCTGATAAAAATATCCGTTTGAAGAAACCCAGTTACCGACAGGAGAGCCTGTGGCAACCGCTTTTGGATCATTGGATAAATCGCTCTTTTCCAGCTTGCCTTGCCCGCCTTTAGAGTAAGTCAACGTATCAGATTTCACCGTAAAACTGGTAACATCTCCCGTGTCAAACCCTGCAACGAAAGCTACTTTCCCGTCAGGTGACATACTGACCCAGCAACTTCCAATGGCATCTTTGCCCGGAACATTGACTTTGGCTTCCGCGCGGGACAAATTAGTAATTGTACCGTCCCCATTAAGTTTCCCAAGAACGGCAATCCCCGGCGCTTGATCAAGGGTATTAACAAATCGTCCATCTCCTCCCGGAATAAATGTCAAACCAAAGGGAGTCTCTCCATCTGCGTCATAGAAAAGGGGGGTTCCCGGGCTACCGTCTTCCAGAACAGGGAATACAGCAATTCCGTTTTTAGTGGTTTTGTTGGCAGGAAATAAAGTGAACTTTCCGTTGATTTTTTCAGGACGCTTATCATAGAGAACATTGGCAAGGAGATAACGATTATCCGGGGATACTTGGATTTGAGTTAATATGCGGTCATTCATGCTGTCAGTGTTAATGCTTTGCGCCCCGGACTTGAGCTTTAAGGCTCCATTTTTTACGCTGAATGTCCTTATATGATCCGGGCCAAAAGTATCACCGACATACAGTACTGATTTTTCGTCATTATAGCTTAATGTACTTGATACTCCTGATGATTCAGTGCTTTTGTTATCCACCAAATGAAGATCGCCTGACTCATCCACGCTGAAACTGGATACGGAATTATCGCCAGCATTGACGACAAACAGCCATTTATGGTCCGTACTCATGGTAATGGCACTGGCACTAACCAACGCATCTGCCGATGATACTGACATAGTTAGTGGTTTATACCCACCCGTCCCCTCTCCACGGGTGGATATTCTACTAACTTCAAGTAAAGAGCCATTTTTCAATTGGATGTAATGAATCACTTTATTCAGCTTATCATTTGCATTCACATAAATATGATGACCACTGAAACTCCGCTGTATATCGTTTTCTGCAGCCGACACTATATTCGAAAACAACGAGCAACCTGCTATAACTGACCATAGATACCATTTCATATAATTATTATCCTTAGTTTTAAATTTATGAGCGCATCAATTGCCTACGAAGTATACAAAGAAATTGACACATCACTAGTTTAATAATCTGAATATCTCTTTTCTAAATATCTGCAGACACCTCATTTAAATATTTTTCGTTAAAGGGCATCATTCGGCATTTTTATCGCTAATAAAAACCAGGGCAGGATAGTACGTTTAAAAATCAGATGGCAGCATATTTTCTTAAATAGTATTAGGCTTTGTTGAATAAATCGAACGTTTGGCCGTAGTCAGGATCAGATCACCACACTCCTGATCCTGCAGCGATATCACGTGGCAAAACAAAAGTTCAAAATCACCAACTGGGCTATCTACAACAAAGCGCTCATCAATCGGGGCTCACTGACATTCTGGCTTGATGAGTCGGCCATTCAGGCCTGGTATGTCGAGCCCGGCACGTCTTCACGTGGTCGTCCTCAACGTTATTCTGAGCTCGCTATTTCCACCGTACTGATGCTCAAACGCGTTTTTCGCCTCACGCTGCGCGCCGCGCAGGGATTTATTGACTCCATTTTTACCCTGATGAAGCTCCCGCTCAGGAGCCCGGATTACTCCTGCGTCAGCAGGCGGGCTAAGTCCATTAATATCCCGTTTAAAACCCCCACGCGCGGTGAAATTGCCCATCTGGTTATCGATTCCACCGGATTAAAAGTCTTCGGTGAAGGGGAGTGGAAGGTGAAAAAACACGGTCAGGAAAAGCGCCGCGTCTGGCGGAAGCTTCACCTGGCGGTGGACGCCGGTACTCATGAAGTTATCTGCGCTGACCTGTCCCTGAATAATGTGACTGACGCAGAGACATTCCCGGGACTTATTCGTCAGACCCATCGGAAAGTTAAGGTCGCTTCCGCCGATGGCGCTTATGACACAAAACGTTGCCATGACGAGCTGCGGCGAAAAAAAATCAAGGCGCTTATTCCGCCGCGAACCCGGGCGGGTTACTGGCCGGCGGAGTATGCGGACAGAAATCAGGCGGTGGCCAGGCAGAGGCTTACCGGGAGCAATGCTTACTGGAAATGGAACACGGCTTATAACCGGCGGTCGGTGGCAGAAACGGCGATGTACCGGGTTAAACAACTGTTCGGTGGGTACCTGACGCTGCGTGACTATGATGGGCAGGTTGGTGAGGCTATGGCCATGCTCCGTGCCTTAAACAAAATGACGCGTGCAGGGATGCCAGAAAGTGTGCGGATTGCCTGAAGAGGTCATTGACGGGAGGCACTTTTATCTAAATCCGATTTATTCAACAAAGCCGCCATCACCATAAATCGGCGCTCCGTCGCCGGTCAAAGTAACGTATCATTTAACCATGAGACACTCACGGGACACTGTCACTTTTATGGCATGGCACACTATCCAGGACACCCTGAAATTAACCGGGAAATCGCGGTCGCAATTATACCGCGATATGGCGAAAGACTTTGTCAGCTACAGAAAGGGGAAGGATGACCGCCGGGAATTAATGCGAACAGTGGTATTTAATTATATCGAGTGTGATTACAGTCGGTGGCGTCGTCACAGTGCCTGTTGCGGCCTAAGCCCGGAACAGTTTGAAAAACAGAACCTCGCTTAGGGCCGTGTCCACATTACGTGGGTAAGATCATTGAGGGCCAATAGAACGAAAACGTACGCTTTGAAGATAATTCGTTGTTTATATGATATGTTGGCAACTGAGCCGTATTGGGGGTCGGTTTGGGAAACGGAAATCCTTGTACGTTAAGAGCATTATTTAACCAATGTGGGTAGGTAACTAATTGATTTAGTGTCAGCGTCTATCGCTTTTAAGTGCTCGCGTAATCCGTATCGCATTAAGGTTATCTCATTAGCTCAAAATACCAGCCGTGCTGCATATAGCGCGGGGGTAAAGCCCTTCGCAGGTCTGTCGCATCCAGGCACTGTATCGATAATAAGAAACATTTAAAGTAAACGTTTTCGCTCATAAATAATTACCATCATTGATATTTAAAATGGATAATTTAATTCATTAGAAACACCAATTTAACCTTATGATATATATAATTAAAGAAACAGTTTTTAAGTTTATTTAAAATAAGGAAAACTCATGAAAGATAAACAACCAGATCAGCTACGTCGATTACTAGTTAAAACACCTTTCCTGGCCCCGTTATTAACCACCTTACCGGCGATAGCAAAAGAGAAACTGTTATATTCCCTTACTGAAGATAAAGCGAAAGGTTCTATCCCGTCTCAGAGCCAGACGCTGCTGTTGAAAAATGCAAATATGGTCGTGACCATGGATAAAGACAGGCGTGAAATTGAAAAAGGCTGCGTCTTTATCAAAGGTAATACGATTGTTGCCGTGGGTTCCGAAAGCGAAGTGCCGCAAACGGCAGACAGAGTTATCGATCTAAAAGGTCATATCGTTATTCCCGGTCTGATTAACACTCACCATCATATGTATCAGAGCCTGACCCGTGTAGTACCTGCGGCTCAGGACGGAGAACTCTTTACCTGGCTGACCGCGCTGTATCCTATCTGGGAAAAGCTGACCCCGGAAATGATGAAAGTTGCTACCAAAACCGCAATGGCAGAGCTGATGCTTTCAGGCTGTACCACTTCCAGTGATCACCAGTACGTTTACCCGAACGGCATCAAGCTCGATCACAGCATCGAGGCGGCGCAGGAAATGGGGATGCGTTTCCATGCTTGTCGCGGCAGCATGAGCGTAGGCAAAAAACAGGGTGGTCTGCCACCGGACTCTATCGTTGAAGATGAAAAGTTCATTCTCAAAGATACCCAGCGCGTGATTGAGCAGTTCCACGACGCTGAACGCGGTGCGATGATCCGCATAGTGGTTGCACCTTGCTCGCCGTTCTCGGTCAGCGAAGGGCTGATGCGCGATTCCGCAAAACTTGCCCGGGCGCACGGTGTTTCCCTGCATACGCACCTGGCGGAAAACGTCAGCGATATCGAATACAGCAAAAAGACTTTTAATAAAACGCCTGCGCAGTATGTGGAGGATCTGGAGTGGGTCGGTCACGACGTATGGCATGCGCACTGCGTGAAGCTTGATGATTACGGCATGAAACTGTTTGCCCGCACCGGTACCGGTGTTGCGCACTGCCCTTGCTCCAACATGCGTCTGGGTTCTGGTATCGCGCCAGTGCGCCATATGCTGGATGCTGGCATGCACGTAGGTCTGGGTGTGGACGGTTCTGCCTCTAACGACAGCTCCGATATGATTGGCGAAGTGCGTCAGGCTCTGCTGCTGCAACGTGTTGGTTTCGGCCCGGAAGCGCTGACCGCACGTGAAGCGCTGGAAATCGCCACCCTTGGCGGTGCGAAAAACCTCAATCGCGATGACATTGGTGCGCTGGCACCGGGTATGATGGCGGATATTGCGGTGTTTAACCTGGAAGGCGTTGGCCTTGCTGGCGCACAGCACGATCCGGTTTCCGCACTGGTGTTCTGTAACCCAGGTAAGGTTGCTTACAACATCATCAATGGTCGTGTGGTGGTGGATAACGGTAAGGTGACTACCGTAGATGTACCGGTGATCATTGAGAAACACAATCGCCTGGCTCATCAACTGTTGGAAGGCTAATACCTCTGACGGTGTGCAACCTCCTTAGCCAACGCTAAGGAGTCTAACGAAACAGATGCTCCAACAGGCTGTTTTACTAAGGCCATCGCTGCGAGCAAGGGACTAAAAATGCATTTTACAGGCCATCAGCGGGCAGAATGATTAATGACGGCTGAACATCTGTTGTACCGCGACCTTCATTCGTTCGCAGGCATCATGCGGCGGAACACGGTTCAGCATCAGCGCGCCCTTGACCGCACAGTTGATAATAATCGCAAGGTCAGCTGGTTCACCGCGGAATATCAGTTCACCGCTTTCCCGGCCGGTACGCAGCACATCTGCGATTATCCTCAGGTCTGTCTGCGCCAGCTGACTCACTGCATCCTGCAAGGCCGGTTCGAACAGGTTGCTGTCTGACAGCATGGCATGGACACCACACATCTGCCCCTTTTGCGCGCAATACGCGAAGGCGTCCATATACGCATCAAGACGGGCTTTCCCGGCGGGGACCGACAGCAGCGTTTCTTCCATCTGCCGGAGCCGGTTTTCCTTGCGCTCACAGTAAGCAATACCCAGTTCAGTTTTGGTCGGGAAATGGTAGTGAATACTGGCCTTGCGAATACCAAGGCCTGCAGCCAGGTCAGCATAGCTGAACCCCTGGAAGCCATTTTCCTGAATCAGCGTGTCAGCCAGGTCAAGGAGGCTGTCATAGGTGGACATCATTGTTCTCCGGGCACAGGGGTGCCTGTTGTGTTCAGATACGGGAAAACCCGGCAGTCAGTGAGACTCCGGGTTTTTTCGTATCCGCCCTCCCTGAGGCAGGAGGCGCTGCGGCGCATTCAGCGGCCTGACTTAGCGATACAGAATAGCTGTACCACTCAGCTTATTGTTGCCGGAAGCTCCCACAATCCGGTAGTGACTGGCGCCGGCATCCTCGGCTTTCATGGCCAGGGAGGCACTCAGGCCATCCAGGCTGCTGAACCCGCCGGACGATACCTCGCCAATTTTTTGCAGTGACGCCGCCTCACTGCGGGTGACCATTTGCGGGGCGGCGGCATAGGTCAGGGCAGTGGTGGACAGGGCGATAATGGCAAGGGTGGTTTTGATGATGTTTTTCATGGTGAGGCTCCTGATATTCTGTTGTGTGTTTCTGTGTGTGTGTCGTGCTGTTGAAATCAAGACTACCTACCAGTAGATAGATTAGCAAGAGACAATTTGGCTCACCGACCTAAAACGTGACCCTGATCACATTTTTGTTGATGGGAAGTGTTTGGGCTGGAATAAAGCAATGCGACTTATGGCCAGCTGGAAAGTCCGCTCTGTGCTGCATCCATCGGTTGAACTCACAGGGCATTGAAGTCGATGATGCGTTAGATATCTCTGAATCGATTGAAGTCTAAGGTTGTCAGGGCTGCAACAGCAGCACTGTGCCAAAAGCGGACATAGTGACAGCCTGGAAGTTCTTATCTGAACGAAAAGAATTAATGTCGTTGGGATGGTTTACTTTACAATGCCAGTTTTAAACAACCTACAAAACAGGTGATCACGTGCATACCAACATGATTGAATACCTTAATATTTTTATACAGGTTGTTGAGCAGGGTAGCTTCACAAAAGCCGCTGATGTACTTCAGATCCATCGCCCCACCGTGAGCAAAGCTATACAGCAGATAGAGAATGATCTGGGTGTAAAACTCATTCATCGCACAACCCGAAAGCTGAGCGTTACTGCTGAAGGGGATGAGTTCTATCATCATGCCAGGCATGTTCTGGCTGAAGTTAATGACATGATGGCCAGTTTTTCACCGACTCTTCCACCGCGAGGACGCCTGCGACTTGATGTACCCCTGGCGCTGGCGCATGCCATCTTGATCCCTAATCTCAGGGATTTTCGGGCACTGTACCCAGGTATTGAAATCGTGCTGGTTTCATCGGATAAAAAAACTGATTTGATTACGGAAGGCGTAGATTGCCTTATCCGCCTGGGCGCACTTCAGGATTCAAGTTTTGTTTCCCGACGTCTTGGTGACATCAGGATGGTAACCTGCGCAGCCCCGTCTTACCTGCGAGAGCACGGTCGGCCGGAAACACTTGCGGATCTGAATCAGCATCAGGCGGTTAACTTTTTTAGCGATCACAGTCGTGAGGTGATGGTATGGAAGTTTATCGAGGACGGTAGTGTCGTTTCGCTGCGCCCTGCGAGCAGTATGCTGGTTGATAATTCTGATATTCTGCTTTCCTGTGGTCTGGCCGGTCTGGGTATTATCCAGGCCACCTTTGACGCCCTTGCCCCCCATCTCTCTTCCGGCGCTCTTGAAGAGGTTCTGACGCAATACCCCTCGGTGTCGAAGCCCGTATCAGTGATGTATCCGGACAGGCGCTATCTGTCTCCAAAAGTACGGGTTTTTATCGACTGGTTCACTGACGTTATGGCCACACAGATCCGCTGAAGCAGGTGGATTGTTAATGGATAATTAATACTGAAGTTCCCTGTAGGCTATTTTTGGTGCGTTTATAACAATGTAGATTGTTCACAAATGATTCGGGCACCTCTTCGGCATTATTCTGAAGATGTACCGTTAACTGACGAGAGCTGAATATGTCTAAAGTTGTTACCTTTAACCGCACCGGTGGTCCGGAAGTGCTGCAAATTGTTGATATAGAAGTGCCCGCGCCGGCCGCAGGTGAAGTGCAGATTCGCGTACATGCTATTGGTCTCAACCGTGCAGAAATCATGTACCGCACCGGCCAGTATGTTATTGAGCCGGAATTTCCGGCACGTCTTGGTTATGAAGCAGCAGGTGTTGTTCAAGCCGTAGGTGAGAATGTTGAAGAGTTTGCCAGTGGAGATCTGGTAAGCGTGATCCCTTCATTCATGTTTAATGAATACGGCATGTATGGCGAACGGGTCAACGCACCGGTGCACGCTGTCGTGAAGCATCCGGAAAACCTTTCCTTCGAGGAAGCCGCCGCAAGCTGGATGATGTATGTCACCGCTTATGGTGCGCTGGTTGAATATGGCAACCTTCAAGCTGGTCAGAATGTCGTGATCCGCGCAGCATCAAGCAGCGTGGGTCTGGCTGCCATACAGATAGCTAACATGTTGGGTGCAAAACCCATCGCGCTTACGCGCACCGCAGAAAAAAGCGAAATGCTCCTGAAAGCCGGTGCAGCCGCCGTCATTGCAGCAGCGGAGCAGGATATGGTTGCTGAAATCAATCGTGCAACAGATGGCGCGGGCGCCCATATTGTTTTTGATCCCGTCGGCGGCCCCGACGTGGCAAAACTGACTCAGGTAATGGCACCGCAGGGCATGTTCTTTCAGTATGGCGCGCTCGATAGCCGTGACATGCTTGTACCTGTATTTGATATTCTTGGTAAGCATCTCACTCTGCGTGGATATGAACTGTTTGAAATCACGATGGACTCTGAAAAAATGGCGCGCGCAAAATCCTTCGTCACAGAAGGTTTAAGAGTTGGCAAACTGAAGCCAGTCATCGATAAAACGTTCCCGCTCGACAAGATTGCAGACGCCCAGCGCTATATGGAGGCCAATGGGCAGGTCGGCAAAATAGTTGTGGTCGTAGAGTAATTATTACCGCAGTAATTTTATTGTAGAGGGCGACCATTCTATTAACAAAGCCGAGGAAAGTGGGTAATATATTCAAAAAACCAACCCTTTCCGTATAGTTACGCTATGAGATCAAATACTGTTTGCTGATATCATCAACTTTACTGAACATTTCTGCAAAAAGCCTGTCATCTTTTTTTGCCCAGAACGTGTCTAAATCATCCCCACCCCAAATATCATGGGTATGACACACAAACTCAAGTAAACCTGACTTATGGAAATTAAAATCTATGAATTTTTCAGCACTTCTGCCAATAATGTTTTGGTAAAAAAGCACCACTTTACAATTCCGATTTTCTATGTTGTATAAGGATAATAGTTCGTTAAGGTGAGATCGTAGCGATGAAATATTTGAGTTGTCGGTTATTCTGTGATGATATAAAAATACAAAATTCCTTGTTCCCCGCAACTTTATTTGCCGTGAAATTCGTCGTTTAAATGCCCTATTATCCTCTCTCACTTTGAGCGGATTATGATGTGTAAACTCGAACCCGAGCATGTGCCGGGGACTGTACTTGTCATTGCATTTTTTATAATACGTGGAGCGAATAACAGAGTTGGTGCCATCCGGACATTGTACCAAGTAATCTTTTTTTAGCAGATTTTTATACTTATCATATTCCATTTGAAGAATATACTCAATATTGGAACGCCCTGAGGAAAAAACCGTACTAAAAGATTTTCTGTTGTGCCTGCGTAAGATATCATCAGGAAGACAGTTCTCACCCATAGAAACCCAAAGCGTATCAGCTTTGAGATTGTCTTTGCTCTTCCATTTTTTATACATGTTTTTAATAGTGCGCTTAAAAGAACGAAAATTGTTTTTTAAATATTGATTCATAATCATTGCATTTATTACCTTTAACACTCTCTTTGTTGTAGGGGATTAAGGTGATGGTGATATCATCACATTTCAGTAATTATTGGTTTATTTCACTGTATTCAACAGGGTATGCGGATTTTATTGCTGTTGATGTTAATAAAGTGGTTTGGATTTCCGGGGAAATATCAAACATATCCTGTACAGTTATGTTTGTGGGATCTTCAGCAAAAGCTTCAGAAGATATAACTGCTGCGGTAGTTAAATCAATTGCGTTGCTAGCTACACCATTCATAAGTATAATCCTCTGTGAAAATGTAATTCATAATGTAATTAATAATTAATCATAGCATTTACTTTCCTATTATGGAATGCAGGGATTTTCTTAAAATAAAGATGGAATAAATCAAGGTGAAGATTTGAGTCTATCTTGATCCAGATTAGAGACTGTAATTAAACTTGTGTAATTGCCTGCTTTTGATATATTCACTCCAGTAACGGAGACAGGAGAATTATGGACAAAAAGAAACTCAAAGTGATCTCCCCCCTGTAAACAGTACCAGTTTAAACTGATTTAACCTGGCATCGATATTGGGAAGGGATCAAGATTATGAGAAATGTTCGAATCTCAAAAACCCAGTATCCCGTTCACTCAAAACATCTTAAGTGAACGGTGTTATGCCTATAGCGGGTTTTTTGCTTTTTCATTAATTCAGTTTCCAGATGCCCCACGGGCTATCCGCACACAGCAAACCTGACTTCCTTGATATTTGTTAATTATCTTTTTCCCCACTTAAGAAGTGTCTCTTCAACGATCCCCACAGGCAAAAATTCCTGCTCCAGCCGACCACACGGTAAATCGGTCAAATAGCGATAAAAATCGGCTTCTTCATTGAGCAAGCCATCAGGAATGGCCTCTTGTGCTTTGACCGGTTCAGGAACAGCGTTATGGCTGGCATATCTCTCAAACAACTTGCGACTCATGAGCAGAACATCAATAGCCGAACGAGAGCGTCTGGCTCTCGCCAGCATCAGCAGCCCCCAGCTATCCATATCGCCCCAATAAGCAATATGTTTTCCCTCCAAAACGGGGCTGGATAACCATTTCAAATCAAGGCCGCACCCCAGGATCGCGATAGTGTCAGATAACATCGGGAGTTGATGAAGACACTGCTCGTTTTCAATAACCAGGAGACGCGATGCAGGTAATGTCGTTTCCGTGAGTTCTGCTGTCGTAATCCGACATTTTTTAAAAGGAAGTAAGCCCGGTGATAACGGCACAACCAGAACCCAATGGCTGGCTTCATCAAAAGCATCCAGAAAAGTTGTTAATCCCTGCTCACTGGCTTCGCCTGAAAAACGCACATCCAACAACCGAGTTAATAGCGAGAGATTATTCTCTATAAATTTGGTATCCACCCCTTTTCCGGAAAGTAACCTTAACGGTAATCCCTTTGCACAGCCAGGTTCTAACTGGCATGCAAGCCTGGTTGCGCTGATAATGTCCTGTGGATTTTTGTCCCGCCAGAGAGAACGATGACTGACCAACAGGGGATGAAAAATAGGATCAACATGCTCAATAATGCCTTCCAGAAAGCGGAACTCCCGGCTCACCACCGGATCCGCCGCGGCGTTGATCCAATCAGAAGGGCCATTCAGGATCCAGCGCAATGGCATTGATATTGGCGCGTCACTTGCCCGATAACTCACATCTTCCCAGTCCACACGCCCAACCCCAACTTGCCGCCATAGCTGCACATGCTGCAAAGCGTACTGCGTTTGCTCTGCGAATATTGTGGCGGAAGGCTTGCCTATGGACAGACAGAGCGGCCAGTTATCAGGTGACAGCAAACGCTCAGTCCGAAGCTTCGCGTTATTCCACTGCCGGGTTAGCTTTTTACGAAGCTCATCAGGAGAAAACATTCTACGCGCTCTCCCGACGCTGATAGTGTTGTTCAAGCTCTTCCCAGCTCAGCGAAGCCATATTTGAATCCTGACCGCGTCGGTGGACAACAATAGCCGAACGAGTATGGTCGCGTAGCAGACGCATTTCTTTATTGGGCGTGATAAAGACCGCATGTAACCCAAACTCTCTCAGTGCTGCAATGATCCTGCCCGCCACGGCATGAGAGCTACGGGAGAACGCTTCATCGAGGACAATAGTACCAAACAGCGGATAACGACTGCCCGCAGGGCAAAGTGCATAGCTAAGTGATGCGGTCAACACGTAAGAAGCGATAATCTCTTTTTCTCCACCACTGCCGCCCTGTGAGCCAGTGCGTGACTCAATCACATTCCCGCTCTGACGATCCATCACCGATACGGCAAACTCAAGACGAAAACGGGGATCCAATAACGCCTTCGCCCCCAATGTTCGGTTTCGTTCACAAGCATCCCGTAGTTGAGCCACCAGCACCTGCAAAGCCTTATAATGGCTCTCGCCGTTATCATCGACAAACCGGGCGGTATTCAATTGGCGCTGCGCTTTTTCAAGCGTGCGCAAGCTTTCATGAATCACTTTTTTAGTGTCTAAACGCAGATAGCGATCCGGCTGAAAATCGACCCTAAACATGGTTTCATTAAGCTCATTGAGACGCTCTTCAATGACCAACACCTCATGGTCAATATGGCTGAGCAACTGCGTTACGCCATCGTCAGATGAACGATTCAGATAGTCAAGGAAGCGGTTGAGCTTATCTGGCAGGGCTTCTTCGGTCAGTTCCTGCAAACGCTGTAAATAAACAGGAATGTCGTCCAAATCAGCCCCGGCCTCAATGAGCGCTCCTGTATCCACACGTTTGGCTTCAGACATACGTTTGGTCAGCTCAATGTTCAGTCGATGCAGCTCACTTTTAACATCCTCAATTTCTTTTTGAATTCCCCGCTCATGTTGACGTTCCAGATCGCGAATGTCGGGCAGGTGCTCCAGAGTCACCGCAGGAAAATGTGACGCGCACAACTCTTGCTCTTCACCCTGCATACCTTGTTGCGCGGTTTGCGAGGCCTTACGTTCTGCGGCCCGGGCTGAGGTGAGTTCTGTATCCAGCCCGTGAGTAACTTTATTGGCAGCTCTGAGCTGAGTATCAATTTCAGATTCAACGGTTTGCGCCTCATCAAGTTTTGCTTTCGCTACACTCGCGTCAGAATCCGGGCGGATTAGATTCTCCAGCCGCAGTTTGAGCACTTCCAGTTGTCGCTTTGCGCCGGGAACATCGATGTTATCGTAATCAATCTGTTGTATTTTCTGGAATAAAATGGCCTGATTTTGCAAAATCCCCACTTCACCTTTCGCAAATTCAAATGCCTTGTTTGCAGTTTCAACTTGCTCCTGAAGCGCAGCAATTTCTTTGGCAAGGAAGTTCAGACGATCGCGATTATCGAATCCCGTCAGCCAGTCTTCATCAAGACGTTTCTGATCCTGCTTGTCATAAAAACGCTGTTTACCAGACATTAATCCCTGCATCGTCATGGCATGTGGCCTGTCGCGCAACTGTTCGGGGCTATCAACACAATGCCTGTCGCTTTCTGCCAGTAACGCTTTTACAGCTTCCCGCCACGGATGATCTTTCCACAACAGTTTGCGAGTAAAGCCATCGTCGAAAAACCGGGCGGAAGAGTGCGGTAATTTGACTTCCAGCAGCCGGACATGCAGACGGTTATTACGCTGATTTATCCAGCGTAGCGCTTCCGGAGCTGATTCTGATGAAACAAGAATACGCAGCCGATTACTTCCGATGGCGCGCTCAATCGCACCACGCCATTGCGCTTCCTCAGGTTTCACCTGAATCAGTTCAGCGACGAAAGGAAGTTCAGACTCATCAACGTTCAGTGCTTTTGCCAGCTCACTGCGAAACGCCTGATAATTGGCGGGAAGGTTAGAACCTGGACGGCGTGCAATCTCAGCGCTTTCAGTTTCTCGCTCGCGTAGTTCTAGGGTAATGTTATGGCGGAGTGCGCTTTTTTTATACAGTTCTTCTTCTTTCAGCTTTATATCACCGGCAAGCTGCTCAAGCCGTAGTTCGACTTCATGCTGATTCTCTTCCAGTTGAGGCTGGCTCAGGTCAGACGGCAATCCAAGATTGCGGGTTAACTGTTGATACTGGTGGGCATGAGTTTCCCGACTGCCAAGCGCTTTTTGCCAGTCTTTGATGCGCTCATTCAGATCATCAATATTCGCGCCCCCCGCCTGGTAATAATGCTGCATGCAATCGGCCACCACCTTTTTTTGCAGCTCAAGCTGAGACTGGATCTGTCCTTCGCGAGTTTGTGCCTCACCAAGCTCGACTTCAAGATGGCTGACCTTTTCTCGCCAGAGCTGACTTGCCTGTTGTGCAAACCAGATGGGTAACAGTGATTCCAGCGCCTTCCTGTCAGCAAGTTGTCGCTCTTGCTTCTGATACTTATCCCAACTCAAGGCAACAGGTTGCAAGGACTGCTGCTGTTTACGCGCCGTTTCCAGTTCCTGATGAATTTCAGTCAGACCATCAAAACTGTTGGCCACTTCCGTCGCGCGATCGAAGGCGGAGTGATCGTCCAACACCAGCTCGCGAAAAATCTCATCAATGCTGTTTAACTGTTTTAACCCTGCCGCCCGGTTTAGCAGCGTAAACGCGTTTTCCCCCACATCGAAGAAATCCCGCAGACGCGCCAGATACTGCTTTTTATTGGGGTATGTCCAGATGCCGGTCACTTCCTTTTCCCTTTGCCGCAGCAAACGTGTGCCACCCTCATGGTAAACGTTCAGCCAGTGCTCAAGCGTCTGCCCGGGGTTATCGCTGAAAAGCCAAAGTCTTTTCATGTCCGTCACGCTGGAACTGGTGGAATCAAACCATAATAGCGCCCCCAAGCGGACCTGTTGCCCTTCACGCTCCAGCGTAGCAGAGATGCCGGTCACGGTTTTACCCGGTCTGGCAATATGCGATTGTCCCTCACCTCCATCACCAGGACCGGATACGCCGCGTACGTAAGAGATAAGATCCCTGTCGCTTTCATGTCCTCCAGTGGAGGCAAGGTTGTAGCGAGGGTTGGCGCAGAGCAATGTCATTAGGGCATCGACAAGCGTGGTTTTACCGCTTCCGGTTGGACCAATAATGGCCGTACCTTCCTGATGGATTGTTGCCTGATGCAATCCATGAAAACCACCCCAGTTGAACAACTCAATACGGGTGAGAATGAAAGATTCCTTTCTACCCAGACGCACCATCTGATTCATATTTCCTCCTCGTTGCTATCCTTTTCTGACGAATGATGTGGAGAGGTTTGTTGGTCAATCTGCTCCCGCAGCCATACCAGTAATGCCTGAAGGTTTGTCGGATCGGCAAGATGGACAATAATTGGACGGATAACGATCCGCTCATGCGCATCCGGCGACGTAACCAGCCCATGTCCCTTTAATTGATCCAACAGGGTAAAAAGCCGAGTTCTTTCTTTTGATTCACTCCCCGGATCGCCGAGGTAGATCTGTAGTTGAGGAAGGAGATCGTCGATAGGTATCTGTGCCTGGCTCGCACCCGTTCCGCTTTCTTGCTCCCAGGCAACAAAATGCTGGCGAAGGATGGCAACCAATAATGATTGTTCCAGGGTAAGGCGCTGCCGTCTCACCAGAGGGTGAGACCATTCATCCTGATCTGGCGTTTCATCGAGCCTGACTTTGACATACAGCAGACCGCGAATCTCATCAATGCCGATATCCAGATCGAGGGGTTCCAGAATGCAGGAAACCTCTTCAGGATGAGTAAGTACAACGCGGTACAGATTGGGTTTACTGGACTCTTCCAGCAGGCCATATTTGAGCAATTCCTGAGCCGCTTCGCGTATTTTTTTCAGTGTTCGCAGTTCGCTACTCGTTACAGTTTCCTCAACAGGCGCATCGGCAATCTCTTCGCCTGATGGCTCTGGTTCACTACTTGCATTTGCGCTAACGCCCTGGCTAATCATTTTGTCAAAAAATCCCGCCATACCCACTACTCCCAATCAATATCCACTAATGCCTGACTTTCCAGACCGGTAGTGGGCAGATTAAATCGCCAGCGACGACCTTCCTCATCGTTAAGCTCAGCAAATTCACGTTCTGAATCAATAACCTCAATGCCCGCTTCTTTTGCCATGCCAATCCAAACAGCGAACGTTTCGAGATCGTGAACAGGGGGCAACAGCGCCGCCAGCTCAGCCAGACCAACGGGACGATTTTCTTTTATCAGAAGCTGCAACGTCTGCTGAATCAACGCCTCACGATCAAGACCGTTGAAAGCATCCCAGAAATCATCTCCAATCTGCGTTAAATCCGCGGCATGATTACTGAGATCCAACATTTGTTCCGCTTCATCATCCACCTCTTTAAAACGTAAACGTTCAATCGCAGGGATGCCCGTTACCGCCACACCAACGGCAGGAAGCGGAACGTCTTGCTTGCGAACCATCTGACGTTGCCAGTCGAACTTTAACGCCAGATTCAGAAATTCATTAAGCAGATGACCAACACGGTGATGTTCAGCAGCAAGACCGGTTTTCATAAAACCGCGGACATCGCGCTCGCTACGGGCGCGGGCCTGGAGTACAGTTTGCGATTCATCTACCAGTCGTTTAACCAGCCAGCGCAAATCATGACGCTGCAGACGATTGAGGGCATCAGAAGCGGAAGGATGGTTTAGGATTACGCGCAGTCGCTCGCTCATTGCAGTCAACTCTGCTGACTGACGTAGCTGTTGCTGAAAACTGTCGAAGACTCTTCCTTCCGGCGTATTAAGCAACGCGTCCTGATCGTTCAGCAGTCGTTCTACAATATCCCCGCGATGATATTGCTCACCAATAATGGATTGTCGAAGCGCGCGATCGGCATCACGCCAGGAGTCTTCAACGCGACGAAAGTCAGCCCTCAGGCTGGAGGCTAAATTGAAGACCTCACGAATATGTTCAACAGCCTGATGTGTTTCCAGCACTTCAATATGCCCGGCTTCTGCCTCTTGTAATTCACGTTCCAGCTCGGCAATACGGCGACGTAAGCTTGACACCCGGTTTGCCGGGTTAGGATTAAGCCGGGTTTCCAGGTTTTCAATTTCTCGCTGTACGGTGGACAAACGGGAAGCCGTAGAAGTCATGAAACGGTTATCCAGCGACTCAACAAACGTAATCGCGACCTCAAGTGCATCGGTAGCGAAGATACGCCCATCGCGTTCGACAATTAAACGCCGTTTAATCCATTCACGTAGTTCGCGACTAGCCTGGAGAGACTGATTTTCCTGATTAATGTCATATTGCTCTTGGCTCACATGCTCGGCAAGAATACCGGTCAGAGACTGAATCGCTTCTTCAAGTGGAATTCCATCATGTGATTTTTCAAAGAGAGTTTTCAAACAGCCCAGTACCAGCGGGGAACGACGGGTGGCAAGAAGTATCCAGGCAGGATGTTGATTTCTCGCTGAAATATAGTTTTCCGTACGCTGCTTTGTGTTTTCTTCCATGTAGCAGAACCTTCAAAATGCTGGTTGAAGTGCACAGACTCCGATAATTCGCCGTTGTGGATTTTTTCTCCAGTAACCTGCCCTAGTTTGTGAATTTCATCACAATATTTCCTGTGGCGACGTTTCTTCCCGACCTCGCACTTGCACAAATCGCAACAATATAACATTACGATGAATTTCCATTTCAGATGAGAATCGAGCAGGAATCCATCAGGAGAATCAGCGGATTATGACTCCGGTTGACCCGAACGACATTCCCCCTCGACCGTCAACGTCGCCTTGATTCGATGGTGCTTTGGGGATGGCAATATCAGCCGGAGCACGTTGGTCTTGCCCGTAACCTGCGGCATTGCTGTTCTCGGCTGGCTACTCTGCGATGATAGGAACCGATCAGGGCACGGAGTTTACCTGCCACGCTCTCGATCAATGAGCCTTTGAGCATGAGCAAGATCAGGCCACATTTACGCTGAAATCCATTGTGAAAAATAAAAATACCCCATCTAAAAAATAGACTTAACTGATGAATATATAAACAGGTCAAATTTAACTCTATTTTCTTGATTTTATCATGCTGATTTTTAACATTTTTTATTTATCTAAAAATATAGAAAACTGAAAAGTAAAAACATATTAAGAGTTAAATCAAACAAACTGGAGTGTCAGAATTAATTTTCAATGTTAATATTCTGGCTGATTTTATCCTTGTAATATTTTAAATGTAATGTAGGTATTATATGTCTATTAATTATTCTAAAAACAGAAGCATCCAAACGACCGATGCTATTTCAACATTGTCAGTTGAGGGTAATCAATTTACACCTACACCTGCAGAGCCTGGTGTGCTAAATATCGATTCGATTACGGATAATGTTGGCGCACTGACTGGTGTCGTCGACAACTTCGGTTATACCGATGATCTGAAGCCAACCCTCGGCGGTTTTGCTGGTCCCGCTCAGCACGATATGATTATTAAGCTTTTTGTTAATACCATTCCCGTAGGCACCGCCATTGTGCAGGCTGACGGTACCTGGACCTTTACGCCAAAAAACGAACTGGAACCGGGACACGAATATATTTTCCAAACCGTTGTCCAGGATCCTGGTAGCAATGCACTGGTCGTATCTCTTCCTTACACGATTTACACTACAGACCCTGGCATGGATGATGTGACGGCGCCTGAGGCAGCGACTGATCTGGTGTTAATTGATGATACGAACGCCTTTAATATTGAAATTCAAAATGACAAAACCACCCATGACAATACACCCACGTATACCGGGAAAGCTGAGGCGGGTAGTACAGTAATTATTTCCGATAATGGTCACGTCATTGGTTACGCTACGGCCTCAAAAGATGGTAATTGGTCATTCACTCCGGAAACTGCTCTGTCAGATGGTTCACATATTTTCACTTGCGTCGTGAAGGATCAGTCAGGTAACTCTAGTGATAATTCAGCGCCAATCCATTTCACCGTTGATACAGGTCATAGTGAATTTTATGTCACTGATGCTTATACGGCAGATCCATTTAACGGTGGCATAATGAGCCTGGAAAATGGCGAAAGCGCATATTACAGCGTTAACAATGTTGCTAACTGGTTAACGCACTTTAATCTCCATGTTGGCAATCCAGAAAATGGAGATGTAACTGCAAAATTGTATATCGATGGTAAACTAGAACCAACTTCCCAATATACAGTAGAGCCAGATGCCCGAGGCAACTACGCATTTAGTTATTCTAACGATTATGGTAACAAAATATATTCGGGTTCCCATGAGTTTGTTGTCGTGTTCGAACAGGCGGGTAATAGCACCTCGTTTAGCTACCAGATACAACCTGATGTCGTTGATACTGTTGCACCGGCTGCCTACTATTCAAGGTTAATTCAGTGGGATGGCCAAGGCCATATGAATTGGTTCTCGACGAGTCATAGTACTACAGATCACAATGTTTTAACTTTCTCTGGCTACGGTGTAGAAACTCACACCACAGTCTTCGTATATGACAATGGCGTTGAAATTGGTTCAGCATCCGTAGATGCACATACTAATTGGTCATTTACCGCCGATAAGCCGTATGCTAACGGAGACCATAGTCTTACCGTTATTGTTGTAGACCCTGCGGGTAATGCAAGCCGTGCCTCTAAACCCGTTCACTTTACCGTCGATGTGCACGATTCTTCTGCGCCTCATGACTCTTCTGCATCCATTGATACCTTAGATTCTGCATCCGTTGACACTTCTCATACTGATGTACCTGCGGTAATAATGACTTCTACAGCATCTATTGATGATGGCCATGTCCATCTGGATAACGGCAGCGTTGATAAAGCTCAGATCTCGCTTGATGATGTCCTCAGTGAGGGCAAAGAAGACATGCTGTTCCGTGATGGTAAGATACAGGTTGCCGTGCACGGCGATGCGGGTGACATTTTGGTCCTCAATGAAGCAGATCTTCAAGCGACGACCTGGGAAGAGCACCAATTGACTATCGGCCATGTGGATTACGATCTTTATCGGGTGACTGATTCTAATATCGAACTATTGATTCAACACGGTATTAATTTCGAACACCACTGAAATTAGAATGCATCCTATGGGTTAACGTATATTAACCCATACGTGACCGTGTAGTGGTCAGGCAATACTGGCCACTGAAGCTGTTTTTAATATTCCATCTTGCGATTTTATTTAGCCGAAAACTCTCTTTCGTTTATTCGACTGGCCTGTGGGCAAGAGAACAGTTTATGCTTATTAAGCGCAAGTGTGGAGAACACCCTGTGTTCTTTGACTGATTTGGCTACCGAATACGGTAGCCATTTTTTTGCCTGATGGCTGGAATGCGACAAGCCCTGATCACGCTCCTGTACCCACCATCGCACGCTGTTATCGCCAGGCGATAAGAAAACAGCGCTGGCATGGGTTATATCTTTCCCTATGCCACAGAACCATGACTATCCCTGGTAATTCTAATTATCCGGACACTGCTTTCGGTTATTATAATATAGCGACACAGACCCCTACCTGTTTCAAGCCCCTGTTTTATTCAGGTTCCCCCTGAATGAGCTCTTTCGGCCCCGGCAAATTCAGTTAAATGATTAAGCGCTTTTTCATTTTATCCAAAACATAATCAGAACACGCCCGCCCCCCTTCCCCGAGGGCGATTCTGTTATCTGTAATGTCCTTTTTTATTCTTATCTGTTTATTCGTCATGGACACAGCGTTTACTGTGCAGACTGGACCACGCACGATTCACCATCGGTATTACCCCCCTGCGGTGGAACAGTGTTTTTTATTTCCCCCGCCCCACAACCCCGATAAGGAATAAATACACTATGGCTGATTACACCTCCAGTTCACGCGACACGGCACAGCTTGCCGGCCTGCTGGCCGACCTGCCCGTCGAAAATGGGCAGTTAGTTCCCACCCCCGCCGAGCCGGGCGTGATTAACATCGACACCATCTCTGACAACCAGGGTGTGCAC
>NZ_JBIGIN010000054.1:0-20072 GCF_043558715.1 Scandinavium sp. M-37
CTGTTACGTCCGGTCATAATGTCACCTGTTTTTTCTGTGAGGTGATGATATCACCTCTATTCAGGTGGCCAAATTCAGTGTGCCACTACACATAGCCAGGTCACGAGCGGCGCAACTTAGATCGAAGACGATACCAGTTATAACCTCTACTTTACCATCTGGTAAGGGTTGCGTCATTTCTTGTACTTCGTTCTCACGCAGGTATTTCCACACTCGTACGTGATCGGTGGTGAACTTCAGAATCTTAGGGTGAATGCTTCTTTTCTGACGATGCATAACTTCTGTGATGTATGGCACGAGATTATCGAACTTCTGTTCGATGGTGTCTGTCACTTGTACTGGCGTGATACTGGAGTGGGGGGGAAATGTCTCTGTGTATAGTGCTTCAACTTCGGTTGGGGAAAGCCCTTGGTTATCTGTCAAATCGATCCTCCTGTATGTTTTGTGGTCAATTAAGTCCTCATGGTTAAATTGTTATCGTTCACTTTTCAATTTTTTCATTGTGCTATAAACAGAAGCGTGAAAGAAAAGGTTGGCAAAACTAACATTTATTCTTTGCTTTTGCAATCGTAAATTGTGCTGTATTTGTTAAGATGTTGAATTTGATCGGAAAACAGTTGACTTTGCAACCGATTTAATGTATGATGAATAGTAGATAGTTAACAACCGTTATAATAAGGAGGTACATGTACCAAACTAAAACTGATGTGCTCGAAGCCCTACACAGCGGAAAGCTGCTCCCCAAGATTTGCCAACAATACTCCCACAACAAAAATCTCTCCGACGAACGACGCAAGATGTTCAGGGTGGCCTTGATCAGCTACCGCATTGAACAGCTTCAGGAGATTTTACGTAACGAGGAACAACCGAATGAACATCCGATTCACTGATGAAACCCACAGGGCGCTTGTTGAACGTGCCAACCGTGAAGACAAGTCAGCCGCCGCGCTGGTGAGTGAGTTAATAACAGCAGTCCTAAACCGAGAGGAACCGAATGACCGAAAAGAAACCAGTAGTAAACTTTGTTAATGCGATTTGCGGCTCAGGAAAGAGCCACCGTCTGAAAGAGTACATTCTCAGCTTCAATCGCGAAGTTGTCCCAGAAAAATTCTTAATCGTAGTACCAACCCACGCTTTAGCCGATCAGTTCAAGCAAGATCTGAATCGCTTGAGAATCCCAAACCATCACATTTTCGTTGAAGGGGCGACTCTCAACCTGAAAAGCACCTTGGCTGATAACTTCCAGACAAATGTGGTGATAACCACCCACGAATGTTTCACCAACTACTGCCACCTCGCAACGTTCAATCCTGAGATGCGTTCTCTACTGGCAGAACACAATGTGGTGATTGACGAGATTCCTGATGGCTGGTTTGGGGCAGAAGCAACGATCCGACATGCTGACAGGACGGCAGAAAACTTCCCATACCTGGAATGGCTGGAAGAGCGAAACGGGCTGCTATACCTGCGCGAAGAGCACTACGACAATCTGTACAAGTATTACCATGAGAAGCACGCTAACAGTGACAATCTTAAGAAAGTGCTTTACGTGGCGCTCGACGGCGGTGGCGTGATGCATAAAGAATGTGATTCTTCATACAGCTTCTTTGCGTACACTTATAATCCGATACTGAAGGCCACAACGTGGGCAAAGAGTTTCACTGTGCTCGGCGCTGGTGTAAATCGCAGCGGGTTTATCTGGATGGCAGAGAACGTCGCTCAGATCGCTGTTCAGGAAGCGGGTGAACATCTTCAGCCTGATCCCGAGAGACGTAAGCATAAAAAAGTGCCTATCAAGATCGTGGTTGTTCTCCAAGAAGATATCAAAAGAGCGGGGCAGTCAGAACTCGCCAATGTCTTTAACAATCATCTGAACGAGATTCGACAGACTGTTGGCAAGGAATTTATCTTCGCCACTAACAGGGATAAAACCATCTGCGACTTCCAGACCATCGGACTCACTGAGCTTGGTGATCGCATGGGAGGGGAAGCTGTCTCGATGTCGAGCTACGGAATGAACAACTACCAAGGTGTTCATTGTGCCGTGTTCCTCGGATGTGCAAATCTGGGCGACAAAGACCGTAAGCGATGGGCTGACTATTGCGAACGTATCGGTTGGGATTTTGAAATGGTAATGGAGAAGAAGCGTCAGGCTATGTATTTTGAACGGTGCTACCAGTTTCTTAGCCGAACATCCATTCGCAACACTGATACCGATCACCCTCTGGTGTTTGTCGTTCCCGACATGGCGGCAGCAGAATACCTCAAAACCCATTACTTCCCTGGCTCAACCATCGAATGCCTTGGAATCAAGAAAGCTGGTAAGCAGCAGGAAACGCGTTTGAAGGTGCTGGAATACAAGGCGCAAGGGCTAACTCAGAAAAGGGCTGCGGAAGAAATGGCGGTGTCTCTGAGGACGGTAGCAACCTACTGGAACCAGGACACTCGCGTATGATCTCCGCACTTTACTGGTATTTGCTGTTCCTGTTTATCTGGGATGTAATCCGCACCTTGGAACGACGTAGAAAAACAGAACGCAAAACTGAATCTCGGAATCCATGAGGTCATGGGTAATATCATAAAGGAGCTTCGGCTCCTTTTTTGCTATCTGGGGTGGGGGTTAAAAAAGGGGTCAGGAGCGTCTTTAAGGTGAAGAAGCGAGACCTGATGAGGGCGGGCTTGCACCAGCAAGCAACTTCCCCTAAGCTGGCAAAAAGTAAGCTAATTTGTACCAAATGACTCGGGGTGCCCTTCTTTGTGAAGGCTGAGAAATACCCGTACCACCTGATCTGGATAATGCCAGCGTAGGGAAGTCAGAGACCCGCGCAGGGTATCGCTTCTTCACCCACTGGCAGGAGCGAACTATGCAACCTGACCTGCTTAACTCCGCGCAGCTCGCGCACACTTCACACCTTTTTCGTACTCGTTCGCCGCTGGTTCACTGCATGACTAACGATGTGGTGCAAACCTTCACGGCTAACGTTTTGTTGGCGCTCGGCGCGTCTCCGGCGATGGTGATTGATGCCGACGAAGCCCCACAGTTTGCCGCCTTTGCCGATACACTGTTGATCAATGTTGGCACGCTGACGCAATCCCGTGCGGCGACGATGCGAACCGCGGTGGAAAGTGCAAACGCCAGCCAAAAACCCTGGACGCTCGACCCGGTAGCCGTGGGGGCGCTCACGTTGCGGACAGAATTTTGCCAGCAGCTGTTGTCACTTCAGCCTGCTGCTATTCGTGGCAACGCCTCTGAAATTCTCGCATTGGCGGGCATGAGCCGCGGCGGGCGCGGGGTGGATACTACCGATACCGCTGCCACCGCGCTGCCTGCCGCCCAGGCCCTGGCGCGCCAAATTTCTACTGTTGTGGTGGTCACCGGTGAGGTGGATTACGTTACCGACGGGCAGCGCACGGTGAGGGTTACCGGCGGTTCCTCGTTGATGACCAAAGTGGTCGGCACGGGCTGTGCGCTTTCGGCGGTGGTGGCGGCGAGCTGTGCGCTGCCGGGCGACAGGCTCGATAACGTCGCGGCGGCCTGCGGATTAATGAAACGAGCAGGCGGGGTAGCGACTGAAAACAGCGCCGGGCCGGGCAGCTTCGTGGCGGCATTTCTAGACGCGCTGTACGCGGAGGGGCAGGCATGAAGCGGATTAACGCGCTCACCATTGCAGGCACAGACCCGAGCGGCGGGGCCGGGATTCAGGCGGACCTCAAAACGTTTTCGGCACTCGGGGCCTACGGCTGTTCGGTGGTCACCGCGCTGGTGGCGCAGAATACCCAGGGCGTGCAGTCGGTGTATCGCATCGAACCCGATTTTGTCGCCGCGCAGCTGGACTCAGTGTTTAGCGACGTGCGCATCGACACCACTAAAATCGGTATGCTGGCTGAAACGGATATCGTTGAAGCCGTGGCCGAACGTTTGGCACGTTATCACATCACTAACGTGGTGCTCGATACGGTGATGCTGGCGAAAAGCGGCGATCCGTTGCTGTCAGCGTCGGCGATCGCTACGTTGCGTAAACGCTTATTGCCGCAGGTCTCCCTGATTACCCCCAATCTGCCGGAAGCCGCGGCGCTGTTGGATGCGCCTCATGCGTGTAATGAAAGGGAAATGCTCGAGCAAGGCCGGGCGCTGCGGGCCCTGGGCTGCGAGGCGGTGCTGATGAAGGGCGGTCATCTGGACGATGTTGAAAGCCCGGACTGGTTGTTTACCCGCGAGGGCGAAATGCGTTTTACCGCGCCGCGCGTGCGGACCAAAAATACCCACGGCACCGGTTGTACATTGTCGGCAGCCTTAGCGGCGTTGCATCCGCGCTATAACAGCTGGCGGGAAACGGTGCTGGAAGCCAAAGCCTGGCTGTCGGCGGCGCTGGCACAGGCGGACTCGCTGGAGGTCGGGAGCGGTATCGGGCCGGTGCATCATTTTCACGCATGGTGGTAGTATACTGACTGAAACTTTTAGCCAGGAAACCAGAGATGGAACAAGCGCATACCCGGCTTCTCGCGCAACTGAACGAGCGCATCGCCGCTGCCGATAACACGCCGCTGTACCTGAAATTTGCCGAAACGGTAAAGAACGCGGTGCGCAGCGGCTGGCTGGAGCATGGCAATATTTTGCCCGGCGAGCGAGACCTGAGCCAGCTTACCGGCGTGTCGCGCATTACTGTGCGCAAGGCGATGCAGACCCTGGAAGATGAAGGTGTGGTCACGCGGGCGCGTGGCTACGGTACCCAGATCAACAACATCTTTGAGTATTCGCTGAAAGAGGCGCGCGGTTTTTCCCAGCAGGTGGTGTTGCGGGGCAAAAAACCGGACACGCTGTGGGTCAACAAGCGGGTGGTGGAATGTCCGTCAGAAGTGGCCGAACAGCTGGCGCTGGAGCCGAAAAGCGAGGTCTTTTTACTCAAGCGCATTCGTTATGTTGATGAAGAGGCGGTGTCGATTGAGGAGTCGTGGGTACCGTCGCACCTAATCAAGGATGCCGACGACATCGGGGTTTCACTGTACGACTATTTTCGCAGCCAGCATATTTACCCCCAGCGGACCCGGTCACGCGTCAGCGCCCGCATGCCGGACGCTGAGTTTCAGACACACATCAAAATGGATGACAAAATCCCGGTGCTGGTGATTAAACAGGTGGCGCTGGATCAGCAGCAGCGGCCGATTGAATACAGCATCAGCTACTGCCGCAGCGATTTATACGTGTTTGTGTGCGAGGAGTAATTCGTCGCGAGTGGGGGCACAGTCGCCGCCGCGGTGACTGACCACCCAGGATGCAACCGCATTACCCAGTGTGACCGCCTCGGCCAACGACCATCCTGAGGCCAATCCTGCCAGCACGCCGCCTGCGTGGCTGTCGCCTGCGCCGATGGTGTCGACCACCGTGGTCGGGAACGCCGCAGCCTGGCCGGATGCCGCCTCACTGAAATACCACGCCCCGTCCTTATCCTGGCGCACTATCAGCGGTGCCTGCCAGCGTTCAAGCCAGGCTTTGCCTAACTGTTCAACATCGGTGGGAAACGTCTGCTGTTCGGCAACAATGTCCGCTTCCTGGCGATTCAGGGTGATGAGCGGTTTGCAGGCCATGATCCGCGCAAACAGTGCCGGAGGCACATCTGCAATACGTGGCCCAAAGTCGATCAGCGCCGTCACGCCAGGCGACGCTTCCAGCCAGCCAATCAGGCGTTCGGCGCAGGGGGCGGTAAGCTGATAGCCGGACAGGTAAACCAGGCCGTCAGCGTGCTGCGGCAGACGTGCCAGCCAGTCCTCGTCCCAGGCGTTTTCCACCCCGGTAAACGACATAAAGGTGCGCTCTCCGTCCGGTTCGACCAGCGCCAGGCACCAGCCGTTGTCACCCTTGTTGGTTTCAATCAGGCTGTGAATGCCCTGGCGAGTCAGGTTGTTGCGCACGATATCGGCCCACACACCCTGGCCGAGTGGCAGGGCGTTACAGGATTCTATGCCGAGACGTTTCAGCGCTACCGCCACGTTCAGCGCACAACCGCCAATATTGACGCTCTGCTGTTGTAATTCGATGTCACAGCCACGCCAGGGCAGGGCGTAGGCATCGGCGATGACGTCAATCACCGCCGAACCGATGACCGTTACCGGGCGCTGCTGCCGGAGTTGGCTCAGTTTGTCATTCAGCATCGTTCCTCCCGCTGTTGGCGATAGCGCAGCAGGGCGGTGGCGTAGCGGTCAAAGTCGAGTTGGTTCACCGCGTCGAGTTCCTGTTTCAGCGCTGGGTTAATCCCGTCGATACCGTGCAACGCCCCGCAGATGGCGGTAGCCATCGCGCCGATGGTGTCGGTGTCGCCGCCCAGGTTGGCGCACAAAATCGCGCAGCGGTTCGGGTCGGTACCTGCCAGGTCGACCATCGCAATCGCGCAGGCCACGGATTCAAGGGTACTGGTGCCTGCACCGACCAACTGATAAAGCTGTTCGCAGGCGGATTCCACGCCGTGGGCTTCGCGGATGGTTTTCAGCGCCAGTTCGATACGCATTGAGAGCGAGGCGCTGAAAGTGGTTACCCGTTTTTCCTGGGCCTGACGGGCGACGGCGGGCAGTGCATCAACGATGTTCTGCCAGCTTTCGCCGTCCACCGCGCGGGAGACGGCCCAGCCAATCACTACCGCTCCGGCGATAGCGAGATCGGATTTGTGCGTCGGACTGGAAGCCAGCGCGACCGCATCGATAAAGGCATTGAGGTCAGCAGTCGGCAGCACGCAGCCCAGCGGGGAGACGCGCATCGCTGCCCCGTTGGTGACGCCGTTGTTTTCCAGCTCGCTGACCGGTTTACCGTCGCGAATGGCATTCAGCGCTATTTTCGAGGTCGGGCCGAGCACGTTTTTATTGAACGCGTCGAAGCCTTCTGCCCACGCCAGAATGTGGCGGCCAATTACGTCCGGTACGATCTCGCCGTCGCATTCGATAATCGCATCGGCCAGGCACAGCGCCATCGAGGTATCGTCGGTAAACTCCGCACGATTGAAATAGCAGGCGGCATTGTTTTCCGCCGGGCCTGGCAGAAAACGGTCAATCCAGCCGAAGTGTGCTTTTACGCGTGAGCGCGGCCACAGTTCTGATGGCATACCCATCGCATCGCCTAACGCCTGGCCGTACAAGGCCCCGAGAATTCGTTGATGTTTCATTTCACTTCCTCATGTGTCATCGCCATGTCGCGCGCGTCGCTGTCGACGGGGATGGCGGTAATTTCTCTGTCCGATTCACGGAAGAACAGCATAAACAACACGGCAATCACGGCGATCATCACCGCCCCGAAGGTCCACATCCCGGCCCAGTTGAAGGTCAGGCCGTTGACCGGCGTTTTATAGGCGAACATTTTCTCCATCATCACGCCGCCGAGACGGTAGCCGAGCAGGCTGCCAAAGCCCTGACAGCACAGGGTAATCAGCCCCTGCGCGGCGTTGCGCATTTGCACCGGCGCTTTTTTGTCGACGTAAATGTAGGCGGTCACGTAGTAAAAATCGTAGCTCACGCCGTGCAGCAGAATACCGAGGAAAAGCAGGCCGTAGGTAAAGTAATGCTCTGCGCCGCCATAGACGAAAAAGCCGTAGCGAATGGCCGCGGTCACCAGACCTAATAATAATACCTTTTTAATACCAAAGCGCTTGGTGAAGAACGGCAGCGCCAGCATAAAGAAGATTTCGGAGAACTGGCCGAGGGTCATCCAGCCGGTGGCGTTATGCATCCCGACTTCGGTCAGATAGCCGTTGGCAAAGATGTAGTAGAACGCCAGCGGCATGGCGAACAGGAACGAGCAGAAGAAAAAGACGAGGAAGTTTTTGTCGCGCAGCAGCACCAGCGCGTCCAGGCCGAGCATGACTTTCAGGCTCATTTTGCCGGTACTTTTTGGCGGCGTATCCGGCAGGAACAGCGCGAAAACGCCCAGTAGCGCCGAGCTGGCAGCGGTGAGAAGCAGCGGAAAGCTGGTCGGGGAGATATCGTTATAACCGAGCATTTGCGGCAGGAAACCGCACACCAGGCCGGAACCAATCCAGCCTATGGTGCCCATCACGCGAATGCGCGGGAAATCGCGCTCGACGTCCGGCACGTGGGAAAAAGCAATGCTGTTGGTCAGGGCGATAGTCGGCATATAGGTCAGCGAGTAGGCCAGCAGCAACGGGAAGAAGCCATGGAAGGTGGTCTGCTGCGCGGCGAAATACATCAAAATCGCCCCGGCGAACATCAGTATTGCCAGCACTTTCTGTGCCGGAAAGAAGCGGTCAGTCAGCGAGCCGACCAGGATGGGCGAGAGGATCGCCGCGATGGCAGTACAGGCATACGACCAGCCGATTTCCCCGGCGCTGAAGCCGTTTTTGCTCAGCCATAACCACAGAGGCACAAACCACGCCCCCCAGATAAACCACTCCACGAACATCATGAACGACAGCTTCACTGTAGTTTTCATCTTTAAATCCTTCATGACAGGTAAGGTACGCCTGCACACTACCATTGAATAATACCTTTTAAATACCTTTGCGGTGATTTCATGAGCGACTTAACACTTTTTCGTACCTGAATCGTGCCAGCGGAATGTGCTTAAAAGCGCACACATGGGCTGGCAAAATCGCGCTCAGAAGACCAAGCTTAGGGTTGCCTTAAACATGGGCACAGGACATTCATGCCAGCGCCGCTGGCACTTACGGGAGTTATCACTATGACTGATATTGCGCAGTTGCTTGGCAAAGACGCCGACAGCCTTTTACAGCATCGTTGTATGACCATACCGTCCGGACAGCTTTATCTTCCCGGCCCTGATTATGTCGATCGCGTGATGATTGACAACAACCGTCCCCCAGCCGTTCTGCGTAACATGCAGACCCTGTATAACACCGGGCGTCTGGCGGGCACCGGCTACCTCTCTATTTTACCGGTAGACCAGGGCGTTGAGCACTCTGCTGGCGCCTCATTTGCCGCTAATCCGCTCTATTTTGACCCAAAAAATATTGTTGAGCTGGCGATTGAGGCGGGCTGTAACTGTGTCGCTTCGACCTATGGCGTGCTGGCGAGTGTGTCGCGCCGCTATGCTCACCGCATCCCGTTCCTTGTGAAGCTCAATCACAACGAGACGCTCAGCTACCCGAACACCTTCGACCAGACGCTCTACGCCAGTGTCGAACAGGCTTTCAATATGGGCGCGGTGGCGGTCGGGGCGACCATTTATTTCGGCTCGCAAGAGTCGCGTCGCCAGATTGAAGAGATCTCCGCCGCATTTGAACGTGCGCATGAACTGGGCATGGTGACCGTTCTGTGGGCCTATCTGCGTAATTCCGGCTTTAAAAAAGATGGCGTGGATTATCACGTTTCCGCCGACCTGACCGGTCAGGCTAACCATCTGGCAGCGACCATTGGCGCGGATATCGTGAAGCAGAAAATGGCGGAGAATAACGGCGGTTACAAGGCGGTGAACTTCGGTTATACCGATGAGCGCGTTTACAGCAAGCTGACCACCGATAACCCGATCGATCTGGTGCGTTACCAGCTAGCTAATTGCTATATGGGCCGCGCAGGGCTGATTAACTCTGGCGGGGCAGCAGGGGACAATGACCAGGTCGATGCCGTTCGCACTGCAGTTATCAATAAACGTGCGGGTGGGATGGGCCTTATTCTGGGTCGTAAAGCGTTCAAGAAATCGATGGCCGAGGGCGTGAAGCTGATTAACTCGGTGCAGGATGTGTATCTGGACGAGAAAGTGACCATCGCCTGATACTCGTTATAACAAAAAGCCTCCTTCTGATTCAGGAGGAGGCTTTTTTATCAGCGCAATAAAGGACAACCCGGCGGAAGACGGCATTCCAGGGCATGGGGCAGGGTTTCGATCCGGAATTCCCGCCCGCTCATCGGTTCTCCGTCGAGATTAAAGGTAATGTCGTGCGGGGCGGTGATTTCAAACCACGACGATACGCCATCAATCAGGTTCGGGCTCTCTTCCGGGCGGGAGAGAGTGTTAAACAGTGCAGGGAGCAGTTCTTCACCAGTGAAAATACGCAGGTGTAACAGACCGTCATTGATTAAGGCATCCGGGCAAAGCTGCTGCCCGCCACCCGCCTGACGCCCGTTACCTATCCCAATCACCAACGCGTCACCCTGCCAGTGGAAATTTTCGCCGCGAATTTCACAGCGGTCGGGTTTCAGGGTATCCATGCGCATCAGGCCATGGATCAGATACGACACGCCACCTAACGCTGCTTTCAGTTTCTCCGGTGTTTCGCTGGTGATCCGCGTCCCGAATCCGCCGGTCGCCATATTGATAAAGCAGGTTTTGTCGTTGACCCGCGCGATATCAATCGCCGTGGCGTTGCCCGCAATCGCCAGTTTCAGGGCTTTATCGAGTTCAGGCGGAACGCCGACGCTGGTAGCAAAATCATTGGCGGTGCCGAGCGGCAGAAGGCCGAGTGCCGGAATATAGCTGTTTTCACACTGGATAATTGCGGTAGCGACTTCATTGATGGTGCCGTCGCCGCCGCCAGCGATCACCGTTGCCACGCCCAACCGGCAGGCTTCGTCCAGATAGCGCGCCGCATCGCCTTTCTCCCACGTCACGCGCACGTGGATTTCCACGCCGTCCTCACGCAACTGGTTTATGGCTTCGCGAAGTGCGGGTTCACCGGCACCTTTGCCATTTAAGATCAATAAGCTGGGTGGGAAGTCAGTCATCCTTTTTATCCAAATTATTCAACATGATAAAAAGTGTACCTTATGATCCTGACTTATGCATGAGACCAGGCTGAATTAGGCGGGGGGCGTCAAATTTTAGGCAATAAAAAACCCGCACTTGGCGGGTTCTTTTTATCATCAGTGGTTCTTAACTGCTCAGGCTAGTGCCTTCATCGCGGTTGTAAGGTACACTGATAATCAGCGCGGCTTACAGCGGGGATACGTTGCCAGCTGCTGGGCCTTTAGCGCCGTTTTCGATGGTGAAGGACACTTTCTGACCTTCATCCAGAGTTTTGAAGTTATCGCTCTGAATTGCAGAGAAATGTACGAATACATCTTTGCTGCCGTCGTCAGGAGTGATGAAGCCAAAACCTTTATCAGCGTTGAACCATTTTACTAAACCAGTCATTTTGTTAGACATAGATACTTCCTTAATTATTTGAGCCACGTAGTAAGGCGGCGATGAGGGTCTGTAATTAGAGACCTTTCTTATTTGGCACTTAGGAGGAGGCTCATGAAGGAGAGTATCTAACGATAACACCGAACTGAGGACTGCTTTACTAAAACTGCTTTCATAAGGTCTGTGTTCCAAACCGATGACGCTATTAAGACACAGCGAAATTAATTTAGCAACGTTTTATGTTTTTTATTTTAACCACTTAAACGCCCGGATGGCTGAATGACTGCGCCCATCGTTGATTATTCAAGCACTTTCTCCTGCTGTCGCTTCGCTTAGCAGGCCTACAAAACGCAGGCCTGCCGCCGGGTGGATCGTTATTTAAGATTAGCGTTGAAGAACGCGGTCAGTTTCTCAAACGGGATCAGGTCAGTGCGGTCATACAAATCAACATGCCCTGCGCCCGGAACAACATACAGCTCTTTTGGCTGTCCGGCGCGTTGATAGGCATCTTCGCTAAACTCTTTCGAGTGGGCCTGGTCACCGGTGATAAACAGCATCGGACGCGGTGAAATGGTGTCGATATCGTTGAACGGATAGAAGTTCATAAACTTGCCTATGCTGCTCAGCAGGGGTTTAGTGGTCAGTTCTTCTTTCTCGCCCTCAGGGGTATAGCCGCCTCGCGCAGTGCGATAGAAATCAAAGAACTCGCGCTGAATAGCTGGGGTCGAATCATCCAGTTTATTGACGGTTCCGGGAATGTACGCCTTCTCTGCGCCTTTAAATTCGGCAAAACGCTGCTCGATTGCCGATTTAATAAACGCCTGACGCTGCTCTGCGGTTTGGGAATGATTAAGGCCATTTCGGAAAGCCGAACCCATGTCATACATGCTGACGGTGGCAATCGCCTTCATGCGCGGATCGATTTTCGCTGCGCTGATCACGAAGCTGCCGCTGCCGCAGACGCCCAGCACGCCAATCTTCTCCGGATCAACATAGGGCTGGGTGCTCAGGTAGTCGACCGCCGCGCTGAAGTCATCAGAATAGATTTCCGGCGAAATCAAATGACCCGGCTTATCTTCACTTTCGCCCCAAAAAGAGAGGTCGATCGCCAGGGTCACATAGCCCTGTTCCGCCAGTTTTTGCGCATACAGATTCGAGCTTTGTTCTTTCACCGCCCCCATCGGGTGGCCGACGATAATGGCCGGATTTTTAACGTTCTGATTCAGTGTCTTCGGGATAAACAGATTGCCCACTACCTTCATCTGATACTGATTTTTAAACGTCACCTTTTGCTGAGTGACTTTATCGCTTTTATAGAAGTTATCCGCGCCTTTTGACATGTCAGCCGCGGTGGCCGCGAATGAGCCGAGTAACAGCCCCAGCGCCAGGGTTATATTTTTCATGGAATGCATCCTCTTAGTGTGCGTGAAGTGTTTTACGTGATGTCAGGAATGTCAGCCCGGCGGCGGCAATCAACAGCCCTCCGCTCAGGGTAAAGGTGCTCTGCCAGCCGATGTGGTCAAACGCGAGGCCGCCGAGGGTAGAACCCAGCGCGATAGACAGCTGGATAATGGCGACCATCAGGCCACCGCCTGCTTCGGCATCGTCCGGCAGCGTGCGGGCCACCCAGGTCCACCATCCGGTGGGCGCCGCCGTTGCCAGCAGCCCCCAGAACCCCAGCGTCGGCGCAACTACCCAGACGTTTTGCCCCGACAGCATCAATGTCCCGGCGATGACCGCCATCAGTAAGGGGATGGCGATGAGCGTCGGGTAGAAGCCAGCCTTCAGGCAGCGGCTGATCACCAACGTACCGATAAACCCCGCGACGCCGATGGTCAGCAAAATGAGCGATAACGTGGCTATCTCCACTTTCGTCACCGTTTCGAGGAACGGGCGGACGTAGGTGAATAAGGCGAACTGCCCCATGAAGAACAGGCCGCAGGCCAGCAGGCCAATCGCTACCACCGGACGGGTAAACAGACGAAAAATAGCGCCGCCGGAACGCGGGTTTTTATCGGCCGCCATCAGCGGCAGGCTTATCCACTGCCAGATGAACGCCGCGATCGCCACCGGGACCAGGCACCAGAAGGCCCCGCGCCAGCCAACCACCGCCCCGAGATAGCTACCGAGCGGGGCGGCTATCACAGTGGCCAGCGCGTTTCCGCCGTTGAAAATCGCCAACGCGCGAGGCACCAGATGCTCAGGCACCAGCCGAAGCGCGGTGGCCGCAGACATCGACCAGAATCCACCGATCGCGATACCTATCAAGGCCCGGCCCAGCATGTAGACGGGATAACTGGTCGCCATCGCGACGATTGCGCCAGAAATTGCCATTAGCGCCGTCATTCCCAGCAGCAGAAATTTACGGTTCAGATTTCCGGCAAGCGTCGAGAGCGACAGGCTGGTCACGACCGCCAGCGCCCCGGAAATCGCAATCCCTTGCCCGGCCAGCCCTTCACTGACGCCCAGATCGGAGGCGATGGGCGTCAGCAGGCTTACCGGCATAAATTCTGACGCGATCAGCACAAAGACGCAGAGCGTCATTGCAAAAACGCCGCTCCAGTAGGCGTGCTGTTGGTGAGTGGGTATTTCACGGGTCATTGTGGGCATTCTCTTCTACCTTGACATCCGGCCAGGCAACCTTCAGGGATGGGCTGGGCGAATGCTGTTCACGATTATCTGTTGCTGAAATTTTCACATGAGGGGTGTAGGCTGACTAGCTAATGAATACTTAATGGGCTTATAAGTTCTGCTTATTAATTGGAGATGTCTGGCGGATGAAACGCAATCTGAATGACCTGCTTTATTTTGTCACCGTTGCCCGGGAAGGGAGCTTTACCCGCGCGGCGGCGCATCTGGGCGTGACGCAACCTGCGCTCAGCCAGGCGATTTCCGCCCTCGAAGAACGGATGCAGATCCGCCTGCTGACGCGCACCACTCGCAGCGTGTCGCCCACGACAGCCGGAGAACGGTTGTTACAGGCCATCGGCAACCGTTTTGATGAGATTGAGGCCGAGCTGGAGTTGCTCACAGAGTTGCGGGATAAACCCGCCGGGACGGTGCGCATCACGTGCGGGCCAGACGTGTTACGCACCACGCTGTTACCCAAGCTGACGCCACTGCTGCGCGAGTATCCAGATATCCATATTGAGTTTGATGCCAACCACGGTTTCCGCGATATCGTGGCCGATCGTTTTGATGCAGGTGTGCGCCTGGGCGATACCATTGATAAAGACATGATAGCCATCCCGATTGGCCCGGAATTGCGCATGGCGGCGGTTGCGTCGCCGGATTACTTCGCCCGTTATCCGATCCCACAAACGCCGCATGAGCTGACGCAACACTGCTGTATTAACCAGCGGATGGTCCGATCCGGTGGATTATATGTGTGGGATTTTGACCAGGACGGCGGCGATCTGAATGTGCGCGTGAGCGGCCAGCTGACGTTTAATACTACAGAGCACATTGTTTATGCCGCGCTGGCGGGGTTGGGGATCGCGTTTTTGCCGGAAGAAGAATTTGGGTCGCATATTGAGGCAGGGCGGCTCGTTCGGGTGCTGGATCCCTGGTGTCAGCCTTTCCCTGGCTATTACCTCTACTACCCCAGCCGCAAACAACCTTCTCCGGCGTTTTCATTGGTCGTCGATGCACTACGTGTGCAGCGCAAACGAAAACCGGTCAATCAGGGGCAAAAGGGCAGAAAAGCCTGAGTTCCGTAGATGACTGAACCCAGGCTTTGTTCTTCCGAAAGGTAAAGAATGCCTGCTGGCGCTACGCGTAGGCCCGGCAAACGCAGTGCCGCCGGGCAATTCATAGCTCTGTTTGTTAACGCTCCCAGCGCGGCGCTTTCATATCTGCTGCGAACATCCACACCAGCTCACACAATAATCCGCGCAGCGTTACCTCCATTTCAGGCGGCAACGTGTGCTGGCTCAGGAGCTGTGTCAGCGCCTGGCAGTACGCGCACAGCGCATCGTGGTCCGGTTCGAACCAGGATTGTGGCTCAGGCAGTTTATCGACGGTCAGCCGCTCAATCAGATGTGCCGGAATAGGGTCGTTCAGCGTCGGGGCCAGCAAGGCCAGACAGGAGCCAAGTCGGCCTAACAGCGCCAGCTTATAATCGTCTTCGTCACGGCCGCACTCAATCAGGGTTTCAGCAAAACGGTCACAGCATTCGGCCAGATCGAGAAAATCTGTTGAAGCGCTAAAAGGGATAGTCAGTAAATCGCAGTCAGGGGAAAGGAGGGATGTCATAGATTGTACTCCACTACACAAGGTGAAATCGTCAATGGCACAAACGCGCCACTGTGTCCCCACTAAGATTTGCAGGAGGCCAATCCCGGCACCTGTTTTTGCAGATGCCTGGCGAGAATACTGCGATGGGTGAGGGGATAAAAGTCTTTATCCGGAGAGATTTGTTTCTGTCTGCATCGAGCGAGAAATGGAAGTTGAACAACTCGAGAGATAGAGCAAGAATCCAGCAATTTATCTGGAGTTACACTCCAGCCATTCAGTGCGCAAAATACTAAACATAAGGCCCGCAGGAAGGTTCTCAGTATTCGTTATTCTTTCAACAAAGTTCATGCCCACTTTTTCGAGCACTTTCTTTGAGGCCAGATGATTCTCTCGGACGACGCCGACAATTTCTTGTAGGCCAATTTCTTCAAATCCGTAGAGTAAAGCTCTTTTAGAAAGCTCAGTTGCATAACCTTTACCCCATGCATCCGGCTCAAATCTGTAACCTAAGTTGTTAGTAAGTTTGCCATTAAATTCACTGGCAAATACGCCACCGAAACCAATGATGTAATCTGGTTTGTCCTTTCTCATGATGGCCCAATCATCAAACCCATAGACTTTTCTGTCAGACATCCGGCGCTGAAGAGATTGCCTTGAACGTTCAATATCAGGATGGGGCCCTGCAGGATTAAATATGTGCGTCCTCGGATCGCCATAGATGCGAAAGAGAGACTCCAAATCTGACATTACCGCATGCCTATAAATCAATCTTTCCGATTCCCAAAACATGAATAAACTCCCGATTAAAAATCACTTAAGGCGTTAGCGTCATGTTAATTAATTTATCACAGCAGTTAACAAATAGAAGTCATTCCGCATCGTTTTAAGTGTACGGGCTATTTTAACGTCTGTAATTGGAACGGATTGGACGAACTGACAGAGGTGAAGGTCTGCTGTGAGCGATAAGCGGAAGTTCGCAATCGAGTCGGAACGGGGATTATTAGCATTGACGTATTTTATTAAAGGGGAGCACTTCGCCCTGTACAGCCCGCAGGGTTAGCCAGAATACACTTTTAATCACCAGGACAGTCGTGATAACGAGGTCAGAATAGCACTGAGGGTACCCACGTGATGAAGGTGTTGCTGACTCATACTAGGCCCGAATAACCTCATCATCCAGCCTGAAAGTCATGGAGCCCCTGTTGATAAGCGCTTTGTTGTAGGTGAGCCAAGATGAAATGGGAAATCCAGAAATAGAGTAACCTCGGCAATGCTTTTGGCATAAACTTTTCCTAAGGAGATTACTCTGTATTACTGATGAATACGTTAACTAACATCGTAACCTGACGAAAGCGGACTCTTCATCAAGTCAACTTAAAATGACACAATGAGTAATTCCTGCATTCACTTCATTATTATCACACCATGATTTTAGCCGCTGAAATTGACTATCTATGAAACCATACTCATCAAAATCGCATATATATGTTGCAGAATGAATTGTAAGCAAATTAGTACCATTAAGTGCAAAATATGATGTGGATATTAGTTCCGCAATCACCTCGTCAAGATTAAATCCTTTTGTATTAAATTCATTTCGACTTTCGTTATTTATTATATATCCATCAGGCATTAATGGCAATTTACGAACCAAATGAATTGCTCCGTTAGAAATTTTTAACGGCTCATATTTCGAAGGCAGAAGCGATTTTAATTTTTTCGTGGACATCTCGAATGACCTATAGTACCAACCTAATGATTCATCTTTTTTAACAACCTTAGCATAAAGTAATGGGGCTAATTCTTCGACATGATCATCATTGCCCCATGGCATACTTATACCGAACTGAATGGATATTTTACTCCAAATTAATTCAAGCATAATCCCAAGTTGATTATCTCTTCCCGAAGCTATAACCGCCCAGTCATTTTTATTCCTTTCTTTTGAAAAAGAATAAGGAAGACCATTTGTTTTCACTAACGAAAACTCATTTGCAGTTATTAGAGTCGGAATACTATTTATGCCTCT
This sequence comes from Scandinavium sp. M-37, assembly GCF_043558715.1. Classification (NCBI taxonomy): domain Bacteria; kingdom Pseudomonadati; phylum Pseudomonadota; class Gammaproteobacteria; order Enterobacterales; family Enterobacteriaceae; genus Scandinavium; species Scandinavium sp. M-37. Next base: position 17,346 of record NZ_JBIGIN010000054.1, read on the forward strand.
AATCATGCTAATGGAACCTGCATTTTTTTCTTTCTCTTTTTTCTTTTTCTTTGTAAGGTTTTTTAAGTAATTATCTTCATCTAAATAATCCAAAAAGACATCTCTTAGGCCTTTCTCTGATTTATACCCACCATACCCGTGAATAATTGTCACTGGCGCCAACTGTTCAATTACTAACGAGTAAAACAACACTTGACTTTCATTATCTAAATGAAAAATGTCATCATAGTTAATTGGGCCACATACACCTGTTATTTTTGAAAAAATTTCCGAAGCCACATTTATATTTGGCCTCAACTCCATAGCATCCATTTTCCCAGAAAAATATTCACTATATTTCTTTCTTAGAATAGCCAAATGTTCATATGCATCGATAAAATCATCTTTATTAAGAGTTTTCTTTACCTCAAATATAGCTAATACATTTTCTATATCATATATATATTCATCCGTTAATCCATATTTATCCCCCTTGCCTTTCACCAACATGCAATCTATCTGATTGGGTAGTTGCTCTTCCCCAACGCGGATGAATCCGCTAACAACAGAGAGATCCAACCCCTTAGGGATTGAAAATGATTGGTTAATACCGTGTTTCGTAATCTCCTCGTAGGCTTTCCCCAACGTTGGCATATGTGGCATGTTGATGCTTTCAATTTTATCTTGTTCTTCTTTTACAAAAGCACTTAACAGTTCTGTCGCTTCAACAATCATATTCATTTAACCTATTGTTATACACTATTAGTCCCACACTACATGCCTACGGGTTTTGGCAGCAGCCACGGTTAAAATTTATGCCACATTTTTACTTAATAGAAAACTGAATGATCCCTAGTCCGGTACTAATATTCTGCATTTATGCTTCCCATCGCTCCCTAACTACTGGTTAAAGTTCCCACCGATATCCGCTGTTGGCACGAAGCGGACTAGGTAACTGAGCAGAAGGTCCGCTGTAAGCGAGGAGCGGACATATCATTCTGCTTAGATTCAGGCTCTGAATACAAAACAATAATTAGTCTATGACCATGATTTTTATCTCATATTTTAATCACTCAACGCCTTTATTTCTTTGAGCAATTTAGCTTTATCATCATCATTTTTAATAGATGAGATAATCTTCTCAGTTAATGCTAACAACCTAACGAACATTTCGTTTAGATCTTTATCGTTAGGTGTTTCTATACCATGAAGTAAGTTATTTCTAATTCTTTTAAAATAGTTTAGTTCAATTGACTCTTCCCGCGTCAGCACTCCGTCAGAAACCAATGGCTCAAATTTTGCGGTGAAGAATTTTTTGTGCTGGCGATTGTTTTGATTGTGAATTAAAGACACTGCTTTTTCTAGTAAAATCCATGTTTTAACAAATGACTCAAACCCTGATACATCCTTATGTTCCCCAAGAGCATGTTTGAAATAATTTGAAAGATTTAAATTACTTCCAGCGCTCTTGTATGAATCATTAATAATCATAAGAAGCAATTGATCTGTGATTGTTTCTTTTTCACTTTGATTAATTTTACGCAAATATTCAGAAAGTTCACTGACGCTTATGCTAGAATTATCTTTGAGATAATTAAATAAAATTTTAGTATCACCTAATTTAAGTTTGTTTATATAATTCTTATTAAGTGAGTTGGTTATAAAACTCGTTAATTCATATCTACTTGAAATATTATCTTTTTCTTTAGTTCTTTTTGTTATGGCTTTTTGAAGTCTTTCAAGAGCTATTTCGCCAGTAAGCACTAATCCATTAATCTCATCCAGGATTGCAAGTTCCTCTTCAGACAAATCGCCTGCTAGAGGTTTGTAAACAAGGTCATGTTCGACTTCCGACCAGGCATGCATAAGAACCGATGCTACTTGAATCTCAAATAATGCACTTTCGTAACGCTTCTTATTTTGGTTAGAGTTTTTCAAATTGACACGATAATGAGATGCCCAGTAACCAGAAAACCTTTTTTCAAACTTAGGTTTATAAGATGCTTCTGGAAAGTTTTTCTTTTTTCGGACGTTAAATAAAAAATTAATAGTTTCATCAACTACTTCTCTATCTTTTGGAAAATATAAAGCTACTCGAACACCGGCCAGGTCGACGATATCTTCATATATATTAGCAACATCTGCATATGCTGACTTTTCATTTCTTTGATTAAGTTTTTGTTCTAAGCGGTCTGGTCGCTTAGCTCTGAATGAAACTATGGCTTTAATCCCTCTCTTTTCCAATTCCTGCTCGAGCAAGTTTGAGCCAATTTTTGCCAACTCAGAATAATAATCATACTGCTTGCTATATTGTTCTAAAAAATCTTTTATGACACTCATAGAGACTAACTACTCCTTGTATAAGAACATTGAATCGAATGATAACGAAACCTAACGAACTCTAGATGAATAGGTGATAGATTATCCACTTTTGGCACTGTGATAAAGCATTTTTCTGATGAGATTTTCTTTACGAATGAAACTCTAACATACTTTGATTATTGATATTGAACAATAATTGATGGCTGTGTTTTTTCACCATAAGAATATCTGAAGATATGTCCGCTTCTGGCACAAAGCCGACGTTCACTAATACGATCTCGTCCACTCAACGTCAGCCTACAGCTCCGAAATCTCGACTATCAGCGATGACCGAAACTGTAGTGGTTTACTGAATTTGGCCACCTGAACAGAGGTGATATGCTCACCTCAGAACAACACAGGTGCACCAATGAAAAGAAAAAATTT
>NZ_JBIGIN010000055.1:0-18958 GCF_043558715.1 Scandinavium sp. M-37
AAATTTTTTCTTTTCATTGGTGCACCTGTGTTGTTCTGAGGTGAGCATATCACCTCTGTTCAGGTGGCCAAATTCAGTAAACCACTACAGTGCTGCGAAACGTGGCACGTGAAGGCATTCAGGTCCTGCAACCGCATGGCGTTTCGCTGTATCGCTACGGAGGGGAAGAGTTCGCAGTAGTCTTCACTGAAGATTCGCTGCCGGGCGCTATCGATCTAATGGAAGAGTGGCGGCAAAAAGTCGCACAACGGAGCTGGCGGGAACAAGGCCTACACGTCACCTTCAGTGGCGGTTTCAGTGAGTGGAGTATGGAGCCGTTGGATCAGCTCATCAACACCGTCGATGAAGCGCTCTATAAGGCCAAACAACAGGGCAAGAACCAGATTTTACGCAGCAGCTCTGTATGATTGCCCCAATGAGTAAAGGCCCGCTCCGGCGGGCTTTTTTGTCGATACGCCATAAACTGTAACCGGTTTCATTTTTTTGCGGCTATCTTTGTGATGGCTTACACACAATCGCCGTAAAGCGGTTGTTGATTACCCCATCACGCGATAAAGATGAAGCATCAAGGACCATGAGGGCGAGTTATGAAGAACATTGTTTTATGCTGTGCAGCAGGCATGTCCACCAGCATGCTGGTTCAACGTATGAAAGACGCGGCTCAGAAGAAAGGCGTCGAAGTCACTATCAAGGCAGTCCCTGTCGCAGAATTCAAAGATAATATTGATGCCGCAGATATCGTGCTGCTGGGGCCACAGGTCAAATATGAGCTGGCTAAGCTTCAGGCACAGGCCGAGCCGCTGGGTAAGAAAGTCGCGGTTATCGATATGATGGATTACGGCATGATGAAAGGTGATGTCGTTCTTGAGAAAGCCCTCAAGCTGATGGAGTGAGATGTGGAAGATTTAGAAACCATTATCATGGAGCTGCTGGTTAACGCCGGGGCCGCACGTAGTTCAGCATTAACCGCACTGCAGCTCGCCCGTAAAGGTGACTTTGACGCGGCGGAGCAGTCGATGGTCGAGTCGCGTGAGTTTGTGAAGCACGCCCACACCATTCAGACCCAGTTGATTGGTCTCGACGAAGGCGCAGGCAAACTGCCAGTTAACCTGATTACTGTCCACTCTCAGGACCACCTGATGAACGCGATGGTCATTCAGGACCTGGCGGGCGATATGATTGAACTTTACCGTCGTCTGCCGCTGATAAATTAAAAGAAACTTTCTCAGTCAGACAAGATGCCCGCTATGCGGGCATTTTTGTTTTTGTCGCTATACAACCGCCGATGACAGCCATAAAAAAACCCGCCGAAGCGGGTTTTTAATTTAGCGTTATCAGCAACGATTAATCGTTGTCGGAACCGCCGAGGCCTGCGTTCAGCAGTTCTGCCAGGCTGGCAGATGCATCTTCCGCAGTCACCTGAGGTGCGACAGGTGTTTCACCCGCTGCACGGCGACGGATACGGTCCTGGTGGTACGCATAACCGGTACCAGCCGGGATCAGACGACCCACGATGACGTTCTCTTTCAGACCGCGCAGTTCGTCGCGTTTACCCGCAACAGCTGCTTCGGTCAGTACGCGAGTTGTCTCCTGGAACGATGCCGCAGAGATAAACGACTCGGTTGCCAGAGAGGCTTTGGTGATACCCAGCAGATCACGCGCGTAGGTCGCGCTGATTTTGCCATCCGCTTCCAGATCGCGGTTAGCGATCTTGACGCGGGAGTATTCAACCTGCTCGCCTTCGAGGAAGTCGGAGCTGCCAGCGTTGGCGATGGTCGCTTTACGCAGCATCTGACGCACGATAACTTCGATGTGCTTATCGTTAATCTTAACGCCTTGCAGACGGTAAACGTCCTGCACTTCGTTAGTGATATAACGAGTCACCGCGTGAACACCACGCAGACGCAGAATGTCGTGTGGCGCTTCCGGGCCATCGGACACTACGTCACCGCGTTCTACGCGCTCACCTTCGAACACGTTGAGCTGACGCCATTTCGGAATCATCTCTTCGTACGGATCGCTTCCGTCAATCGGGGTGATCACCAGACGGCGTTTACCTTTGGTTTCTTTACCGAAGGAAATGATACCGCTGATTTCTGCCAGAATTGCCGGCTCTTTCGGACGACGGGCTTCGAACAGATCCGCAACGCGTGGCAGACCACCGGTAATATCCTTGGTACCGCCGGATTCCTGAGGAATACGCGCCAGGGTATCACCAGAGCTGATTTGCACGCCATCATCCAGCTGAACGATCGCTTTACCTGGCAGGAAGTACTGAGCAGGCATATCGGTGCCTGGGATCAGAACGTCGTTACCTTTGGCATCGATGATTTTCAGTGCCGGACGCAGATCTTTACCACCCGCGGTACGTTCTGCAGAATCCAGAACTACCAGCGAAGACAGACCGGTCAATTCGTCGGTCTGACGAGTAATCGACTGACCGTCGATCATGTCAGTAAAGCGAATGAAACCAGACACTTCGGTGATTACCGGCATGGTGTGCGGATCCCAGTTTGCTACGGTTTCGCCGCCAGCAACCTGCTCACCATCACCTTTCGCCATAACAGCACCGTAAGGCACTTTATAGCTTTCTTTGGTACGGCCGAATTCGTCGATCAGTTTCAGTTCGGTGTTACGAGAGGTCACAACCAGCTTGCCAGAGGAGTTAACAACCGACTTGGCATTAGACAGCTTGATGCTACCCTTGTTTTTCACCTGGATGCTGGATTCAGCAGCCGCACGAGATGCCGCACCACCGATGTGGAACGTACGCATCGTCAGCTGTGTACCCGGCTCACCGATGGACTGTGCCGCGATAACACCGATTGCTTCACCTTTGTTGATGATGTGGCCACGCGCCAGGTCACGACCATAGCAGTGCGCACATACACCAAAGTCGGTGTCACAGGATACAACGGAGCGAACTTTCACGGAGTCAACGGAGTTGGCTTCGAGCAGATCACACCAGTGTTCGTGCAGCAGAGTGTTGCGCGGAACAAGGATGTCCGCCGTACCCGGCTTCAGAATGTCTTCCGCAGTCACACGACCCAGAACGCGATCGCGCAGCGGCTCTTTAACATCACCACCCTCGATAACCGGGGTCATGGTGATACCTTCGAGGGTGCCACAATCGTCTTCGGTAACAACCAGATCCTGTGCAACGTCAACCAGACGACGCGTCAGATAACCGGAGTTCGCTGTTTTCAGTGCGGTATCCGCCAGACCTTTACGCGCACCGTGCGTGGAGATGAAGTACTGGAGTACGTTCAGACCTTCACGGAAGTTCGCGGTGATTGGCGTTTCGATGATGGAGCCATCTGGCTTCGCCATCAGACCACGCATACCTGCCAACTGACGAATCTGTGCTGCAGAACCACGCGCACCGGAGTCGGCCATCATGTAGATGCTGTTGAAGGAAACCTGCTGCTCTTCAACGCCGTCACGGTTAATCACGGTTTCAGTCTGCAGGTTGTCCATCATCGCTTTGGAAACGCGATCGTTGGCCGCAGCCCAAATATCGATAACTTTGTTGTAGCGTTCGCCTGCGGTTACCAGACCAGACTGGAACTGCTCCTGGATCTCAGCAACTTCAGCTTCCGCTTCAGAGATGATTTCGTGTTTCTTCTCTGGGATAACCATGTCGTCGATACCTACGGACGCACCGGAGCGCGCTGCATAGGCAAAACCGGTATACATGGTCTGGTCAGCAAAGATAACGGTCGGCTTCAGGCCCAAAATGCGGTAACAGGTGTTCAGCATTTTGGAGATAGCTTTCTTACCCAGCGCCTGGTTGACGATGGAGAAAGGCAGACCTTTCGGTACGATCATCCACAGGATCGCACGACCAACGGTCGTATCGATGATGCTGGTTTTCGCAACGAATTCGTCCTGAGCGTCTTTTTCGTATTCGGTGATACGCACTTTAACGCGCGCATGCAGAGAGGCCAGGCCAGCGCGATAAATACGCTCAGCTTCTTTCGGGCCAGTCAGCACCATGCCTTCGCCTTTGGCGTTAACACAGTCACGGGTCATGTAGTACAGACCCAGTACAACGTCCTGAGACGGAACGATGATTGGCTCGCCGTTCGCTGGAGACAGGATGTTGTTGGTAGACATCATCAGCGCACGCGCTTCAAGCTGGGCTTCCAGCGTCAGCGGTACGTGAACAGCCATCTGGTCACCATCGAAGTCGGCGTTATATGCCGCACAAACCAGCGGGTGCAGCTGGATTGCTTTACCTTCGATCAGAACCGGTTCAAACGCCTGGATACCCAAACGGTGCAGAGTTGGTGCACGGTTCAGCAGTACCGGGTGTTCGCGGATAACTTCGTCCAGGATATCCCAAACGACAGCTTCTTCGCGCTCAACCATTTTCTTAGCGGCTTTGATGGTGGTGGCCAGGCCACGCAGTTCCAGCTTGCCGTAGATGAACGGTTTGAACAGTTCCAGTGCCATTTTCTTCGGCAGACCGCACTGATGCAGACGCAGGTATGGACCTACGGTGATAACAGAACGACCGGAGTAGTCAACACGCTTACCGAGCAGGTTCTGACGGAAACGACCCTGCTTACCTTTGATCATATCGGCCAAAGATTTCAGAGGACGCTTGTTAGAACCGGTGATCGCACGACCGCGACGACCGTTATCCAGCAGGGCGTCGACCGCTTCCTGCAGCATACGTTTTTCGTTACGTACGATGATATCTGGCGCAGCCAGATCCAGCAGACGTTTCAGACGGTTGTTACGGTTGATCACGCGACGATACAGATCGTTCAGATCTGACGTTGCGAAACGACCACCATCCAGCGGTACCAGTGGACGCAGATCTGGCGGCAGAACCGGCAGAACGGTCAGGATCATCCACTCTGGTTTGTTACCAGACTGAACGAACGCTTCCAGCAGCTTGATACGCTTGGTCAGCTTTTTACGTTTGGTTTCGGAGTTAGTTTCGTTCAGCTCTTCACGCAGCTGCTCGCACTCTTGCTCCAGATCCATGCTTTTCAGCAGGGCCTGGATAGCCTCCGCACCCATCTTCGCGTCGAATTCGTCACCAAACTCTTCGAGCGCATCCAGATACTGCTCTTCAGTCAGGATCTGATTACGTTCCAGGTTGGTCATGCCGCCTTCGATAACAACATAAGATTCGAAGTACAGTACGCGTTCGATATCACGCAACGGCATATCGAGCAGCAAACCGATACGGGACGGCAGCGATTTCAGGAACCAGATGTGGGCAGTCGGAGACGCCAGCTCGATGTGGCCCATGCGCTCACGACGCACTTTGGTCTGGGTCACTTCAACGCCGCACTTCTCACAGATAACACCACGGTGTTTCAGGCGCTTGTACTTACCGCACAGGCACTCATAGTCTTTTACCGGCCCAAAAATACGGGCGCAGAAGAGACCGTCACGTTCAGGTTTGAACGTACGGTAGTTGATGGTTTCCGGCTTTTTCACTTCACCGAAAGACCATGAACGGATCATGTCTGGCGAAGCCAGAGCAATTTTGATCGCATCAAACTCTTCGGTTTTAGTTTGCGCTTTCAGAAACTTTAATAAGTCTTTCACGGATTTGCTCCCGTCGGAGTTAGCACAATCTGGCACCGGGGATTAACCCGGCACCAGTGACCTGTTTGAGCGAGAGTTACTCGTCTTCCAGTTCGATGTTGATACCCAGCGAACGGATTTCTTTCAACAGTACGTTGAAGGATTCCGGCATGCCCGGTTCCATCTGATGATTGCCGTCCACGATGTTTTTATACATCTTGGTACGACCGTTCACGTCATCAGACTTAACGGTGAGCATTTCCTGCAGGGTGTATGCTGCGCCGTATGCTTCCAGCGCCCACACTTCCATCTCACCGAAGCGCTGACCACCGAACTGCGCCTTACCACCCAGCGGCTGCTGAGTAACCAGGCTGTAAGAACCGGTGGAACGAGCGTGCATCTTGTCATCGACCAGGTGGTTCAGTTTCAGCATGTACATGTAACCTACGGTTACCTGACGCTCAAACTGCTCACCGGTACGACCATCGAACAGCGTAATCTGACCAGAAGAAGGCAGACCGCCGAGCTGCAGCAGCTCTTTAATTTCAGACTCTTTTGCACCGTCGAAGACCGGCGTTGCAATCGGCATACCTTTACGCAGGTTTTCAGCCAGACGAAGAACTTCATCATCGCTGAAGGTGCTCAGGTCGACTTTCTGACGAACGTCGGTACCCAGATCGTAGGCACGCTGGATGAATTCGCGCAGTTTCGCGACTTCTTGCTGCTGCTTCAGCATGGCGTTAATTTTCTCGCCGATGCCTTTCGCAGCCATACCCAAGTGAGTTTCCAGGATCTGACCGATGTTCATACGAGACGGTACGCCCAGCGGGTTCAGTACGATATCTACCGGCGTACCGTTAGCATCGTGCGGCATATCTTCGATCGGGTTGATCTTAGAGATAACACCCTTGTTACCGTGACGACCCGCCATTTTATCACCAGGCTGGATCTGACGTTTAACAGCCAGATACACCTTAACAATCTTCAGCACGCCTGGTGCCAGATCGTCGCCCTGAGTGATTTTGCGGCGTTTCGCTTCGAGTTTCTTCTCGAACTCGTGCTTCAGTTCGTCGTACTGCTCAGCCAGCTGTTCCAGCTGATTTTGTTTCGCTTCGTCGGTCAGACCGAGTTCCAGCCAGCGATCGCGTGGCAGTTTGTCGAGCTTCTCAGCTTCAACACCACCGGCAACCAGCACAGCATAGATACGGCTAAACAGGCCAGCTTCGAGGATCTGCAGTTCTTCAGACAGGTCTTTCTTAGCCTGCTTCAGCTGCATTTCTTCGATTTCGAGCGCACGTTTGTCTTTTTCCACGCCATCGCGGGTAAAGACCTGAACGTCGATTACCGTACCGGAAACACCGTTTGGTACGCGCAGAGAAGAGTCCTTAACGTCAGACGCTTTCTCACCGAAGATAGCACGCAGCAGTTTCTCTTCTGGCGTCAGCTGGGTTTCACCTTTCGGCGTTACCTTGCCAACCAGAATGTCGCCGCCGGTGACTTCTGCACCGATGTAAACGATACCGGACTCATCAAGTTTAGAGAGCGCAGCTTCACCCACGTTCGGGATATCAGCGGTGATCTCTTCAGGCCCCAGCTTGGTGTCACGGGACACACATGCCAGTTCCTGGATGTGAATAGTGGTGAAGCGATCTTCCTGAACCACACGCTCGGAGACCAGGATGGAGTCTTCGAAGTTGTAACCGTTCCACGGCATGAACGCTACGCGCATGTTCTGGCCGAGTGCCAGTTCACCGAGGTCGGTGGACGGACCGTCTGCCAGCACGTCGCCGCGCTCAACCGGTTCACCCAGGGACACACATGGCATCTGGTTGATGCAGGTGTTCTGGTTAGAACGGGTGTATTTGGTCAGGTTATAAATGTCGATCCCTGCTTCGCCCGGGTACATCTCGTCGTCGTTAACTTTAATAACGATACGGGATGCATCCACGTACTGAACGGTACCGCCACGTTTAGCAACGGCGGTTACGCCGGAGTCAACCGCTACAGCACGTTCCATACCGGTACCAACCAGCGGCTTGTCAGCACGCAGAGTTGGAACCGCCTGACGTTGCATGTTCGCACCCATCAATGCACGGTTGGCGTCATCGTGTTCCAGGAACGGGATCAGGGACGCACCGACGGAAACCACCTGCTGGGTGGAAACGTCCATGTAGTCAACCTGGTCACGGCTGAACAGACTTGATTCGCCTTTGCTACGACAGGTCACCAGGTCTTCTTCGAAGTGACCATCGTCATCCAGGTTGGAGTTCGCCTGAGCGATGACGTAGTTGCCTTCTTCGATTGCAGACAGGTAATGAATTTCGTCGGTTACCACACCGTCAGTCACTTTACGATACGGCGTCTCAAGGAAACCGTATTCGTTTGTCTGTGCATACACGGACAGGGAGTTGATCAGACCGATGTTCGGACCTTCAGGCGTTTCGATTGGACATACGCGACCGTAGTGAGTCGGGTGTACGTCTCGAACTTCGAAGCCCGCACGTTCACGGGTCAGACCGCCTGGGCCGAGGGCAGAAATACGACGCTTGTGCGTGATTTCAGACAACGGGTTGTTCTGGTCCATGAACTGAGACAGCTGGCTGGAACCAAAGAACTCTTTAACCGCAGCAGAAATCGGCTTAGCGTTAATCATATCCTGAGGCATCAAGGTATCGAGATCGCCCAGAGACAGACGCTCTTTCACCGCACGCTCAACACGTACCAGGCCAACGCGGAACTGGTTTTCCGCCATTTCGCCTACGGAACGGATACGACGGTTGCCGAGGTGGTCGATATCATCCACTTCGCCCTGGCCGTTACGGATACCGATAAGCTTACGCATAACCTGGATGATGTCGTCTTTGCTCAGGATACCGGAGCCTTCGATTTCATCACGCAGCAGAGAACGGTTGAACTTCATGCGGCCTACCGCAGAAAGGTCATAACGGTCTTCAGAGAAGAACAGGTTCTCAAACAGGCTTTCCGCAGCTTCACGCGTTGGCGGCTCACCAGGACGCATCATACGGTAGATCTCAACCAACGCGCTTAAGCGGTCATTGGTTGGGTCGACACGGATGGTCTCGGAGATGTACGCACCGTGATCCAAGTCGTTGGTGAACAGCGTTTCGATACGCTTATGACCAGACTGGCTCAGCTTAGCCAGCAGATCCAGGCTCAGCTCCATGTTAGCTGGGCAGATCAGTTCGCCGGTTGACGCATCAACATAGTCCTTCGCAGACACTTTACCTGCGATGTACTCAACTGGAACTTCGATGTGCTTGATGTCATCTTTTTCCAGCTGGCGAATGTGGCGAGCAGTAATACGACGACCTTTCTCGACGTATACTTTGCCGTCTGCTTCGATGTCGAAGGAGGCAGTTTCACCACGCAGACGCTCTGGAATGAGTTCCATCTGCAGCTTGTTGTCGCGAATTTCGAAAATAACTTTTTCGAAGAACAGATCAAGGATCTGCTCTGTGGTGTAGCTCAGCGCGCGCAGGATAATGGTCGCAGGCAGCTTACGACGACGGTCGATACGGACAAACAGGTTGTCTTTCGGATCGAATTCGAAGTCCAGCCAGGAACCGCGGTAAGGGATGATACGTGCGTTATACAGCACTTTACCCGAAGAGTGGGTTTTACCCTTATCGCTGTCGAAGAAGACGCCCGGGCTACGGTGCAGCTGAGAAACGATAACACGCTCAGTACCGTTGATAACAAAGGTACCGTTATCGGTCATGAGCGGAATTTCACCCATGTACACTTCTTGTTCTTTGATGTCTTTAACGGTGCCTTCTGGCGCCTCACGCTCATAAATCACCAGACGCAGTTTTACGCGCAGGGGAGCGGAATAGGTCACGCCGCGGATCTGACATTCTTTAACGTCAAATACAGGCTCACCCAGACGATAGCTCACATATTGCAGCTCAGAGTTACCGCTGTAGCTTGCAATAGGGAACACGGAGCGGAATGCCGCTTCCAGACCGTACTGACCTTCAGGATCTTGCTCGATGAACTTCTGGAACGAGTCAAGCTGGATAGAAAGGAGATAAGGTATGTCCAGAACTTGTGGACGTTTACCAAAATCCTTACGAATACGTTTTTTCTCGGTATAGGAGTAAACCATAGGGTTCCTCAGCTCGCTGACAAGTCGACCGACTCTGCCCATAAGAGGGGCAGTTTATGCAACACTATTTTGTTGACCGGAAAATGGATCACTTTCCGCAATACCTGTTGCTATCACGCTTAAACCATTTCGTTGCGATTTACACAAGGCGAGCACCTTGTCGCAGTATATTAAGACGTCGATAGAAACAAGCATTGTCAGGACAGCCAGCAGTCAAACAGTGTGAAATGCTACTGGCGCCTTACAGCGCAAAAAGGCTGGTGACCGAAAAGTCACCAGCCATCAGCCTAATTACTTAGGCTGCAACCGGAAAGGTTGGCTTATTTAACTTCAACTTCAGCGCCAGCTTCTTCCAGAGATTTTTTCAGAGCTTCAGCGTCGTCTTTGCTGATGCCTTCTTTAATCACACCGGTAGCTTCTACCAGGTCTTTAGCTTCTTTCAGACCCAGGCCAGTTGCGCCACGTACAGCTTTGATTACTGCAACTTTGTTAGCGCCAGCGCCTTTCAGAATTACGTCGAATTCAGTTTTTTCTTCAACAGCTTCAGCTGGGCCAGCAGCTACAGCTACAGCGGCAGCAGCAGAAACGCCGAATTTTTCTTCCATTGCAGAAATCAGTTCTACAACGTCCATTACGGACATAGCGGCTACTGCTTCGATGATTTGATCTTTAGTGATAGACATTTAAATTGTTCCTGAAAATCAGAATAAGTTTATACGTAAGCCAATGCTTTATAAAGATAACTGCTATTAAGCAGCTTCTTTTGCATCGCGTACAGCAGCCAGAGTGCGAACCAGTTTGCCAGCCGAAGCTTCTTTCATGGTTGCCATCAGGCGTGCAATTGCTTCTTCGTAGGTTGGCAGTGTTGCCAGGCGATCGATTTGCGATGCCGGGATTAACTCACCTTCAAAGGCTGCGGCTTTGACCTCAAATTTTGCATTCGCTTTCGCGAACTCTTTGAACAGACGAGCAGCTGCGCCCGGGTGTTCCATAGAGTATGCAATCAGGGTCGGACCAACAAACGTGTCTTTCAGGCACTCGAATGGAGTACCTTCAACGACGCGGCGCAGCAGGGTGTTACGAACAACACGCATGTATACGCCAGCTTCACGGCCTGCTTTACGCAGTTCGGTCATTTTATCTACAGTAACGCCACGGGAATCCGCAACTACTGCAGACAGCGCGCCTTTGGCTACTTCGCTGACTTCAGCAACAATCGCTTGTTTGTCTTGAAGATTTAAAGCCATTAGCTTTGCTCCTGGATGTTTGCCAGAGATTATCTCTGGAACTCACTTCACTCTTCCAAACGAAAGAGCGTCTTAATACGGTGAGCAGAAACAAGCCAAAGAGTATAAAAAATAATCTTAGCGTTCTGTCACCGTCTACGCAGGCAATTAAGTTTCTGACGAAACACCTGCGGTCTTCGACGGAGGCCTGGATTCGGCCAGGCTCCAACGAACAAATCTGGATCTGTTAACCAAAGCTAACAGAATCGTGGGGGTAAGATTGTAGACAAATCCACCACCCACGTAAAGACTAATCTTAGTTCGCTACTGCGGTAAGACCAGCCTGATCAACGGCAACGCCAGCACCCATGGTGGTGGAGATGCTGACTTTCTTGATGTACACGCCTTTTGCCTGAGTTGGTTTTGCTTTTTTCAGCGCAACCAGCAGGGATTCCAGGTTTTCTTTCAGTTTGTCAGCGTCAAAATCCACTTTACCGATGGTGGTGTGGATGATGCCGTTTTTGTCGTTACGGTAACGAACCTGACCTGCTTTAGCGTTCTTAACAGCTTCAGCAACGTTAGGAGTTACAGTACCAACTTTCGGGTTTGGCATCAGGCCGCGTGGACCCAGAACCTGGCCCAGCTGGCCAACAACGCGCATTGCATCCGGGGAAGCAATAACAACGTCAAAGTTCATTTCGCCTTTTTTGATCTGGTCAGCCAGATCTTCCATACCTACCAGCTCGGCGCCAGCAGCTTTAGCTGCTTCAGCGTTCGGGCCCTGGGCAAATACGGCAACGCGAACAGAACGGCCAGTACCGTGTGGCAGTACAGTTGCACCACGTACGTTCTGGTCAGATTTACGAGCATCGATGCCGAGGTTAACAGCAACATCTACGCTTTCGGTAAATTTAGCGGTGGCCAGCTCTTTCAGAAGAGCGATGGCTTCGTTGATGTCATACTGTTTAGTTGCATCAACTTTCTCACGGATCACGCGCATACGCTTGGTCAGTTTAGCCATTTCTTAATCCTCCACTACCAGGCCCATGGAACGCGCAGTACCTTCGATTGAGCGAGTCATCGCTTCAATGTCAGCACCGGTCATGTCGGCAGCTTTAGTCTGCGCGATTTCCTGCAGCTGAGCGCGAGAAATTTTACCAACTTTCTCTTTGTTCGGCTTGCCGGAACCAGACTTAATGCCTGCAGCTTTCTTCAGCAGAACCGCAGCTGGCGGAGTCTTGGTGATGAAAGTGAATGAGCGGTCAGCGTAAACGGTGATGACGACAGGAGTCGGCAGACCTTTTTCCAGGGATTCAGTTTTTGCGTTGAACGCTTTACAGAATTCCATGATGTTCACGCCCTGCTGGCCCAGTGCTGGACCAACTGGTGGACTTGGGTTCGCCATACCAGCTGCAACCTGCAGCTTGACGTAGGCTTGTACTTTCTTAGCCATTCTCAATTTCCTCTGGTGGGTTATAGCGCCTCGAAGAGGCTCCCCGTGATAAATACGTGATTTATGTGCACATGGCCCATAAATACAAAAGGCGCGAAATTGTATTCCAATCTCGCGCCTTGTGCAACGATTGATCGCTGCTTATTTATGCTTTTTCAACCTGGCTGAAGTCCAGTTCTACCGGCGTTGCACGGCCAAAGATAGAGACAGAAACTTTCAGGCGAGACTTCTCGTAGTCCACCTCTTCAACCACACCGTTGAAGTCTGCAAACGGACCGTCACTAACACGGACCATTTCACCCGGTTCGAACAGCGTTTTAGGACGCGGCTTATCACCCACCTGCTGCAGGCGGTTCATGATCGCATCAACTTCTTTGTCGCTGATCGGTGCTGGACGATCGGAGGTACCACCGATGAAGCCCATTACGCGCGGCACGCTACGCACCAGGTGCCAGCTGGCGTCATTCATCACCATCTGAACCAGTACATAACCCGGGAAGAATTTACGCTCGCTCTTGCGGCGCTGGCCACCACGGATTTCGACCACTTCTTCGGTCGGCACCATGACTTCACCAAACAACTCTTCCATATTGTGTAATTTGATATGCTCGCGCAGCGAAGTCGCTACACGGCCTTCAAAACCGGAAAACGCCTGAACGACGTACCAGCGCTTTTTAGGAGCTTCAGACATCTCAGAACCTCAGGCCAGTGATAAAAGATACCAGGCGGACCAGAATACCATCCAGGCCCCACAGGATCAGTGACATTACAGCAGTAACCGCGGCCACAATCAGCGTAGTGTGCAGCGTTTCCTGACGTGTAGGCCAAATGACCTTACGCACTTCAGTTCTCGCTTCACGGGCAAACGCTACGGTCGCCTTGCCTTTTGTCGTCAACAGCGCGACACCGCCCGCTGCAGCAATCAGAATCACCACGGCCAGCGCACGCAGCGGCAGCATCATGTCACGATAAAGGTAGTTGCCCACAATGGCTACGATCAGCAGTACTGCAACGATCACCCACTTCATCGCTTCCAGGCCGCGCCCGCTCCCTTGAGCTTCGGTATTCGCACTCATAAACCAACCTGTCACAAGAATTCGACAAACATCTTTGCCCCGCGTGAATGCGAGGCAACCAAAACCGAAATGCTCTGCTGCGTTTCGGACTAAACGCCCTCTTCAGAGCCTGTCTCAGCAATGATTATGACAAAAAAAATCACTGATGAGCCAGGTTCTGGTTCGAAAGCGTGCAAAAAGGGCATCAAATGATGCCCTTTTATTGCGCATTGCGTCAAATGTTATCAGCGATTAGCTGAGAACTTTAGCAACAACGCCTGCACCAACGGTACGGCCGCCTTCACGGATTGCGAAACGCAGACCGTCGTCCATCGCGATTGGGTGGATCAGGGTAACAACCATTTTGATGTTGTCGCCCGGCATTACCATCTCAACGCCTTCTGGCAGTTCGATGGTGCCAGTCACGTCAGTTGTACGGAAGTAGAACTGTGGACGGTAGCCTTTGAAGAACGGAGTATGACGGCCGCCTTCATCTTTGGACAGAATGTACACTTCAGATTCGAACTTGGTGTGCGGGTTGATTGAACCCGGCTTGGCCAGAACCTGACCACGTTCGATTTCTTCACGTTTGATACCACGCAGCAGAACACCAACGTTCTCACCAGCACGGCCTTCGTCCAGCAGTTTGCGGAACATTTCAACGCCAGTACAGGTAGTTTTCGCGGTGTCTTTGATACCAACGATTTCTACTTCTTCACCTACTTTAACGATACCGCGCTCTACACGACCGGTAACAACAGTACCACGGCCGGAGATGGAGAATACGTCTTCGATAGGCAGCAGGAACGGCTTGTCAATCGCACGTTCTGGTTCTGGGATGTAAGAATCCAGGAAGCCAGCCAGTTCGATGATTTTTGCTTCCCACTCTGCTTCGCCTTCCAGCGCTTTCAGCGCAGAACCACGAACGATTGGGGTGTCGTCGCCTGGGAAATCGTACTGAGACAGAAGTTCACGAACTTCCATTTCTACCAGTTCCAGCAGCTCTTCGTCATCAACCATGTCGCACTTGTTCAGGAACACGATGATGAAAGGAACGCCTACCTGACGACCCAACAGGATGTGCTCACGAGTCTGAGGCATAGGGCCGTCAGTCGCAGCAACAACCAGGATTGCGCCATCCATCTGAGCAGCACCGGTGATCATGTTTTTAACATAGTCGGCGTGGCCTGGGCAGTCTACGTGTGCGTAGTGGCGAGTCGGGGTGTCATATTCAACGTGGGAAGTGTTGATGGTGATACCACGAGCTTTTTCTTCTGGTGCGTTATCGATCTGATCGAATGCGCGAGCAGCACCGCCGTAGGTTTTAGCCAGTACGGTAGTGATTGCAGCAGTCAGCGTTGTTTTACCATGGTCAACGTGGCCGATAGTACCGACGTTAACGTGCGGTTTTGTACGTTCAAACTTTTCTTTAGACATCGATTGTCCCTCTAAGACACGGATAAATCGGTGATATCACCACATCAACCAGGCAACATGCCTGACTTGTTGAATGCAAGTAACAGAGAGAAACAGGGAGGAGGAGATGAAGTGGTGCTGATACCCAGAGTCGAACTGGGGACCTCACCCTTACCAAGGGTGCGCTCTACCAACTGAGCCATATCAGCACGTCTGGAGCGGGCAGCGGGAATCGAACCCGCATCATCAGCTTGGAAGGCTGAGGTAATAGCCATTATACGATGCCCGCATCCTGAAACTCGGCTACCCAGTTCTTTCTGCAACAAAAAAGAGATTTCTCTCTTTTTTTGTTCGAGTTGGTGCTTTTATTCAACCAACTCAGGCGGCGAAAACGCTGCCAGAAAGTGGTGGTGGGGGAAGGATTCGAACCTTCGAAGTCTGTGACGGCAGATTTACAGTCTGCTCCCTTTGGCCGCTCGGGAACCCCACCGGACTTGATGGTGCCGACTACCGGAATCGAACTGGTGACCTACTGATTACAAGTCAGTTGCTCTACCTACTGAGCTAAGTCGGCATCAAGTAGCGCGCATTCTAGGGAGTCATGCGGGGTCATGCAACTAAAAAATCGCATAAAACGATCTCTTGCTCACATTTTGCGCATTACAAAGCAAAAATGATGCAAAATCCACCGTCTTCGAATAAAAAATGGGCAAATGATCCTCTTTCATTGCTCATCTCCTTCTTATAGCTGCTACGCGACGGGCTTCGCCTCGCTGCATTAAAGTGTATCCCTTCTCTATAATGGCTACCCAGCCACCCATTCAGCTTGAGGTTGTGACGCTTTCTACCGAAAGCATCACTAAATCTGATTTTTTCTTCTTATTCCATTCAATCTGGTGTTAACCTCCTGCCCATTGTCCTGATTAACTGAATGTGTCGCATCATCACGTTTCGACCGATGGAATAGGTGATAGTGAGCAGACCATGCTTATGAGCAAAAAAGAGCAAACGTTAATGACGCCGTATTTACACTTCAACCGTAGCCAGTGGGCTGCACTTCGTGATTCCGTGCCGATGACCCTTACTGAAGGGGAAATCACACGTCTGAAAGGCATCAACGAAGATCTCTCCCTGGAAGAAGTGGCTGAGATCTATTTGCCTTTATCGCGTTTGCTAAACTTCTATATTAGCTCTAGTTTGCGTCGTCAGGCGGTTCTGGAACAGTTCCTGGGTACTAATGCCCCGCGTATTCCTTATGTCATTAGCATTGCCGGTAGCGTCGCTGTGGGTAAAAGTACGACTGCCCGCGTGCTGCAAGCGTTGCTCAGCCGTTGGCCTGAACATCGTCGCGTTGAGTTGATTACCACCGACGGTTTTCTGCATCCGAATGATGTGTTGAAAGAGCGCGGGTTGATGAAGAAGAAGGGCTTCCCACAGTCGTATGATATGCATCGGCTGGTGAAGTTTGTCTCTGACATTAAGTCGGGTGCGCCGGATGTCACCGCGCCTGTGTATTCCCATTTAATCTATGATGTTATTCCCGACGGGGATAAGACGGTGACGCATCCGGACATTTTGATCCTTGAAGGTCTGAATGTTCTTCAGAGTGGTATGGATTACCCTCACGATCCGCATCATGTATTCGTTTCAGATTTCGTCGATTTCTCGATTTATGTGGATGCCCCGGAAAAACTGTTGAAAAACTGGTACATCAACCGTTTTCTCAAATTCCGCGAAGGTGCATTTACCGATCCAGACTCTTATTTCCACAACTACGCCAAATTATCCGAAGACGAAGCAGTCAATATTGCCACCTCGTTATGGAATGAGATCAACCTATTGAATCTCAAAGAGAACATCTTACCGACTCGTGAACGCGCCAGTTTGATTCTGACAAAAAGTGCGAATCATTCCGTCGAGCAAATCCGGTTACGGAAATAAGAAAAGGGAGCTTCAGCTCCCTTTTCTTATTCTGCACTTCGCAGTGAAATTTCTCCGCCCATCCACGGTTTGATTACACCATCCTGCTCCAGTAAAAGCGCTCCTTGCGTATCAATGCCACGGGATATTCCGAATATTTCTTTTTCACCAATAATCAGTTTTACCGGGCGATCAATAAAGTTATCCAGCCGCTCCCAACGGGAAAGGTAAGGTGCCAACCCCTCCAGCTCAAATAGCAGCAATGCGGCGCGAAGCTCTTTAATCAATCTGACGGCTAACATATTGCGGTCGATCCTGATGCCCGCTTCCTGCAAATTTATCCAACCTTGATTGATAACTTCGGACTCAACGCGGCGCATTGCGAGATTAATCCCTGCGCCAATCACGATCTGCGCTGCATCACCGGTTTTTCCCGTTAACTCCACCAGGATCCCTGCAAGTTTACGATCCATCAGATACAAGTCATTCGGCCATTTTACCCGAACTTTTTCGGCCCCCAAGCTTTGCAGCACCTCAGCCATCACGATGCCAATCACCAGGCTTAAGCCTATTGCCGCTGCTGGGCCCTGTTCCAGGCGCCAGTACATCGACAAATAAAGATTTGCTCCGAAGGGTGAAAACCATTTTCGGCCACGGCGTCCACGACCTGCCTGTTGATACTCGGCCACACAGGCATCCCCCGACTCTAGGGTAGCCAGACGTTCAAGCAAATATTGGTTAGTTGAATCAATGACAGGCAGTACGGTAACAGCGCCGGTTTGTATATTGCTGCGAATGAATTCTTCATTCAGTAGCTGAATAGGCTCTGGCAGGCTATAACCTTTTCCAGGGACGGTGAAAACGTCGACACCCCAGTCGCGTAGCGTCTGGATATGCTTGTTAATAGCAGCCCGACTCATCCCCAGCCTTTCACCCAGTTGCTCACCGGAATGAAATTCACCGTCAGATAAAAGCGAAATCAACGTTAAGGGAACAGTATTATCCTTCACGAAATGACCTCCACCGCGCTAACTTCACCACGTTCACCGATGAACCTGACTTCAGGCTCCAGCCAGACATCAAACTTCTCGCCAACCTGCTGGCGTACATAATGGGCAAGCGCGACCACATCAGTACTGGTCGCATTATTATCGTTAATCAGTACCAGCGCCTGCTGGCGATGCACCATCGCGCCGCCAATACTCTTGCCTTTCAACTGGCATTGATCGATCAACCAACCGGCGGCAAGCTTTACGCTGCCGTCAGCCTGGGGATAATGCGGTGCATTTGGGAATGCGCTGAGTAACTTGTCAGCTGCTGCGCGGCAGATTAAAGGGTTCTTAAAGAAGCTCCCCGCATTGCCGTTCACTTTGGGGTCCGGAAGTTTGGTCATACGCATATGACAAACGGCATCGAACACTTGTTGAGGCGTTACCGTCTGCGGATCGAGACGCGTTAAATCCCCATAGCTGAGAACCGGTTGCCATTGCTTTAAGAGCTTCAACCCAACCGCGACGATGACAAACCGGTCCTGGTATTCATGTTTAAAGATACTGTCCCGATAACCGAAACGGCACTCTTCTGCGCTCAGACGTTTAGCGATGCCGGTAGCCAGCTCAATACAATCGACGTATTCGCATACGCGCTGCAGCTCGACGCCGTAAGCGCCAATATTCTGAATTGGTGAGGAGCCCGCACAACCGGGAATTAACGCCAGGTTTTCGAGCCCCGGCATGTTGTTCTCCAGTGTATATTTCACCAGATTATGCCAGTTCTCACCCGCACCGACGTGCAGGTGCCACGCATTTGGCTGCTCACTGACCTCAATACCTTTAATACGATTAATCAGTACGACGCCAGAATAATCCGCCAGAAAGAGTACGTTGCTGCCCTCACCAAGGATCAGGGCTGGCTGCTTTTCTGAGGTTGCTTGCTGCCAGGCATCCAATAACTGTGGTGCAGTTTCAGCACAGATGATGCGCACGGCATGGCTTTCAATACCAAAGGTATTCCAGGGCTTTAGGGAGTGATTCATAGTGGCTTCCAGATGCAAAATCCCGGCTAGTGTACCGTATTCAGGCAGGGAAGGCTTGTGGATATGTTTGTGGACAAATTGTCGAAAACGCAAAAAAGCCTCATGCTTTCGCATGAGGCTCTGTTGCTTATTTGATGCCTGGCAGTTCCCTACTCTCGCATGGGGAGACCCCACACTACC
>NZ_JBIGIN010000056.1:0-15413 GCF_043558715.1 Scandinavium sp. M-37
CGCTTTTCTCTGTCAGAATTTCCGGAGAAACCCTGCTGACCCGGCGGCTTGTTTGCCGTTGTTCCGTGTCGATGGAGGCGCATTATAGGGAGTTCTGAAGGTACCGCAATACCTAAATGACAGAAAAATGACTGACTGCTGCATTCCACAGCAAAACCCCGCCTTATACCCATTTACGCACAGAGTTATCCACAAACGTGAGAAAAGCCAAAAATTCGCGAGCGTTGCGCAAACGTTTTCGTTACAATGCCCGCGCTAAAACAAGGATGCCCCGTAAGGGGCGTTAGCTGAGTTTTTCCGGTAAAAATTCAGCTAACGCTCTCTGTAATCGTCAAATCCAGGGGATTTACCATGCAACAACGTCGTCCAGTCCGCCGCGCTTTACTCAGCGTTTCTGATAAAGCCGGTATCGTCGAATTCGCGCAGGCACTTTCCGCACGTGGTGTGGAGCTGCTTTCTACCGGCGGAACCGCTCGCCTGTTAGCAGATAAAGGCTTGTCGGTCACCGAAGTTTCCGATTACACCGGTTTCCCGGAAATGATGGATGGACGCGTTAAGACGCTGCACCCGAAAGTACATGGTGGGATCCTCGGCCGTCGCGGCCAGGATGATGGCATCATGGAACAACACGGGATTGCGCCTATCGATATGGTGGTCGTTAACCTGTATCCGTTCGCCCAGACCGTCGCTCGTGAAGAGTGCTCGCTGGAAGATGCCGTTGAGAATATCGATATCGGTGGCCCAACGATGGTTCGCTCCGCCGCGAAGAACCATAAAGATGTGGCAATCGTCGTAAAGAGCAACGACTACGCTTCTATTATTAATGAGATGGATGCTAACGAAGGCTCCCTTACTCTTGAGACCCGTTTCGATCTGGCGATCAAAGCCTTCGAACACACCGCCGCCTATGACAGCATGATCGCCAACTACTTCGGTAGCCTGGTGCCCGCCTATCACGGCGAAAGCAAAGAACCTGCCGGTCGCTTCCCACGTACACTGAATCTGAACTTCATTAAGAAGCAGGATATGCGCTATGGCGAAAACAGCCATCAGCAAGCTGCCTTCTATATAGAAGAAGAGATAAAGGAAGCGTCGGTTGCGACTGCCCAACAGGTTCAGGGCAAAGCCCTCTCCTATAACAACATCGCCGATACCGATGCCGCGCTGGAATGCGTGAAGGAATTCAGCGAACCGGCCTGTGTTATCGTCAAGCACGCCAACCCGTGCGGGGTTGCGGTAAGCCACTCGATTCTCGACGCCTACGACCGCGCCTACAAAACGGACCCGACGTCTGCTTTCGGCGGGATCATTGCCTTTAACCGTGAACTGGATGCCGAAACCGCACAGGCCATTATCTCCCGTCAGTTCGTGGAAGTGATTATCGCGCCATCTGCTTCTGAAGAAGCACTGAAGATTACGGCGGCCAAACAGAATGTCCGCGTACTGACCTGTGGCCAGTGGGATACCCGCGTCTCCGGTCTGGATTTCAAACGTGTTAACGGCGGCCTGCTGGTTCAGGATCGTGATTTAGGCATGGTCACTGCCAGTGAACTGCGCGTGGTGAGCCAACGCCAGCCAAGCGAGCAGGAATTGCGTGATGCATTGTTCTGTTGGAAAGTGGCGAAGTTCGTGAAGTCTAACGCCATTGTGTATGCCAAAGAGAACATGACCATCGGAATAGGCGCCGGCCAAATGAGCCGCGTGTACTCCGCCAAAATCGCCGGGATTAAAGCCGCCGACGAAGGACTGGAAGTGAAAGGTTCGGCGATGGCGTCTGACGCCTTCTTCCCGTTCCGCGACGGGATCGACGCCGCAGCCGCCGTGGGGGTGACCTGCGTTATCCAGCCAGGCGGTTCAATACGTGATGAAGAAGTCATTGCCGCCGCTGACGAACACGGCATCGCGATGATCTTTACTGACATGCGCCACTTCCGCCATTAATTCCCGGAGCAGACGATGAAAGTATTAGTGATTGGTAACGGCGGGCGCGAACATGCGCTGGCCTGGAAAGCAGCACAGTCGCCGCTGGTTGAAACCGTATTCGTGGCACCGGGCAATGCGGGCACCGCGCTTGAGCCGACGCTGCAAAACGTGGCGATAAGCGCCACAGATATTCCCGCACTGCTGAACTTTGCGCAAAGTGAAGATATCGGCCTGACGATTGTTGGCCCAGAAGCGCCGCTGGTCATTGGCGTCGTCGACGCGTTTCGCGCCGCGGGCCTGACTATCTTTGGCCCAACGCAGGGTGCCGCACAGCTGGAAGGCTCAAAAGCTTTCACCAAGGATTTCCTGGCGCGTCATAACATCCCTACCGCGGAATATCAGAATTTTACCGAGATTGAGCCGGCGCTGGTGTATCTGCGCGAGAAAGGCGCACCGATCGTTATCAAAGCGGACGGTCTTGCCGCCGGGAAAGGCGTTATTGTCGCGATGACCCTGGAAGAAGCAGAAGCCGCGGTGCACGACATGCTGGCGGGTAACGCCTTTGGCGATGCGGGCCATCGGATCGTGATTGAGGAGTTCCTCGACGGCGAAGAAGCCAGCTTTATCGTGATGGTCGACGGCGAAAACGTGCTGCCGATGGCCACCAGCCAGGATCATAAACGCGTTGGCGACGGTGACACCGGCCCGAACACTGGCGGAATGGGCGCTTACTCCCCGGCACCCGTCGTCACTGACGACGTGCATCAGCGCACCATGGACCGCATCATTTGGCCAACCGTGCGCGGCATGGCGGCGGAAGGCAATACCTACACAGGCTTCCTGTATGCCGGGCTGATGATCGATAAAGCCGGTAATCCGAAGGTTATCGAATTCAACTGCCGCTTTGGCGACCCGGAAACACAGCCGATCATGCTGCGCCTGCAGTCCGACCTGGTCGAACTGTGCCTGGCCGCCTGTGACGGCAAGCTGGATGAGAAAACCTCCCGCTGGGATCCGCGTGCGTCATTGGGCGTGGTGATGGCAGCCGGGGGTTATCCGGGGAATTACAACAACGGCGATGAAATTCACGGCCTGCCACTGGAAGAAGTAGAAGGCGGAAAAGTCTTCCAGGCCGGAACCACACTGTCGGATGACGATCGCGTGCTGACTCACGGCGGCCGTGTGCTGTGTGTGACGGCGCTCGGTGAAACCGTGGCACAAGCCCAGAAACGTGCCTACGAATTAATGACGGATATTCACTGGGAAGGCTGCTTCAGCCGTAAGGACATTGGTTATCGCGCGATTGCGCGTGAGCAAGGGAAGTAAGTCTTTCAATTCGCCCTTTCTGTTCCGGAGAGGGCATTCCTGCTAGAAACTCTTTTCCTTCGGCTGCCAGGTGCAGAAGTCTTCATTCGCCACCAGCAACAGCTGTGAACCTTCCGCTGCTTCCAGCCACGCCACGCTCACTTCCACAGAGGAGTGGCTTTGACGTCGTTCGATGTGGTTAATTGCCAGGGTTTCTAAATCCGGCTTCACCGTCAGCCCTTCACAGGTCGTCACGGTGCGATTCGCATGCCAACGCCCCTGATGCAACACCACGCGCCCCTGACGCAATGCGTCGCTGGTTTGGCGGATATGCTGAGCCTGATAGCGGTACAGCGCTATCTGGTCGTTAGAGAGCTGCTGCTTCTGTCCATCCACTTCGCGCTGCATAAAACTGAGTTCGCCATGGTCATCAAAACGCACGCGAATATGCTCCTGCGGCTTGCTGTAAATGTTGAGTTCAATCAGAGAGAGCGTCTCACCCTGCCAGCGGTATTCGCTGGTTGAGGTATTTCCGCTGCGCCACGGGCTGGATACCGCGAGCAGATGAGTTTCATTATCGGAATCTTTACGCCAGATGCGCACCGCGCCCTGGTTGTCTGCATATCCGCTGGCGGTAAACGGCGGCAGAGAAGAATGGCTACTACATGCGGACAGCAACAACGCACCCACCAGCGGCAACGAGCGGCGCATGATGGACAAAAGGGGCGAAACCGCCCCTTCGTTAAAACTGTTCACCGGCATGCGGTCTTACTTAACAGCGTCTTTCAGAGCTTTACCAGAAACAAATGCCGGCACGTTGGCTGCGGCGATTTTGATTTCTTTACCGGTCTGCGGGTTGCGGCCAGTACGCTCAGCACGGTGGTTAACTTTGAAGGTACCGAAACCAACCAGTTGTACAGCATCACCTTCTTTCAGAGACTCAGTAATTGCAGCCAGGGTGGATTCCAGGGCAGATTTAGCCTGTGCTTTAGACAGGTCAGCCTTGTCCGCAATTACATCAATCAGTTGAGTCTTATTCATATGTTATCCTTACAATGTGTTTATCGCTTGCTAAGCATCGAGTGCGACGGAAATGCCTGAAAAGCACTCTCCTGCATACACGCACCGATAGCCACTTTTTTTCGCCTTCCAAATGTAGACCAGACGGGGGGCAGATGTGAAGCCTTCAGGCACGACAATTCGGACTGAATGTCACGTTTTGTGGCTTCATTGCTGAAAAATTATACCAATATTGCTCTCGCCAGCCTCACGGAGGTCTGCGCGCAGCCCTTTTATCAGTTCAATATCGCGTTCTTCACACTCGGCCAGAAGTCGGAATATTTCCCACTGGATGTCCCATTCCTGCTCTACCGCCGGGTTGGCTTTCAGCTCTTCATCCGTCATTTCACGACCGGCCTGGGTCATTTCCAGCATCGCTACGGTGGTAATAGAAGACTTACTGACTTCGATTGCATGTTCGAGCGTTTCACCGCTCAGACGTGAATGCACTAATTCGCTCAGCGCCACGCAGGCATCGATCGCCGGATAAACACCGTACATATCGAAATCATCGGCCACCGGGATCGCTTCTTCCAACTTTTCGAGCTGGCTATCGAAGTTCACCTTAGCGTCCTTCACGGTCAGGCTTTCCCAGATAAGATCGAGAATACGGCGATAAATCTGCCCATCGGCAAACTCTGTCTGCTGACAGAACACAGCGTAATTCGGGTACATACGCTCGCACAGGCAAGCCATAAAGGTCACGTGCTGCCAGCTTTCCAGTTTCTCAAGGCGCAGATGAATCGGATTTTGTAACATGATGAGTTCTCGAATGCGTTAATTGGCCGCAGTTTACCTGAATCAGGGCTGAATTGCTTGCCAGCGCTGGAATGCCGGTCGTCCGGAAGCCACCGCATCGGCCCAACGCGTCGGTTCCGGCAGGCGGTAACCCTGTGTACAGCGCTGAACCCAGGCCAAAGCCGTGTCCTGACTGACGCGATGACCGGTGGCGATAAACAGCGGATTACAGCGCGCTTTGCTGCGCCAGACCCAGCCCAGCTGCTCGCTTTTATCCATCAGCGGGGCCAGCGCGCCCGGTTCAGGAGACAGCGGATCAAACTTACCGCAAAGGCGTTTTTTCGCGACACCAATGGTGGGCACGTCCACCAGCAGGCCAAAGTGGCTGGCTACGCCCAGGCGACGCGGATGGGAAATTCCGTGACCATCGACGAAAAGCAAATCGGGTTTACGGGAAAGTTGCTCCCACGCTGCCAGCAGCGCGGGATATTCACGAAAAGAAAGGAATCCGGGGATGTAAGGCATGGTAGTGGGAATACGCGCTATCTGGTATTCCACCAGCTCCAGGCTCGGGTAACTCAGCAGGACGATCGCCGCCCGGGTGATTTCTCCGCCCTGCTCGAATCCGACGTCTGCCCCGGCGATCAACTGCGGAGGATCTTCATTGAAGCGATCCTCGCGGATCACTGACGATGCTAACGCCCGTTGCTGTTCCCGAAGAGTGCTCAGATCCATGCCGTATCCTTACTGGTGATAGTGTTCCGACAAACGGTGCACGGCTTCAACAAATGCACCCGCGTGCTCCGGCGGGACATCCTGATGAATGCCGTGCCCCAGGTTAAAGACGTGCCCTTCACCCTGCCCAAAGCTGGCCAGAATAGACGCCACTTCTTCTTCGATACGTGCCGGTTGTGCATACAGCATCGACGGATCCATGTTGCCCTGCAACGCCACTTTATCACCCACGCGACGACGCGCATCGCCAATGTCGGTGGTCCAGTCGAGACCCAGCGCATCGCATCCGGTTGCAGCCATCGCTTCCAGCCACTGCCCGCCGCCTTTGGTGAATAATGTCACCGGCACACGACGACCTTCGTTTTCACGCAGCAGGCCATCGACAATTTTATGCATGTAGTACAACGAGAACTGCTGATAATCGCGCCCGGTCAGCACCCCGCCCCAGGTGTCGAAAATCATCACCGACTGCGCGCCCGCACGGATTTGCGCGTTCAGATATAGGGTGACGCTCTTCGCCAGTTTATCCAGCAACAGATGCAGCGCCTGCGGATCGGCATACATCATCTTTTTGATAAGGGTAAACGCTTTGCTGCTGCCGCCTTCCACCATATAGGTGGCCAGCGTCCACGGGCTGCCGGAGAAACCGATCAGCGGCACTTCGCCTTTCAGTTCACGGCGAATAGTCCGCACCGCGTTCATCACGTAGCCCAGTTCCTGTTCTGGATCCGGAACAGGCAGCTTTTCAATATCGGCCTTGGTTTTCAGCACCGAGGTAAAACGCGGGCCTTCACCGGCCTCAAAATAGAGCCCCAGCCCCATCGCATCAGGGATTGTCAGAATGTCCGAGAAGAGGATCGCTGCATCCAGCGGATAACGACGCAGCGGCTGTAACGTCACTTCACAAGCCAGCTCGGCGTTTTTGCACAGCGACATAAAATCGCCGGCTTCAGCGCGTGTGGCCTTGTATTCCGGCAAATAGCGGCCCGCTTGTCTCATCATCCAGACAGGGGTGATATCAACAGGCTGGCGCAGCAGCGCACGCAGATAACGATCGTTCTTCAGTTCGGTCATGTTGGCAGTTCCTTTATGCGTCATGCGAGCAGTGTACCATCACTCATACTCTGCCCGACACATCGCCACCGTATCTTCAATTAAACGACGCGCGACGGTACCCGGCGGTGGCAGCAGAGGCAGGTTGTCGTAGCGATACCAGTTGGCTTCCAGTAACTCTTTCGGGTCGATGACTATCTCGCCGCTGTCGTAATCCGCCATAAATGCGGTCATCAGCGACTGCGGGAAAGGCCACGGCTGCGAGGTCACATAGCGCAGGTTTTTGACGCGGATGCTGCTCTCTTCCATCACCTCGCGAGCCACAGCCTGTTCAAGGGTTTCCCCGACTTCGACAAAACCGGCCAGCACGGTATGCACCCCATTACGATGGCGCGTGTGTTGTGCCAGCAAAATGGAATCGTCACGGCGGATAGCGACAATAATGCACGGCGCAATTTGCGGGTAATAGCGCTCCCGGCAGTGGCTGCACAGCATTGCCCATTCGGTTTTGCTCGGATGCATGGTGTGACCGCAATAGCCGCAGAATTTATGCGATCGGTAAAACTCAGTCAGCTGCACCCCACGCCCCGCCAGCTGGAACAGGCCAACATCCTGGTCCAGCACCTGGCGCACTGAGCCCATTTCCTGACGCTTATCCTGTTGGATAAGCCAAACGGGATCGCCCTCCCATTCGCCAATCTGCATCGCATGCTGGCCCACCAGACCGAATGCGTGTGCTTCGCCATGTGGCAATTCACCGTTGGGCAACCAGAGTTTCTGTTCGTGGCTGACTATCCACCAGCCACAATCTAATTTTTCAATTATACGATCCATATCTATTGCACTACCTTCGCTTCACTGGCACTTTGTTAACAGTGCTTTTACATTTTTGGGTGAGCTGTTTTCGCTCTTTCACATGCGGAGTCCATCATGCTAAACCAGTTAGAAAGCCTGACAGAGCGCGTTGGCGGCAGCCATCATCTTGTCGATCAGTGGCTACAGGTGCGCAAGCAGTTGCTCGTCGCCTATTACAATCTGGTTGGCATCAAGCCTGGCAAAGGATCGTATATGCGCCTCAACGAGAAAGCGCTCGACGATTTTTGTCAGCGTCTGGTGGATTACCTCTCCGCCGGTCATTTCAGTATTTATGAACGCATTGTCGGCGAATTGGAAGGTGAAAACCCACTTTTGGCGGCAACAAAACTCTATCCTCAGCTCGAAGGCAATACCGAGCAAATCATGAGTCTCTACGATTCCAGCCTTGAAACCGCCATTGATGATGATAATTGCATGGAGTTTCAGCAGGCGTTATCCAGCCTGGGCGAAGCACTTGCGGCGCGATTTGCGCTGGAAGACAGCCTGATTGCGCTGGCGATGGATAACAAACTGAACGGCAGCGCCAATGATGAAAATCAGATTGCGCGCCCGGCTTGAGTTCTTAACCGTTAACGCGTAATTTACATTCTTCACCTCGCCGCTGGCGGGGTTGTATCTTGTCGGAGTGCCCATTTGGGCTGAGACCGTTAATTCGGGATCCGCGGAACCTGATCAGGTTAGTACCTGCGAAGGGAACAAGAGTCACACATTTTTACGTCGTCTAATGGGCGCGTAATCTCTTCGTTCATCCGTCGTCTGACAAGCCATTTCTTTCACATACTGGAATGCGCTATGTCTACTACCAAACTCTCCCGCCGCGAACAGCGTGCACATGCCCAACACTTTATCGACACCCTCGAAGGCACGGCCTTCCCTAACTCGAAACGGATTTATCTCGCTGGTTCGCGCGATGATATCCGCGTCCCGATGCGTGAAATTCAGCTTAGCCCGACGCTCATTGGCGGCAGCAAAGACACGCCTCAGTTCGAACCCAACGAAGCCGTGCCGGTGTATGACACCTCCGGTCCCTACGGCGATCCAGATATTGTCATCAACGTTCAGCAGGGCCTGGCCAAACTGCGTCAGCCCTGGATTGAGGCGCGTCATGACAGCGAGCCGCTGGACGCGCGCAGTTCGGCTTACACCCGGGAACGGCTGGCCGATGACGGCCTCGACGAACTGCGCTTTACCGGCCTGCTGACACCCAAACGCGCCATCGCCGGTAAATGCGTGACGCAGCTGCATTACGCCCGCCAGGGGATCGTGACCCCTGAAATGGAGTTCATTGCCATTCGCGAAAACATGGGGCGCGAGCGCATTCGTGGCGATGTACTTCGCCACCAGCACCCAGGCGAAGGGTTTGGCGCGAGCCTGCCCGACAATATCACCCCGGAGTTCGTGCGCGATGAAGTCGCCGCCGGACGCGCGATTATTCCGGCCAATATCAACCACCCGGAATCCGAGCCGATGATCATCGGGCGGAATTTCCTGGTGAAGGTGAACGCCAACATCGGTAACTCGGCGGTGACGTCGTCTATCGAAGAAGAAGTGGAAAAACTGGTGTGGTCCACGCGCTGGGGAGCGGATACGGTGATGGATTTGTCTACCGGCCGCTACATCCACGAAACCCGGGAATGGATCCTGCGTAACAGCCCGGTGCCGATTGGTACGGTGCCCATTTATCAGGCGCTGGAGAAGGTCAATGGCATCGCCGAAGATCTGACGTGGGAAGCCTTCCGCGACACCCTGCTGGAGCAGGCGGAACAGGGCGTCGACTACTTCACCATTCACGCTGGCGTGCTGCTGCGCTATGTGCCGATGACCGCCAAACGCCTGACCGGCATCGTTTCACGCGGCGGTTCCATCATGGCGAAATGGTGCCTGTCGCATCATCAGGAAAATTTCCTGTATCAGCATTTCCGTGAAATCTGCGAGATCTGCGCCGCCTACGACGTATCTCTTTCCTTGGGCGATGGCCTGCGTCCGGGTTCGATTCAGGATGCAAACGACGAAGCGCAATTTGCTGAACTGCATACCCTCGGCGAACTGACCAAGATTGCCTGGGAATATGATGTGCAGGTAATGATTGAAGGCCCGGGTCATGTGCCGATGCAGATGATCCGCCGCAACATGACGGAACAACTGGAGCATTGCCACGAAGCGCCGTTTTACACCCTCGGGCCGTTGACCACTGATATTGCGCCAGGCTACGACCATTTCACCTCCGGCATTGGCGCGGCGATGATTGGCTGGTTCGGCTGCGCGATGCTGTGCTACGTCACGCCAAAAGAGCACCTTGGCCTGCCGAACAAAGAGGACGTTAAGCAGGGACTGATTACCTACAAAATTGCCGCCCACGCCGCAGACCTGGCAAAAGGCCATCCGGGGGCACAAATCCGCGATAATGCCATGTCGAAGGCACGCTTCGAATTCCGCTGGGAAGACCAGTTTAATCTGGCGCTGGATCCGTTCACCGCCCGCGCCTATCACGATGAAACCCTGCCGCAGGAATCCGGCAAAGTCGCGCACTTCTGTTCGATGTGCGGGCCGAAGTTCTGCTCAATGAAAATTTCCCAGGAAGTACGTGACTATGCGGCAACCCAGACTATCGAAGTGGGCATGGCCGATATGTCAGAAAACTTCCGCGCCAAAGGCGGTGAAATCTATCTGCGCAAGGAGGAAGTCTGATGTATCAGCCTGATTTCCCGGCGGTGCCGTATCGCCTCGGCCTGTATCCGGTCGTCGACAGCGTGGAATGGATAGCCCATCTACTGGAGGCGGGCGTGCGAACCATTCAGTTACGCATCAAGGATAAGACCGATGATGAGGTGGAAGCCGAGGTTACTGCCGCCATTGTGCTGGGTCGCCGCTATCGCGCCCGGCTGTTTATCAATGACTACTGGCAATTGGCTATTAAGCATCAGGCCTACGGCGTGCATCTGGGTCAGGAGGACCTGGAAACCACGGATTTGGATGCCATTCGCCAGGCCGGGCTGCGGCTCGGCGTTTCGACGCATGACGATATGGAAATTGACGTGGCGCTGGCGGTGAAGCCGTCGTACATCGCGCTGGGTCACGTGTTCCCCACGCAGACCAAACAGATGCCGTCCTCCCCACAGGGATTAGCGCAGCTTGCGGCACATATTGCCCGGCTGAAAAATTATCCCACGGTGGCGATTGGCGGCATCAGCCTCGATCGCGCCCCAGCTGTACTGGCGACCGGAGTGGGCAGCATTGCGGTAGTGAGCGCCATAACCCAGGCGCCAGACTGGCACATGGCTACCGCACAGCTACTGGAGATGGCGGGGGCGGGCGATGAACGATCGTGATTTCATGCGCTACAGCCGCCAGATCCTGCTCGAGGATATCGCCGTCGACGGTCAAAAAAAACTGCTCGCCAGCCGGGTACTGATCGTTGGCCTCGGCGGGCTGGGTTCTCCAGCGGCGCTGTATCTGGCCGGGGCGGGGATCGGCACGCTGGTGCTGGCCGATGACGATACGGTGCACATCAGCAACTTACAGCGGCAAATCCTGTTTACCGAGACGGACATCAACCGCCCGAAAGCGGAAGTGACGCAACGCCGGTTGTCACAACGCAACCCGGATATTCAGCTTATCGCGCTCAATCAGCATCTTTGCGGGGAAGTGCTCCACCAGCAGGTTCAGCAGGCGGATGTGGTGCTCGACTGCACCGATACCATGGCGAGCCGCCAGACGATTAACGCCGCCTGTGTCGCACATGGCACACCGCTAATCACCGCCAGCGCCGTCGGCTTCGGCGGGCAACTGATGGTTATCGCCCCGCCGTTAACCTACGGCTGCTACCGCTGCCTGTGGCCCGATGAACAGGAACCCGCGCGTAACTGCCGAACCGCTGGCATTGTCGGCCCGGTAGTGGGCGTGATGGGCACTTTGCAGGCGTTAGAAGCCATCAAATGGCTGACCGGCATGGAGATCGCGCAGGATGTATTACGCCTGTTCGATGCCCGCTCAGGCAACTGGCGATCGCTGACCCGCACGCGTTCACCCGATTGCCCGGTTTGCGGAGGTGCATATGAACGTTCTCGTTAACGAGCAACGCATCGAATGCGAAGCCGGGTTGACCGTCGCGGCCCTATTGTCACGGCTTGAACAGGATAACCCCGGTGTAGCACTGGCGCTCAATCAGCAGATTTTGCCGCGCACACGATGGGCGAATCACAGTTTGCAGGAAGGCGATGCGCTCCTGCTTTTTCAGGTTATTGCCGGAGGCTGACATGTTACGTATTGCTGATAAAACCTTTGAGTCACATCTGTTCACCGGCACGGGCAAATTTGCCACACCGGAACTGATGATCGATGCCATTCGCGCCTCAGGCAGCCAACTGGTCACCCTGGCCATGAAACGCATTGATTTACGCCAGCGTAATGACGCTATTCTTCAACCCCTTCTGGAGGCGGGTGTTTCGCTGCTGCCCAACACCTCGGGGGCAAAAACAGCAGAAGAAGCCGTGTTTGCCGCCCGTCTGGCACGGGAAGCATTGGGTACCCACTGGCTCAAACTGGAAATTCATCCCGACGCACGCTGGCTGCTACCGGATCCTATCGAAACGCTGAAAGCCGCAGAACAGCTGGTGAAAGAGGGATTCGTGGTGCTGCCTTACTGCGGTGCCGATCCGGTGTTGTGCAAACGGCTTGAAGAGGCGGGCTGCGCGGCGGTGATGCCGTTAGGCGCGCCGATTGGCTCAAATCAGGGCCTGGAAACCCGGGCGATGCTGGAGATCATTATCGCCCAGGCGACGGTGCCAGTGGTGGTCGATGCGGGCATCGGGGTACCGAGTCACGCCGCGCAGGCGCTGGAAATGGGGGCCGATGCGGTGCTGGTTAACACCGCCATTGCGGTGGCCGACGAGCCGGTGCGAATGGCCACCGCGTTTCGCCTTGCCGTTGAGGCGGGTTTACTGGCTCGTCAGGCCGGGCCGGGCGCGAAAAGCCGACTGGCTCTGGCCACCAGCCCGCTGACTGGTTTTCTGGAGGCGTTGTAATGGCTACCTTCACCGAACGCTGGAAGCAACTTAACTGGGACGACATCCGCCTGCGGATCCACAGTAAAACGGCTGCCGATGTCGAGCGCGCGCTCACCGCCCGCCAGCCCAGCCGTGACGATTTTATGGCGTTACTCTCCCCTGCCGCAGAAGCCTATCTTGAGCCATTGGCCCAGCGGGCGCAGCAGCTGACCCGTCAGCGCTTTGGCAATACCGTCAGCTTTTACGTCCCGCTGTATTTGTCGAATCTGTGTGCGAACGATTGTACCTACTGCGGCTTTTCGATGAGCAATCGCATCAAGCGTAAGACGCTGGATGCACAGGAAATCAGCCGCGAATGCGAGGCGATTCGCGCCTTAGGCTTTGAGCATTTGCTGCTGGTCACTGGCGAGCATCAGACCAAAGTGGGGATGGACTATTTTCGCCGCCATCTGCCAGACATTCGCCGCCAGTTTGCCTCCTTGCAGATGGAGGTTCAGCCCTTATCACAGGCCGAGTACGCGGAGCTGAAAACGCTGGGGCTGGACGGGGTGATGGTGTATCAGGAAACCTACCATCCAGCGGTTTACGCCCGCCATCACCTGAAGGGCAATAAACAGGACTTTTTCTGGCGGCTGGAAACGCCGGACCGGTTAGGCAACGCCGGAATCGATAAAATCGGTCTTGGAGCGCTGATTGGCTTATCGGACAGCTGGCGGGTGGATTGTTACATGGTGGCCGAGCATCTGCTCTGGCTGCAGCAACATTACTGGCAAAGCCGTTATTCGATTTCGTTTCCCCGACTGCGGCCCTGTACCGGCGGCATTACGCCTGCATCGTTAATGGATGAGCGCCAGCTGGTACAGGCGCTGTGCGCGTTCCGGCTGTTGTCGCCAGACAGTGAGCTGTCGCTGTCGACCCGCGAATCACCGCAGTTTCGCGATCGGGTGATCCCCATAGCAATTAATAACGTCAGCGCCTTTTCGAAAACCCAGCCCGGCGGGTATGCCGATAATCATCCAGAACTGGAGCAATTCGCCCCACACGACGGACGTCGTCCGCAAGAAGTGGCTCAGGCGTTGATCGCAAGCGGTTTACAGCCCGTATGGAAAGATTGGGACAGCTGGTTGGGGCGCAACTCGCAATAATCAGGCAACGCTTGCAGCATGTTGAATAAGTCCCTGAAGCTGCCTCGCAGGGTGCTTATTTGGGTGTTGCCGGAGAATCTGGCGCACCCTACGCTGCTCGGGTCAGCATGGATTGTTGACCAGGGCGGTCATTCCTTCCTCTCCCGCCCTGCCCTCATCACCCAATGTCACGTATAATTCATCATATGAATGAATTGGCATTACCCTGTTCCTGACTAACATACTTTTGCTATTCGCCTGAGGGAAGGCGTCCTGAGAAATGAATATCCTTAGTAGAAAACTATCCTTTACTCGCCCAATACTGGTGAGTTTTGCTGGGCTCCTGGTCGGTTTTATCCTCATTGCGGCACTGGTGATCTTGAACCAACGCAGAGATATTGTGGATTCTTATCATGAGATTAACCGTAACTTCACCCGTAACTTGGCGGTGAATTACACCTCATCCCTGCTGGATGAAAATGATCATGTCCTCGATCGGGCCGCCCGTTTCTACGCCCGTAACAATGAACTCAATAATACAGTGAATATTGATCCCCGCGGCGGGCTAGAACGGTTGATGCAATTACTGGTCCTTCTGCCGAGGGTTTCTTCCATCTCCATCGCGGATGATGAAGGCCACTACCTGCGAGCCCCGCAGGCAGCCAAAGATAAACCCGTAGGGATTTTTGATCCGCGTACTCGCCCCTGGTTCGCTCATCAGGCAGATTCCAGCACGTACAGCCGTTACACCGAAGCGTATAAGGATTTTTTTACTCACGAGCAGACCATTGCTTTATATCGCCCGGTGGTCTCTCCTGAGGGAACGCTAAAAGGGACGCTGGCTTTCCATCTGGATCTGTCGGCCATGAGTACGACCCTGCGTCAGATGCAGTCCCCAATACAAGGCACTTATTTTGTCGTCAACCGGGCAGGCCAGGCCGTTCTTCATCCTCATACCAGCCAAATTTTAAAGACACTCATCGCCCCCTCGCTGATGAAAAAGATGACCAATGGCGAAGGCGTGGTTTATGACAAACAACATGACGCCTGGGTTTACTATTACTCTTTTGCCAATCCGGATTGGTTCGTGATCTTGCAGGTCTCCGACACCACACTCAGCGCACTGATTCGCCATGAAACCCTCACGGTAGTGTGGGGCTTCGCTCTGGCGGCAATTCTGATTGTGCTCTTCGGTCTCTATCTGTGGCACGCTTCCCGGACAGTGCTGATGAACATTATTAATGCAATCAATACAGGCGATATCAAACAGGCCCCCAAACTTGAGGCGACCCTCAGCAAGGCCATTATCTCTAACAAAGAACGTGAATTGACGTATGTGCGACAGGCGACAGTTGATGCCCTGACCGGCTGCAAAAACCGCAGGGCGTTTGACTCAGAAGTAGCCGCGCTAATAAACGACAATCAGCCTTTTGCCCTGTCGATGGTCGATATCGATAATTTCAAATCAATCAACGATACCTGGGGACACCTTAGCGGCGATATTGTGTGTAGTGGTCAACAAAAACTGGCCACCACTTTAGAGTTTTTCCAGTATCGATTTTCCGATTCGTTGGGGGATAATCCGCCGTTATAT
>NZ_JBIGIN010000057.1:0-15106 GCF_043558715.1 Scandinavium sp. M-37
AGTGGCTGGTTAGTGTTTTGGCGAATACAAAACTAACCACTTTTACCGCCGTTTTCTATTGGTTCACGCTTAACCGCGATGAACCTTTTTTATTGCAGAGCTTGCATCGCCGCGCCCAGCAGTCCGGCATCGTGTCGATAATGGGCGGCTTTCAGCGTCACCTGATACGCCTTCGGTTCCTGCGCTAAAAACGCTTCCACCTGCGCTAAATACCCCTCCGCCAGCCCAACGCTGCCGCCTATCACCACGCACTGGCAGTCGGTCACCGCTTTGACATCCGCAATCAACCTGGCCAGTATCCGTGCGGAACGCTGTACCAGCTCTTGCGCCTGCGCGTCACCCGCCTTCGCTCTGGCGAAGATGGCTTTGGCATCAAGACCGTAAAGCTCGCCCTGCGCGGCGGCGGCAATTCCGCGTCCGGACGCTATCGCCTCCACGCACCCGATGCGCCCACAGCCACAGCGTGGCCCATCCGGATCCGCCAGCGTATGGCCAAAATGCCCGGCCAGCCCACCGGCCCCCGTCAACAGCCGCCCCTGGCTGACCAGCCCACCGCCAACGCCCGTTGACACGGTGATGAACGCCATCTCCGCAACGCTCTCGTTCAGCGCCTGATATTCCGCCCAGGCCGCCGCCTGGGCATCATTCAGCACCAGACACGGCAAACCGGTGATACGCGACACTGTCTCCTGCAGCGGAAACTGCGCCAGCCCGCCAAGATTGGCCGGATTGACGGCGGTTAACACGCCCTGATGGATGATCCCGGTAGAGGCCACCGCTACCCGCTGCACCCGTTTCGCCAGGGGCGAAAGCAATGCCTCCAGACTGGCGGTAAGCGCCTGCGGCGATTGGCTGGCGGGCGTGGGGCATTCATGCCGCTCCAGCAGGCGAAAATCGTCGTCGATAATCGCCGCCGCGAGTTTAGTCCCGCCGATATCTACCGCGAGGGTAGTCATTGCCTGACCCCGTGCAGCGCGTCGCGATACCACTGGCAGATGTGCTCCAGCCGGGTGATTGCCGACCCCACCGTGACTGCCCACGCCCC
The DNA here is from genome assembly GCF_043558715.1 of Scandinavium sp. M-37. NCBI lineage: Bacteria > Pseudomonadati > Pseudomonadota > Gammaproteobacteria > Enterobacterales > Enterobacteriaceae > Scandinavium > Scandinavium sp. M-37. Next base: position 1,046 of record NZ_JBIGIN010000057.1, read on the forward strand.
ATGCTGCATCGCCTGTGCGGCCAGTTCCGGCGCGTTATAACGCCCTTCCGCAATCACCCGACACCCAGCCTCGCTGAGCGCGGCGACCAGCGCAAAGTCAGGTTCCACTGGCACCGGGCCACCCAGATAGCCCGACAGGGTTGAACCAATAATCTCTGCCCCAGCGCGATGACAATACAATCCGTCTTCAACAGAGGAGCAGTCAGCCATCGCCAGCAGGTGGTGAGCGTGAATGCGTTCCAGCAATGCGTTTACCGATGCGGGTCGGGCCCTGTCCGTACCATCAAAAGCAATAATGCTGGCCCCTGCCGCAGCGAGCGCATCCACATCGTCGAGGAAGGGCGTGATCCGCACCGGCGAATCGGGTAAGTCGCGCTTGATGATGCCAATGATCGGGATCGTCACCTGCGCAGAGGTCGCCTTCAGGTTTTCGATCCCTTCGATCCGGAGCGCCACCGCGCCCGCCTGCTCTGCCGCCAGCGCCATCGCGGCGACAATGTCAGGTTTATCCAGCGGGCTCTCCGGCACCGGCTGGCAGGACACGATCAGCCCGCCGTTGGCGTGGATCGCCGCATCAAGTTGTTCAAGTACCGACATTCTGTCTCCCTAGTTTTTAATCAGACTGCTTTTTTCACCACGCAGCGGAACGGCCCCGCTGAACGGTTTTCCGTCAATCGCATCATGCGTACGTAGCGCTTCCGGACGGATCCAGCGCTGAACGCGAGTGGGCATGTCGAGGCCGATCAGCAGGATGACCACAAACGTCAGCCCGAAAGAAAGCGATCCCAGTGCGGTGCCCAGATCCAGCTTTTGTGCGATCAGCGCGCCGATCACCGGGGCTATCGCACCGCCGAGCGCCCCGACGTTATAAGTGAAGCCCAAGCCTGCTGCACGTTGATCGGTATCGAAGTAGCCACCGATCAGTTTCGGTAAGATCCCAGAGATCCCCTGCCCTAACATCTGCTGGAAAAAGAGTAACAGGCCAAGGACCCAGACGTTGGTGCCGCCGATCGCAAACACAGGAATAATCAGCAATTGTGAGGCCAGCAGGCTCCAGACATAGGCTTTACGGGTGCCGAGCCAATCGCCAAGGAAACCGCCGACGCAGCAGCCCACCGCCGCACCAAACCCGCTGAAGAACAGCACCCGGGCAACGGTGGAGTGATCGTAGGCCAGGTCGGTTTTCAGATAGGTCGGCAGCAGCGCCTGAATCGGCCATGAGTACAGGAACGCGAACAGCACCACCACCATCAACATCACTCCGGTGGGCCAGCGCTTGCCGCTGCTTTGCACCATAAAGCTGACAAAAATGATGGCGCTAAGCAGACCCAAGCCCAGGATCATCCCGGCGTTACGCAGTTCGCCGGAGAAACAGAACCACAGCGCGGTCGCGGCCACCATGGTGAGGAAAATGTTGAGAACCCGATGATCGCCGCGATACAGGATGTCGACCATCGTGCGGACGGGCGCTTTCCCGGCATGTTTTTGCTTCCAGTCTTCCGCTTCGGGAATGTTTTTGCGCAGCCACAGAGCAAAGACAATCGGGAAAATACCGAGCAAAAACAGTGCACGCCAGCCCCAGACAGGCACCACCAGACTGTAGACCTGCGCGGCCACCACGGCGCCCACGGAGAAGCCGGAAATCAAGAAGCCACTGGCCTTGTTGCGCATATGCTTCGGCCAGCTCTCAATCACGTAGGTTGCGCTGGAACCGTATTCCCCCGCCATCCCCATCCCAATCACCAGACGGGCAATAAACAGCGTGGTAAACCCTGGCGCTAAACCGCAGGCCAGCGTGCCGACCGAGAACAATACAATGCTGGTGACCATCGCCAGCCGTCGGCCATAGCGATCGCCCATCGCGCCCAGCATCAGGCCGCCAAACCAGCGGGAGATGAAGGCCGCAGAGATCAGGCTTGCAGCCTGGACAGTCGTCAGACCAAATTCGCTTTGCACTTCGGTGAGTACCAGCGCCATCAGCACAAAATCGAAGCCATCCAGCAAATAACCGAGCCAGGCGGCGGAAAATGCCCGCCACTGCGCCCGATCGAGATGGCGATACCACGGGATGCTTTGGGTAGTCATACTCATGTCACTCTCCCGCGCTGGGCTATGCCCACGCTGTTTTCGTTAGGTTTTGCCCGGCATCACCGGGCAACAGATCAGCGCTGCTGAGCCATCTCCCGCTGCAGCTCACTGGCCAACGCCTTCAGCGCGGGCAGGAATTTCTCATCAACCGGGGCAAAAGGCTTCCGGCACAGTGGCACATCCACGACGTCCATGTAGTGCAGCACCGTTTTCAGTCCACGGAAAACGCCGGTCTGAATAAGCAGGTCGATAACCTTGTTACATTCGCTCTGCAGGCGCTGCGCCTGTTGGAGGTCTCCCGCCTTCAGCGCGCTGACGATGTTCTGATAGCGCCAGCCCATGATGTTGTAAGTACTGCCGATCCCGCCGTCGGCACCTGACATCAGGCCGGAGGCAAAAATTTCGTCGTAACCGTTATAGAGCACCAGATCCGGATGAGCCCGGCGGATCTGCTCCATCTGATACAGATCGCCAGAGGTCTGTTTCAGCGCGCCGACGCCCGGTAACGTCACCAGGGTGTTGATCTGATCCAGACTTAACTTCACCCCACTGAGTGCCGGAATGTTGTAGACCACCATCGGCAACCCTTCAGAAGCGTCAATAATGGCCCGGTAGTGATCACAATGTTCATCGAAGCTGAACGGGTAGTAGAACGGCGTCACTGCCGACACCGCATCATAACCATAACCTTTTGCCGCCTGCGCCAGGGACTGACTTTCGACGGTGCTGACGCAGCCGACGTGGGCAATCAGCGTTATCTGCCCCTTTGCCTCTTCTGCCACGATTTCCAGCACCTGCTGGCGCTCTGCTGAGGTCTGGACAAACGCCTCCCCGGTGGAGCCCCCGACATAAAGCCCGTCTATCCCCTGCGCAATATTAAAGCGCACCAGACGACGCAGGCTGTGCTCATCCAGCTGCTGCTGGCGAGTAAACGGGGTTAACAGCGCGGCCATAACCCCACGTAAATTGGCTGACATACGAACCTCTCAGATGAGTGATGTAACATTAACGATATACCTTTATACCTGTTATACCAGCTCATTTATGCGCCAGCCTAATACGGAAAGCTTATCTTGCGATCTGCTTCACTAAACGATCGTTATGATCGGACGGTTATTTCTTCTTTTGGGTTTGCCCGAAGGCGTGCCAGGTCGCGGAAACGCTGTTGAGGTGCGTCTGCAGGGCACGATCGGCTTCCTCGGGGCTGCGACGGCGAATCGCCTCCACGATAGCGATGTGCTGCTGATAGCTAACGCTATTGTGCTGATACAGTTCTTTATCGGCCACTTTAGGGCGGGCGGCGATCAGCCAGTCCAGCAGCGCGACGTGAATCGCCATGAAGATTGGATTGCCGGGGATCTCCGCTAACACGCGATGAAAATCCACGTCAGATCGGATGAACAAGGCGTTATCATCCAGCGACTGGCTGTTGATCTCCAGCGCTTTGGTCAACCGTTCGATTTGCTCATCGCTGGCGTTTTCTGCGGCGTAGCGCACCAGGCTGGATTCAAAAAACAGGCGTAGCTGTTCGAAATGGGCGATGCCGCCAGGATGGGCGAGGAAATCTTTCGCCATGCCGGACAGTTCGCTGATGATGGTATCGGCAGAAGGACGTGAGACGCGGGCGCGCTCGCCATTGTTGATTTGTACCAGGCCTTTACGCTTGAGCGCCGCCAGGGCTTCACGCACTGAAGGACGACCGACGTTAAAGAACGTCATCAGCTCACGCTCGGACGGTAACTGCTCCCCTTCCGCAAATTCGCGGCGGCGGATCATCTGCTCAAGCTCTTCTTCCACCATCTCCGACAACTTTTTGCGCGCCAGTGGACGGCGGCCCAGGCTGCGGCCAATCGTTTCTGAAGTCTCTTCTTCCTGAGGTTCAAATGCGTTCATAGCGGTTATTCGGGCCAGGTGACAGTAAGTGACAACGGATCCATAGAGTAACACAGGATTTTGGGGCTGGCGAAAGCGAGGGCAGATAACAAAACAGGCCCGAAAGGGCCTGTTGGATAACGGATTACTTCACTACGCGAAGTGCCGGACGGCCACCGCGTGGTGGCGGCGTATCGTCGGGACTGTTGTCGTCATCGCTGTCAGGCTTATCGCCATCGATGACCGACATCACGGTTTCGTTTTCAGCCCCGATACCGGCGTCGTCGTTGACGTTTGTCACGTCTTCATCGTACGCCGCTTCAGGTTCGAACATGGTACCTGCGCCATTTTCACGCGCGTAGATAGCCAGCACCGCAGCCAGAGGGACTTCAACCTGACGCGGCACCCCGCCGAAGCGCGCATTAAAACGCACGTCGTCGTTCGACAGCTCCAGATTGCCTACCGCACGCGGCGCAATGTTCAGAACGATTTGCCCGTCACGCGCGTATTCCATCGGAACACGAACGCCAGGCAAGGTTACGTCCACTACCAAATGCGGAGTCAGCTGGTTATCCAGCAGCCATTCATAGAATGCCCGCAGCAGATAAGGACGACGAGGTGTCAGCTGAGACACATCCATTCAATTAGCCCCGACCGAGGCGCATTTCACGCTCGGGTTCAGTTAAGGAAGCGAGGAATGAATCACGTTCGAAGACGCGAGTCATATACGCTTTCATCTCTTTGGAACCGGCACCGACCAGTTCGATGCCCATTACCGGCAGACGCCACAGCAGCGGTGCCAGATAGCAATCGACCAGGCTGAACTCGTCGCTCAGGAAGTACGGCTTCTGAGTGAAGACTGGCGCAATGGCCAACAGTTCTTCACGCAGCTGTTTGCGGGCTGCATCAGCCTGCGCCGCAGAACCGGTCTGGACGGTATGCATCAGCGTATACCAGTCTTTCTCGATACGCTGCATGTACAGACGGCTTTCACCGCGAGCCACCGGATAAACCGGCATCAGCGGCGGATGAGGGAAACGCTCATCCAGGTATTCCATAATGATGCGAGATTCCCATAAGGTCAGCTCGCGATCCACCAGTGTCGGGACGCTTTGATTCGGGTTGAGGTCAATCAGATCCTGAGGTGGATTGTCCTTTTCCACGTGCTCAATCTCAAAGCTGACACCTTTTTCGGCCAGCACAATGCGGACCTGATGGCTATAGATGTCAGTAGGACCAGAAAACAGCGTCATTACCGAACGTTTGTTGGCAGCGACAGCCATGAAAACCTCCAGGTATATTCAGAATTTTTTTACTGCTACCTGCCACGATATTGTGACCGGTCAGTTGTAGAGCCCGCTAAGCGTCGAACGACATTCCTGTTCAAAAACAAAACAAACAAAAAATGAACAATCGCCCGCATTTGGGCAGAAAATTGGATGATAGTTTACCAGATTTTGCGGGGTTTGTGGTGAGCCGATTCTGGAAATGCTGAAAAAGGAGTGAAAAGAGAGAGAAGGATTGTGGATAACGCCCATTTTATCCATAAAAAAACCCGCCGAAGCGGGTTTTTTCGCCAATTGTTCTGCCGAAGCAGAAACCAATTAACGTTTGGAGAACTGAGGACGACGACGTGCTTTACGCAGGCCGACTTTCTTACGTTCAACTTCACGAGCATCACGAGTAACGAAACCAGCTTTACGCAGTTCGCCACGCAGGGACTCGTCGTACTCCATCAGAGCGCGGGTGATACCGTGACGGATCGCACCAGCCTGACCAGAAGTACCACCACCTTTAACAGTGATGTAGAGATCGAATTTCTCAACCATGTCGACCAGTTCCAGCGGCTGACGAACTACCATGCGGGCAGTTTCACGACCGAAGTACTGTTCCAGAGAACGTTGGTTGATAACGATTTTGCCGCTGCCCGGTTTGATAAACACGCGTGCTGCGGAACTTTTGCGGCGACCAGTGCCGTAGTATTGATTTTCAGCCATTGCCATAATCCCGATTAGATGTCCAGAACTTGCGGTTGCTGTGCCGCGTGGTTGTGCTCGTTACCCGCGTAAACTTTCAGTTTACGGTACATAGCACGACCCAGCGGGCCTTTTGGCAGCATGCCTTTAACCGCGATTTCAATTACACGCTCAGGACGGCGGGCAATCATCTCTTCAAAGGTCGCTTCTTTAATACCGCCGATGTGGCCGGTGTGATGGTAATACACTTTGTCTTCACGCTTGTTGCCGGTTACAGCAACTTTTTCTGCATTCAGAACGATGATGTAATCACCGGTATCCACGTGCGGGGTGTATTCCGCTTTGTGCTTACCGCGCAGGCGACGAGCCAGTTCGGAAGCCAGACGACCCAGAGTCTTACCGGTCGCGTCAACAACATACCAGTCGCGCTGTACGGTTTCTGGTTTAGCTGTAAAAGTTTTCATTAAAAGCTTACCCAATAAATAGTTACACGTTGGTGAACGCCCAAACGTTTAAAAGTTGAGGTTCACACGACATTGTCCAGCAAACCTACCCCTTCGAATAGCCTATGCCGGCACGACAAAAGTTTTGGGAAAAAAACTTTGGTTGTAACGTGGGGTCGCAAGATTATAGAGAAGTCGACCTCAAAGATCGACCCCTTTTTATGATTTGAAGCGGGTTTTTAGCCCGCCAGGTGTTCACGCTTGAGATACTCTTCGCTTTGCATCTCCTGCAGACGGGAAAGACAGCGCTGGAACTCAAATTTCAGGCGTTCGCCCTGATAAATTGTGTACAGCGGCACGGCGGCGCTGACCACCAGTTTTACATGGCGCTCGTAAAACTCATCCACCAGCGCAATAAAACGGCGGGCTTCACTTTCCATCAGCCCTGTCATCACCGGCACGTCAAACAGCATCACGGTGTGGAACAGTCGGGACAGCGCGATGTAATCATGCTGGCTGCGCGCATCCACACACAGCGTCTCGAAGGAGACGGCCAGGGTCTGATTGTCGGCCCCCATCGTGGCTAACGGGCGATGATTGATTTCCAGCACAGGGGCAGTTTCGCGTTTCGTTCCCGCCAACGCCAGCCACAGCGTGTCCATCTGTTGACGCGTTTCATCAGTGAGCGGTGAGAGCCACAGATGCGCCTGGGTCAACGTGCGCAGCCGGTAATCAATGCCTGCATCCACATTCATGATATCGCAGTGTTCTTTTATCGCCTCGATGGCCGGGATGAAGCGGGCGCGCTGGAGGCCGTTGCGGTACAGCTCATCTGGTGGGATGTTAGAGGTCGCTACCAGAGTTATCCCACGGGCGAACAGCGCTTTCATCAGGCCGCCGAGCAGCATGGCATCGGTAATATCGGAGACAAAAAATTCATCAAAGCACAGCACGTCGGTTTCAGATTTGAACCGGTCGGCGACGATTTCCAGCGGATCGCTGTGGCCCTGCAAGGCCGTCAGCTCTTCGTGTACGCGCAGCATAAAGCGATGAAAGTGCAGACGCTGCTTACGCTCCCCCGGCAGGCTCAGATAGAACATGTCCATCAGCCAGGTTTTCCCCCGCCCAACGCCGCCCCACATATATAAGCCGCGAACCGGTGCGCTGCTCGTCGATTCACGCTTGCCCAGCAGTTTACCGAATTTAGCCCGCAGGCCGCCGCTGGCGGGCGCGGCTGCTGCCGGAGAGTTAACCAATTCCTGATAGATGCTGTCCAGCCGGGACACAGCCTCACCCTGGACGTCATCGGGCTGGTGAGTGCCCTCTTTAAGGGCCTGGAGATATCGCGATGTGGGGGTCATGCTTTGCATAAGCTATTGTTATTTCCTGAAAAGCAACGTGCAGCAGTTCACGGTTGTCGAAAAAAAGGCCGTTCTACAGTACGCGATGACACGCCAGGATTCCACTTCTAAGGGAATAGCGGTTATAGTGGCAATATCGGGCGCAGGCGAGCAGCCTTATTGCCACCCTACGGAACCACAAAACAACGGGAGAAGTTCATGACCTGGGAATACGCGCTAATTGGTTTAGTTGTCGGTCTCATCATTGGCGCCGTCGCTATGCGATTTGGGAACCGCAAATTACGTCAACAGCAGGCCCTGCAGTACGAACTGGAAAAAAACAAAGCAGAGCTCGACGAGTATCGTGAAGAACTGGTCAGCCACTTTGCCCGCAGCGCCGAGCTGCTCGACAATATGGCCCACGATTACCGCCAGCTGTATCAACACATGGCGAAAAGCTCCAGCAGCCTGCTGCCGGAAATGAGCGCTGAAGAAAATCCGTTCCGCAACCGTCTGGCTGAATCCGAAGCGGGTAACGATCAAGCGCCTGTCCAGATGCCACGCGACTATTCCGATGGCGCGTCCGGCCTGCTGCGCAGTGGTGCAAAACGCGATTAATCCCTCTTTTTTACGGGCGCAACCACTGCGCCCGTCACTTCCCGCCTGACCCAGCTATTATTTAATCATCAACCTCATTGTTAGACGTCCGAAAATTCAATAACATCGGGCTGTTTAAGGGCGTATTTTCCTTACATTCCTCAGGTTATGAGAGCCAGCATCAATGAAGAAACAAACCTTATTATTAAGTGCGTTAGCGTTAAGTGTTGGGTTATCTCTTGGCGTCGTCGCGCCGGTGTCTGCTTCTCTGCCTGCTCAGATCCCGGGTCAGACGCAGATCCCGAGCCTGGCCCCGATGCTGGAGAAAGTCCTGCCAGCGGTGGTGAGCGTGAAGGTTTCCGGCACGGCCACGCCTGCCGAAGTGGGCCAGGTGCCGGATGAACTGAAGAAATATCTTGGTGAAGACGCCCCGAACGAGACCCCACAGCCTTTCGAAGGCCTCGGCTCTGGGGTCATTATTGACGCCACCAAGGGCTATGTCCTGACCAATAATCACGTCGTTAAGCAGGCAGAGAAAATCAGCGTTCAGCTTAATGACGGGCGTGAGTTTGAGGCCAAGCTGGTCGGCAGTGATGACCAAAGCGATATCGCCCTGCTGCAATTGCAAAAAGCTGACCATCTGACACAAATCGCCATCGCCGATTCCGATAAGCTGCGCGTCGGTGATTTCGCCGTCGCCGTAGGCAACCCGTTCGGTCTTGGCCAGACCGCGACCTCCGGGATCATTTCCGCCCTGGGCCGCAGCGGCTTGAATCTGGAAGGGCTGGAAAACTTTATCCAGACCGATGCCTCAATTAACCGGGGTAACTCCGGCGGCGCGCTGCTCAACCTCAACGGCGAACTGGTTGGGATCAACACCGCCATTCTGGCACCGAGCGGTGGCAGTATTGGCATCGGCTTTGCCATCCCAAGTAACATGGCGATGACGCTGGCCAAACAGCTGATACAGTTTGGTGAAATCAAACGCGGCCTGCTGGGTATAAAAGGCATGGAGATGAACGCGGACATCGCCAAAGCGTTTAATCTCGACATTCAGCGTGGCGCATTTGTCAGTGAAGTTCTGCCGGGCTCAGGCTCCGCAAAAGCGGGCGTGAAAGCGGGCGATATCATCGTCAGCCTGAATGACAAACCGCTGAACAGCTTTGCCGATTTGCGTTCCCGTATCGCGACCACCGAACCGGGAACCAAAGTAAAACTCGGCCTGCTGCGCGACGGTAAACCGCTCAGCGTTGAAGTGACGCTGGATAAAAGCACTTCGTCGACGGCCAGTGCGGAACTGATTACGCCAGCGCTGCAAGGGGCTTCGCTCAGCGACGGTCAGATGAAAGACGGCACCAAAGGCGTTGTGCTTGATGACGTCGAGAAAGGCAGCCCTGCGGCACAGGTCGGTTTACACAAAGATGACGTGATAATCGGCATCAACCGCCAGCGCGTGCAGTCTATCGCAGAGCTGCGCAAGGTGCTGGAGACCAAACCGGCTATCGTGGCGCTGAACGTCATGCGTAACAATGAGAGTATCTATCTGCTGCTGCGTTAAGCGAAATTTTCAGCGGACATCGCCTGCGTGTGATGTCCGCTGAAGTCGTGATATGCTGCGCCTGTTTCCTTACCTGTGATAATCGCATCATGCTTGTAAAGCTCTTACGTTCAGTCGCAATTGGATGTGTCGTCGGTGGCATTCTGTTAGCCGCCATGCCGTCATTGCGGCAGTTTAACCCTCTGGCATCAGCGCCTTATGACAGCACTGATGAATCTCCTGCCAGCTATAATCAGGCCGTTAAACGCGCCGCACCGGCCGTGGTAAACGTCTATAACCGCGCCCTGAATAACACCACCAGCCATAACATGCTGACGCTGGGTTCCGGGGTGATTATGGACGAGCGTGGGTACATTATTACCAACAAGCATGTGATTAACGACGCCGATCAAATCATCGTCGCCTTGCAGGATGGCCGCGTGTTTGAAGCGCTGATCGTCGGCTCGGATACCCTGACCGATCTGGCGGTGCTAAAAATCAGCGCCAGCGGCGGCTTGCCGGTTATCCCTATCAACCCGAAGCGTACCCCGCATATCGGCGATGTGGTTCTGGCTATCGGTAACCCCTATAACCTCGGACAGACTATTACCCAGGGGATTATCAGTGCCACCGGTCGTATCGGCCTGAACCCGTCTGGTCGTCAAAATTTTCTGCAAACCGATGCCTCCATCAACCACGGTAACTCCGGCGGCGCGCTGGTCAATTCTTTGGGCGAGCTGATGGGGATTAACACTCTTTCCTTCGATAAAAGTAATGATGGTGAGACGCCGGAGGGGATTGGCTTTGCTATTCCCTTCCAGTTGGCCACCAAAATTATGGATAAGCTGATTCGTGATGGTCGGGTAATTCGTGGCTATATCGGGATCAGCGGTCGTGAAATTGCACCTATGCACACCCAAAGCGGCCCGATGGATCAGATTCAGGGCATCGTGGTGAATGAAGTCGCTGCGGGCGGCCCTGCGGCTGAGGCCGGTATTCAGGTTAACGATGTGATTGTTTCCGTGAACGACAAACCTGCGGTCTCCGCGCTGGAAACTATGGACCAGGTGGCTGAAATCCGCCCTGGCTCAGAGATTCCGGTGGTAGTGATGCGCGACGACAAAAAACTGTCGCTGAAAGTCACTATTCAGGAATATCCCGCCACCAACTGACGGGCATAAAAAAACCGGAGCGCAGGCTCCGGTTTTGCTTTCTGGCGAGTCGCTTATTTATTAACGAACTCTTCGCCCAGCACGATATCTTTCTTCAGCGTATCCAGCATGCCTTCCAGCGACTGTTGCTCGTAAGCACTCAGTTTACCGATGGACTGACGCTCTTCCACACCGTTTTTACCCAGCAGCAGCGGCTGTGAGAAGAAACGTGCGTACTGACCGTCGCCTTCAACGTAGGCACATTCCACTACGCCTTTCTCGCCCTGCAGCGCACGGACCAGCGACAAACCGAAACGCGCCGCCGCCTGACCCATAGATAACGTCGCAGACCCGCCACCGGCTTTGGCTTCGACCACTTCGGTCCCGGCGTTCTGAATACGTTTGGTCAGGTCAGCGGCTTCCTGTTCGGAGAAGCTCACGCCTGGGATCTGCGACAGCAGCGGCAGAATGGTCACGCCTGAGTGGCCACCGATCACCGGCACGTCTATTTCTGTTGGCTGTTTGCCTTTCAGTTCCGCCACGAAGGTATTCGAGCGGATGATGTCCAGCGTGGTCACGCCAAACAGTTTGTTTTTGTCATACACGCCCGCTTTCTTGAGCACCTCAGCGGCAATCGCTACGGTGGTGTTCACCGGGTTAGTGATGATACCGATGCAGGCCTTCGGGCAGGTTTTAGCCACCTGCTGCACCAGATTTTTAACGATACCCGCGTTGACGTTGAACAGATCGGAACGATCCATTCCCGGTTTACGCGCCACGCCTGCAGAAATCAGCACCACATCAGCACCTTCCAGTGCCGGGGTTGCGTCTTCGCCGGAGAAGCCTTTGATTTTCACATCAGTTGGGATATGACTGAGATCCACTGCCACGCCCGGAGTAACCGGTGCGATGTCATACAGGGAGAGTTCTGAGCCTGAAGGCAGTTGGGTCTTAAGTAGTAGGGCAAGCGCCTGGCCAATACCGCCAGCAGCGCCGAGGACTGCGACTTTCATCCTAAACTCCTTATTATGGTTAGTTTCATCTACCGTAACTCCGTTGCGGCAACCTTAATTCACAAGGTAAACAATAACAATAAGCGTTGTTGAAGAATGCGGCTCTCCCCGCAGCATTGCGGTGTCATCGCTCACTTACCGCCTGTGATAAGACATCCGCGACAGCGTAACCGGTCGACTGCGGGTTACAATACACCCTGTCAGATACGCAAAACAACTTCATTTTAATAACAATTCATTTACTTTTGCCGCAATTTTCACCTTGTGATGAAAGCATGTTCCCCGATAACGAATTTTGATAAAATCCCTCCCTTTCATAACATTATTTCAGCCTTATTCACGGCAGATAATTTGCATAAAAATTCATTCATATGCATAATAATGTTGTTTTTACCGCCATGATACGGGTGACTTATGCGAACCTCGGCTAAGCAAGACGAATTAGTCAAAGCGTTTAAAGCGTTACTGAAAGAAGAAAAATTCAGTTCTCAAGGAGAGATAGTCCAGGCGTTACAGGAGGAAGGATTCGAAAATATCAATCAGTCCAAAGTCTCCCGGATGCTAACCAAATTTGGCGCGGTACGTACCCGCAATGCCAAAATGGAAATGGTCTACTGCTTACCGGCTGAACTCGGCGTACCGACCACCTCCAGCCCGCTCAAAAATCTGGTGCTGGATATCGACTATAACGACGCAGTGGTGGTTATCCATACCAGCCCTGGTGCAGCGCAGTTGATTGCTCGCCTGTTAGATTCCCTGGGTAAAGCGGAAGGTATTCTCGGTAGCATCGCCGGGGACGACACTATCTTTACTACCCCTGCCCGGGGTTTTACCGTTAAAGATCTGTACGAAGCCATTCTGGTCCTGTTCGAACAAGAGCTCTAATCCCCTTCTCTCCGGCAACCAGCCGGAGAGCGTCTTCTCCCCTTGGCACGACTCCAGGCGCTACATAAAACTCCATTTTCTTTAACATTAAGTGCGTTTCACTGCCTGAATGTAATCATCCAGTGAATGTTGTTAGAAAAATCGCACAAATTATCAAATTCACATATCCATATGATTTTCTTAGCTATAAGCGCTATACACCCTCCCGAACTGACGTTTTTAATGCTTTTACGTTATAAAAATGACGGTTTTTGACACTTAATTACACGCGAAACCATTAGTCTGGTATTAATTTTTTGAGTGATTAGTGTATACTTGATTTTGTGATGAGGGTCACGAAATAAGGCCCTGTTAAAAAATTCGACGAGGTGAATATTATGAAAATCAAAACCACTGTAAGTGCACTGACTATCCTTTCGGTTCTCTCTTTTGGCGCATTCGCCGCTGATTCCATCAACGCGGATCAGGCAGCCAATCGCGAAGCAATCGGCACCGTTTCCGTTGGTGCAGTCGGTTCTTCTCCGATGGACATGCACGACATGCTGAATCAAAAAGCGCAGGAACAAGGGGCTTCCTCTTACCGCGTTATTGAAGCTCGTAGCGGCGACCATTGGCACGCAACGGCTGAGCTGTACAAATAAGATTTCTTGATAGTCCGAACGAAAACATCTGTCACAACGCGGCACCAGGCATAAAAAAAGCAGTTCAAACCTTCTCGCCGCGCAGTTAATGAATTAAGGAATAAAGATTATGAAAAGCGCAATGATTATCGCAACACTGGGTCTGGCATCGGTTCTTTCCTTTAGCGCAGGCGCAGCGGTTCATCAGGTTAATGCAGAGCAGGCTCAGAGTCTGCAATCCATGGGCACCGTTTCCGTATCGCAGATTGGTAGCGCCCCAATGGATATGCGTCACGAACTGGCAGCAAAAGCAGAGAAAGAAGGCGCCAGCAGCTACCGTATCATCGAAGCCCGTACCGGTGACACCTGGCATGCAACCGCCGAGCTGTACAAATAAACCCTCGTCGTCTTACCGACGACTTGCCCCCGCCTGTCGGGGGCTTTTTTATGGTTCATCGCGCCTTACCGGGGAACGCTGCTTTTATCTTCATAAAAAAGTAGTCGTTATCCCGGTACCCGTATGCCATTCGTTTTATCAC
>NZ_JBIGIN010000058.1:0-15074 GCF_043558715.1 Scandinavium sp. M-37
GTTTTAACAAATCAAAAGGGGTTTTGATAACTGGCTCAAAGCTGAAAGCTTTACGGAACCCCCAGCCTAGCTGGGGGTTTTCTGTGCACAACAAAAAGCCCGACCAACGGGCCGGGCTTACGTAGAACTCAGCAGAATGAGTGATTCTGTTACTGCTTGGTCTGCGGGTCGGTATCGTACTCAGCACAGGTCTGGTAACCGGAATTGATCACGTGACCGGTGTCATCCAGTGCGACGAAGTAGGTTTGGGCTTTACCATCCCGTTGACCCAGGATATAGGTCTGGCAAGTACCGCGGGCGTGAACCATGGTAATTTCAGAAGACGGTTTACCCGCAATCTCAGCCACCTGCTGGCGGCTCATGCCTTTCTTAACGTCTTTCACCACTGGCTGAGTGAACTGGTCAGTGGTGCGGTCGTAGGCGGTACAACCCGCCAACATGGTCAGTACTGCTGCTGCACCTAAAATTCCCGCTACGTTCTTGTTCATATTCCGTCCTCTTTTTTATCAGTGTGTTATAAGCCTGGAATAAAGATTGCTATTTTTCAACCCGACGGCACAAATGGCATAACTTTCAGATTATTCTAGCAATAATGCGATATCCTGCTGAATCGCGGGATTTTGCCGCAGTCAAAACTGTGATCCTTGTCGTTTTCCCGGCAAAGAGGTAGCTTTAAGCACAGACACGACAACCATTTTTGGGAGGGGTAAATGGCTCTTCAACAAGAGATTATCGCGGCACTGGGCGCTAAGCCACAGGTCAACAGCGAAGAAGAAATTCGCCGCAGTGTGGATTTCCTGAAGGCATATCTGCGCACGTATCCATTCATTAAGTCTCTGGTGCTCGGCATCAGCGGCGGTCAGGATTCAACCCTGACCGGTAAACTGTGCCAGCTCGCCATTAGCGAACTGCGCGAAGAGACCGGCGACAGCAGCCTGACCTTTATCGCCGTTCGACTGCCGTTTGGCGTGCAGGCCGACGAGCAGGATTGCCAGGACGCGATTGCCTTTATCCAGCCCGACCGCGTGCTGACCGTCAACATCAAAGGCGCGGTGCTGGCAAGCGAGCAGGCGCTGCGGGAAGCCGGGATTGAACTGAGCGATTTTGTGCGCGGCAACGAAAAAGCCCGCGAGCGTATGAAAGCTCAGTACAGCATTGCAGGCATGACTAAGGGCGTGGTGGTCGGGACCGATCATGCGGCAGAAGCGATTACCGGGTTCTTCACCAAATACGGCGATGGCGGCACCGACATCAACCCGATTTTCCGTCTCAATAAGCGTCAGGGTAAACAGCTGTTAGCCACCCTCGGCTGCCCGGAGCATCTGTATAAGAAAGCCCCAACCGCCGATCTGGAAGACGACCGCCCTTCTCTGCCGGATGAAGCCGCGCTCGGCGTGAGCTATGACAACATCGACGATTACCTCGAAGGCAAGCCGGTCGAGGCCGGGATTGCCAACATCATCGAAGGCTGGTATCTGAAGACGGAGCACAAGCGCCGTCCGCCGATTACCGTTTTCGACGATTTCTGGAAACGCTAAGTCTGTGATTTTGCCGGGTAACCTCTGTTTACCCGGCGCCTTCCCCACCCGCCCGCGCGTTTTTTTGCTTTTTTCTTGCGCATTCCCGCTGCTATACTGTACGAATACACAGCATCAGGAGTGAGTGTGGCCCGGCGTCAATCCGCCCCGCGACTTGAATTTGAAGCGGCGGCAATCTACGAATATCCCGAACATCTGCGTCCCTCGCTGGAAGCGCTGCCTTCCGTGCCCGGCGTGTATGTTTTCCACGGTGAAAGTGAAACGCTGCCGCTGTATATCGGCAAAAGCGTGAACCTGCGCAGCCGGGTGCTCTCGCACCTGCGCACGCCGAATGAGGCCGCGATGTTACGGCAGTCCCGGCGCATCAGTTGGACACGTACCGGTGGGGAAGTCGGTGCCCTGTTGCTTGAAGCCAAAATGATTAAAGAGCAACAGCCGTTGTTCAATAAACGCCTGCGCCGCAATCGCCAGCTCTGTTCGTTATTGCTGAGCGGCACTCAACCGCAGGTGGTGTATGCCAAAGAGATTGATTTTGCCCACCAGCCGGGGCTGTATGGCCTGTTCGCCAATCGCCGGGCGGCGCTCCAGGCACTGCAAACCATCGCCGATGAGCATCAGCTGTGCTATGGCCTGTTAGGACTCGAAACGGTGACCCGCGGGCGGGGATGTTTCCGCTCAGCGCTGAAACGCTGCGCCGGGGCGTGCTGCGGGAAGGAAAGCATGGAGGCCCATCACCAGCGTTTGCTGGCCGCACTCGCCAGGCTGCAACTGATTTGCTGGCCGTGGCAAGGGGCTGTCGCCCTGAAAGAAAGCACTCATGACCTGACCGAATACCACATCATTCACAACTGGCTGTGGCTGGGGTCGGTCACCACGCTGAGCGCCGCCGATGAACTGCGCCGCCTGCCCGCCGGGTTCGATCACGACGGCTATAAAATCCTCTGCAAGCCGCTGTTAACCGGCCAGGCTGAGATTATCGACCTGGCCGACGGCCGTTAACGGCCACGCCGGGTTCCAGCTGATTGCGCTGTAGAGGATTTTCCCTTCATCTTTTAACAACCGAATGGTGTGCTGCTCATCCTGCCAGTACGCGCCCTGATCGGCGGTGAGCAGTTTATCGCCCAGTTGCCACGCGCCACTCAACACCAGCACCATGCCCCCACCCGCACCAAAGGTACTGAAGGTTCTGTCGGCAACCCGCACTTTGGCCTGGCAGCGTTCACGCCGGGTCATGATATTAAGATCCATCGACATCTGCCCCTCACCCAGCTCCGCCCGCACCGTTTGCTCCCCGGCAAAGCGGAACGGCTGATACGGCTTCAGGGTATGGTGAAAGGCGTTTCCACCGTCAAGCGTCACTTCGCACCCTTCCAGCAGGGTGATCACCCGGTCGACGCCGGGGAACGCGGAGAATTCGCCGTTGCCCGCAATCGAGGCGATGCTGGCGCGCCAGTGGAAATCACGGGTTGCAGGCGGAAAACAGCACAGCTCGCGGGTTTCGCCTGCACCATTTTTCCACAGACTGACCGGCATCGTGCGGATATCAAAGTATTCCATCATCACTCCTGAAGAACGACACAGGCTGCATCGGCGGCAGCCCTCGTTATTATCTTTTTTTCACCACAAAGGGATTATCGGCAGAAGGCGCGCAGAGCCTTAGCGGCTTTACGCCGTTATTGACGCACAGAGTCAGTAACGGACTGATATCCGGGAAAAAAGAGTCTACGGGTGAGGAAGAAGAATACCGGGAATGTGGCGACAGGCAAGAGGGCTGAAAAGAAAAACCGCCGGTCCTGCCCACTGCATTTATCAGCATGTGGGCAAGACCGGCGGTCTTTAAGTCAGGGTGCTAAATTACTCAGCAGATGACGGCATTGTACCTTCCGGCGCGTGACGTTCTGTCAGACGCTTCTCAAAATTGGCATTAAATTGCTTTTTCTGTTCCGGGGTCAGAATGTTGTAGATCTTGTTCTGGGTTTCCATACGGGAAACGGCCATATCTTTGTGCTGCGCTTCCATTTTGGTCACCATCTCTTCGGCTTTAGCTTTGTCGAAGGTGTCGCTCGCAATCAGGTTATGCATCGCACGGCGTTCGTCCACGGACGGACGCTGCATTTTGCCGCGCTGCTCTTTCATGATGCTGCGGATCTGCTGTTTCTGCGCATCGGTCAGGTTCAGGTCTTTGAACATCATGTCGTGATGCATACCTGGCTTGCCTTTATGGTGCATCATCGGTGCTGTTTCAGTGCTGGTCGCGGAGGTGGTGTCAGCGGCGTGAGCCAGGTTCGCCGCGCCCAGCGCCAGGGTAGAAGCAATAATCAGAGCAGAGGTCATCTTTTTCATAATACGTTCCTTACTTTCAGTTATTTTCTACGGCGCATTGCCGTGTTGACGTGATTAACTTTACGGGCTTTAACGTCAATTAGTCAGAGCAAGCGTAAAACAGTGAAAGTATAAAAACGACTTTTTAACCAATTGTGGAGGAAATAAGGAAAAAGTGTGGAGAGTTGCAAGAGGAAATAAATAACTAACTGTTCTGGAAGGGAATATGAAGAAGTCTAGCGCAAGTCTAATTAATTAAAAAGCATTTTATAGGAATACTCCGCAATTCCTTGTAATGCCACGTTTGGCATAACCGATAAAAAAAACAGCGGTGACAGATTTCACCGCCGCAATGGAAAAAAATTACCCTTCCCGAACCAGCATCAACCCCGCCCGCAGGCCGGGGGCGACGTTCGGGTTGGGGAATAACACATATTCAGTCTGATGTTTAACCACCCAGCGCGTGTCACCCTCTTGTGCCAGCAAGGTGCCTTCGCTGAACGGGGTGAAGTTCAGCGTTTCAGGGGACATATGCAGCTGGAAGCTGTCGTCGTGGCGGGTGATTTGCTGCGCCACGCGATAGGTCACCGGCAGCGGCGCAGAGGCCACTTCCCCGCCGAGCAGCTGCCCAAGCGCGTGTTGCACCGTGGCAAACTGGCTTAAATCGTTATCGCCAAACGGGAGCGCTTTACCCAGCTCCAGAGTGCAGGCATAGGTGCTAAAGCGCTCGGTGCTGTAATGGGTAAAGGTGCCGCCGGGGCTTTGATGGTACACCAGCGCTTCCAGCCCGGCCGCGCCAAGCCAGTGCAGGAACGCCTCGTCCCACGGTTCCTTACGCAGCGGCAGCACGCCAAAACGGACGTGATGCGAGCCGCGAATGGCGGTGTGCATATCGAGATGCCAGCGTAAGGTATCGGTGGGCAGCCAGAACTGTGACAGGGCATGTTCCAGCCGCGCCGCACGGGCGGTTTCCAGCGACGGGACAAACTCATGCCAGCGCCCGCCGAACATCCGGTTCATGTCGCTGTGCAGGTAGCGTTTGTTGTCCACCAGCGCCGGAGGATTCCCGAGCACCACCAGCAGCCGCCAGCTCAACGTCAACTCCCCGGCAAACAGGCCTTTTACTAGCCCGGCGAGGATTTCCACCGGGGCGGTTTCGTTGCCGTGAATTCCCGCCGACAGCACCAGCGCCTGGGTACAGGGTGCGAATGGGGTCAACTCCAGAATACCGCGATCGTGCCACTGCCAGTGAAAGTGTGCCGTTTCGCCGCGCGTGTGCGCCGGGTTTTCACCGGATAGCGTCAGGGCCAGAAAGTCCTCCATCGTGCCTCCTTTACTGCTGGAACGGATAAACCGAGCCAAGGCCCAGAATTTGCGTCAGCTGATCCAGGGCTTCACGCCCTTCGCGCAACAGCTGCGGATCGGCGAGGTCGGCCTGGGTCAGACGGTCCCGGTAGTAGCAGTCTACCCAAGTATTGAGCGTATCAAACAGGGTGTCGTTCATCAGCACCTTCGGATTCACCGCCTGAATCTCCGCCTCGGTCAGCACCACGCGCAGACGTAAACACGCCGGGCCGCCGCCGTTGGCCATGCTTTCCCGCAGGTCAAACACCTTCAGCTCATTGATAGGATTATCCTGCGCCAGCACGTCGGTCAGATACGACCACACGCCCGCGTGCTCCTGCGACTCTTTCGGCAATACCAGCATCATGCTGCCGTCTGGCTTGCTCAGCAGCTGGCTGTTAAACAGATAGGTCGCCACCGCATCGTTAACCGATACCCGAGCTGTCGGCACTTCGACCGGGGTAAAGCCCGGGACGCGTTCCCGCAGCTGGGCCAGCAGTTCAGGCTGATTTAAAAATGCCTGCTGATGGCAGAACAGCACCTGCCGGTTGCTGACCGCGATCACGTCATTGTGGAACACACCCTGGTCAATCACCCCCGGGTTCTGCTGGGCGAAAATAACCTGCTGCGGATTGACCTGATTCAGCCGGGCCACCGCCTGGCTGGCCTCTAACGTCTGACGCGCCGGATAGCGCTGGGGCTGATGATGCCCGCCCTCTTCCCGGCCATAGACGAACATTTGCAGCCCCGGCTGATGGTACTCCCCGCCGAGACGGTTATGGTTCGCCGCCCCTTCGTCGCCAAACATCGCCACCTGCGGCAGCGCGCCGTGTACCGCAAACGCCTGCTCATTATTGAAAATCGCCCGCAGCACCGCCTCGGTGGTCGGCGCTTCGCTGGCGCGGTGGAATTTATTATTAAGGTTGGCGACGGTGAGATGCACTTTGCCATCCAGCGCATCAGCCGATGGGCAAACGGTGGCGGCATTCGCCACCCACATTGACGAGGCCGAGCTCACCGCCGACAACAACTGTGGTGCCTGGGTGGCGGCTTTCTCTACTACCTGTTCGTCGCTGCCGGTGAAACCCAGCTGACGCAACAGCGGCACATTCGGGCGTTCCTGCGGGGGCAGAACGGCTTGCTTAAAGCCGAGATCGGCCAGCGCTTTCATCTTCAGCAGGCCCTGCTTAGCCGCCAGCTGCGGGTTGGAAACGCGAAAACGGTGTTTGGTCGAGGCCTCATTGCCGAACGACAGCCCGGCATAGTGATGCGTCAGCCCCGGCAGCCCGTCAAAGTTCACTTCCCAGGCTTTCATGATTTCACCTCAGCGGAAAAATCGAGGCCCGGGTTGAGTGTGCCCGGCAGGCTGAGCGCCGGAGACTCGAGGCTCGCCATCGGCCAGGCGCAATAATCTGCGGCATACCACGCCCCAGGACGATGATTCCCCGATGCGCCCACGCCACCAAACGGGGCGGTACTCGCCGCGCCGGTCAACGGTTTGTTCCAGTTGACGATCCCGGCGCGAGCTTCCAGCAACAGCTGGTCGAATTTCTCACGCTCGGCGGAAATCAGCCCGCACGACAGGCCATACCGGGTGTTATTGGCCAACGCAATCGCCTCATCAAAAGTGTCGTAGCGCCAGACGCCCAACAGCGGGCCAAACACTTCTTCATCGGCCACATTCTGCACGTGGGTCATGTCGACGATGCCCGGCGTGACCAGCGAGGTGCCGGCTTCCAGCAAACGCGGCTCGAGCAGCGTGACGCCGCCGTTAGCCACATGTTGCTCCCAGGCGGTGCGCACATTCTGCGCCGCCTGTTCGGAGATCAGGCCGCCGATAAACGGCTGCGGCTCGGCGTTCCAGCTGCCGGGTATAATGCGCCCGGTGACCTCGACCAGCCGTTTGAGGAACGCATCCCCGGCGGCTCCGCGCTTCACCAGCAGACGACGCGCGCAGGTGCAGCGCTGTCCGGCGGTGATAAACGCCGACTGCACCGCGACGTGAACGGCGGCATCCAGGTCCTGCGGCTCATCGACAATCAGCGGGTTATTGCCGCCCATTTCCAGAGCAAGGATTTTCTGCGGCTGCCCGGCCAACTGGCGATGCAGGGTAAACCCGGTATTCGAGCTGCCGGTAAACAGCAGCCCGTCGAGATCCGCCTGCCCGCTTAAGGCTTCCCCGACCGCGCGTCCGCCCTGGATCAGGTTCAGTACGCCCGGCGGTAAACCCGCCTGTTCCCACAGTTTAACCACCGCTTCACCGCTCATCGGCGTGAGTTCGCTCGGCTTGAACACCACGGTATTCCCGGCCAGCAGCGCAGGCACGATATGCCCGTTCGGCAAGTGCCCCGGGAAGTTATACGGGCCAAACACCGCCAGCACGCCGTGCGGACGATGGCGTAAGGTCGCCGCCCCGTCAGGCATCGGAGTTTCCTGCTCGCCGGTGCGGCTGTGATAGCCCTTCACCGAAATAGCAATTTTGTTGATCATCGCCCCGATTTCGGTGGCCGCTTCCCAGCGCGGTTTGCCGGTTTCGCGGGCGATCACCTCGGTCAGCGCTTCTTTATGGCTTTCCAGCAACCCGGCAAATTTTTCTGCAATCTGCTGGCGGGCGCTGAACGGCTGTTTTGCCCAACCGGGGAACGCGGCGCGGGCGGCTTTCACTGCGTCTGCCACCTGCCCTGCGTCGGCATCGTTACCGCTCCACACCGCTTCGTGGGTGACCGGATTGTTTTTGCTGCGTGCCTCTGCGCGCCCGGTGACCCAGTCACCGCCTATCCATAAACTCATGCTTTTTTCTCCTCAGGGCAAAGACGAACCAGCCGCACGCGGTCACCCGCATGGCATTTCAGGGCATCGAGCTGTTGTGCGCTCAGTAACAGTTTGTCGGTGTGTAGATCGGCCTGAACCAGCATGGCGCGATACTGATGATATTGTTCATTGGCCACCAGACAGGTCGGCAGCTCGCCCGGCGCAGGCTGGCCTTCGCCCACTTCCACCAGACGACTTTTACGAATGGCACGCACCCGGTCGATATCGCATTCCAGGGTCGGGCCGCCGTCGAAAATATCGACATAGTTGCGATAGCGGAACCCTTCTTTTTCCAGCACCGCCCGGGCAGGCGCGGTTTGCGGATGGACTTCCCCGATCACCGCCCGTGCTTCCGGGGAGAGGAAATCGGTATAAATCGGATGCTTAGGCATCAGCTCGGCGATAAACGCTTTTTGCCCGGTGCCGCACAGGTAATCCGCGCGGGCAAACGGCATCGAGAAGAAGCGCTGCCCAAGGCTTTCCCAGAACGGGGAATAGCCGTGCTCATCAATCACCCCGCGCATTTCTGCCACCACTTTGTCGTTAAAACGATCGCGGAAGGCAGCCATAAACAGGAAACGGGATTTCGACAACAGATAGCCGTTGCCCTCTTTGCGCCATTCCGGGTCGAGGAACAGGGTACACAGCTCGCTGCTGCCAGTGTGGTCGTTACTCAGAAACAGCGTCGGCAGCGCGTTGTACACGTTCAGCTCTTTCGAGGCATGAACCTGAGTGCCGACGCGGTAGTTGTACCAGGAGTCGTGCAGCCCGACGGCGACTTCAATCGCGCAAATCCCCGCCACGGTGCCGCTGGCGGTATCTTCCAGCACAAAAACGTAGCCCTGATCGCCTTTCTCGAGGCTGCCTTCCCAGGTATTGATCGACCGTTCAATACGCGCCGAGAGCGTGTTCTCATCAGCCGGGAGCGAGGTGAGCCCCCCGCCGGTTTTCCCTGCGAGTGCCAGCAGGCCGGACAAATCCTCGCGTCCGACCGGGCGGATAACCATCATGATGACACCTCAGACACAAAGCGTTCGCAGGCTTTCTCGAAGCGATCCAACCCGGTATTGACCTCTTCTTCGCTGATCACCAGCGCAGGCGCGAAGCGCACCACGTTGGCCCCGGCAATCAGCACCATCAGGCCGTTTTCGGCAGCCAGCTGGCTAATCTGTTTCGCTTTCCCGGCATACCCGGCTTTCAGCACGCAGCCGATCAGCAGGCCCATACCGCGCACCTCGTCGAACAAACCGAACCTGGCGTTGATGGCGGTCAGCCGTTCGGTGAACCACTGGTTGCGTTGTTTGACGCCGTTCAGCACGTCATGAGTGTTAATCATCGACAGCACCACGCCCGCCACCGCGCAGGCCAGCGGGTTCCCGCCGTAGGTGGTGCCGTGGGTGCCTACGGTCATCACGCTGGCAAATTCATCACGCGTTAACAGGGCGCCAATCGGGAAGCCGCCGCCCAGCGCTTTGGCAGTGGACAGCACGTCCGGGGTCACGCCGTAGTGCATATACGCATACAGCTCCCCGGTGCGGCCCACGCCGGTCTGCACTTCGTCAAAAATCAGCAGCGCATTATGCTGGTCACACAGGTCACGCAATTCCTTCAGGAACGCCGGAGTCGCAGGTACCACCCCGCCTTCGCCCTGAATCGGCTCAACGATCACCGCGCAGGTATCATCATTGATAAGCTGACGGGCAGAGTCGATATCGTTGTAGATAGCGTGCTGGATTTGCGGCGGCAGCGGCGCAAAATCCTGAGAATATGACGGCTGGCCCCCGGCGCTGACGGTAAACAGCGTCCGGCCATGGAAGGCGTTTTTGAACGCCACAATCCCGCTTTTATGTGCGCCGAACTTATCGTGGGCGTATTTACGCGCCAGTTTGAGTGCCGCTTCGTTGGCTTCCGCCCCGGAGTTACAGAAAAATATTTTGTCGGCAAAGGTGGCATCAATCAGCTGTTTCGCCAGCTTGAGCACCGGTTCGTTACTGTAGCCGTTGCCGGTATGCCAGAATTTCCCCGCCTGCTCGGTCAGCGCCGCGATCATCGCCGGGTGCGCATGACCCAGGGCGTTCACCGCAATGCCGCCTGCAAAATCAATGTACTCTTTGCCCTGCTGATCCCACAGGCGAGAACCTTCCCCACGTACCGGAATAAAAGGCGCCGGGGCGTAAACCGGCATCATCCAATCGTCAAAATTTCCACGCGTAACTGACTGAGTCATAGCAACCTCTTCTTCCGGTAAACATAACGTTATTGTGATGTTAATAAATATGAGTGTTTGTGCTGTAAATGTATATTGCACGCATCGTGCCAGCCAGCGACAAAACTGCATAAACGGAAGTGCTCAACTCAATATCAATAACTTACAACCGAACGCTATTCATACAAACTGCATACAAAGTGAATAAATTTGCATTTAACGCCATTAGCAACGCTAATATCAGCAACATTATGCATTAGTAAAACTTAATTCAGGATTTGTGATCGCCTGCGATATTTGTCGGCATTTTGTGCGCCAAAACGGAGCGGAATGCGCCAAAAAGGGGCGTCTGTTCCGACATTTGTCTGCATTGATACCCTGCACTACGCTCAATCAATCTGTGCTATTCGATAATTCAGGGTGAGGTCTAGCGTGAAGGCAGTGGATTCAGTATTGATTGGGGCGGGTCAGGCCGCGCCCTCTTTAGCGGTCTCATTGGCGGCGAGCGGTCAGCAGGTGGTGCTTATCGAGGGCAATCTTTACGGCGGCACCTGCGTGAATGTCGGCTGTACGCCAACCAAAACGCTGCGCAAATCGGCGCGGGTCGCCCATCTGGCGCGACGCGCGGCGGAGTTTGGCGTAATGACCGGCCCGATCAGCGTCGATTTCCCGGCGGCTATCCAGCGGATGCGCGACAAGGTTGAGGCCTCGCGCCACGGACTGGTGCAGTGGTTAGAGGGCACGGAGAACCTGGAGCTGATCCACGGCTGGGGCCGTTTTGAAGGACGCGATGGCGAACGGTTTTTGATTAGCGTTAACGGTGAAATGTTGTCTGCGGCCCATGTCTATCTGAACACCGGCACCCGCGCCCTGACGCCTGACCTGCCCGGCCTCGACAGCGTGCCGCATCTGGATAACGCCAGTTTGTTAGCGCTCAATGAATGCCCGGAACATTTGCTGATAGTTGGGGCCAGCTATATTGGCCTGGAGCTGGGGCAAATCTACCGTCGTCTGGGGGCCAGAGTGTCGATCATTCATCGCGCGGGAAGGATTGCCGAGCGCGAAGACGACGACATCAGCGCGCAGATCGCCGAGTTTCTGCGGGCCGAAGGGGTTGAGTTTATTCTTAATAGCAGCGTCACCCGCCTCACCCCTCACGCCGACGGCGTCAGCGCCGAGTTAAGCGACGGCAGCACCCTCATCGGGAGCCACATTCTGTTTGCCACCGGACGGATACCGAACGTCGAACGGCTGAACCTTGCCGCCGTGGGCGTGGATACCGACAAGCGCGGCTTTATCCGCACCGATGCCCATTTCAATACCAACGTGTCGGGCATTAAAGCGCTGGGCGACATCAACGGACGCGGGGCGTTTACCCACACCAGCTATCACGACTATCAAATCGCGTGGGCGGAACTCGACGGCCAGCAGCCTGACGGGCAATGGCACGATGCCGATCGGCGGGTGCTGAGCTACGCGATGTTTACCGATCCGCCGCTCGGCAGAGTCGGCATCACCCTCGCCCAGGCCCGGGAACGGGTTCAACAAGGCCAGTCGATTCTGGTGGCGGAAATCCGCATGGCCGACGTCAGCCGGGCGAAAGAAGAGAGCGAGACCGATGGCATGCTGCGCCTGATTGTCGATGCGCAAAGCGAGCGCTTCCTCGGCGCGACGATCCTCGGTATCGGCGGGGATGAAATCATCGCGGTTATCTCCAACTACATGGCTACCGGAGCCAGCTACCGGCTGATGATGCAGGCGCTGCCGGTGCACCCTACCGTCGCAGAGTTTTTCCCGACGGTGTTGGCAAGGCTTAGAGCTGTGGGCTAGAAACAAGGCGGAGGCCGATTATTTCGGCCTCAGTGTGTGGGGCATTGTCAGAACCTGTATCCCTGGACGAAACTGGCCTGACCCATTTCCATCAAAATTTAGGCTCGGCAGGCTGTTTTTTCTGTTGGTATAACGACGGGTTTGTGCCAGAAGCGGACGTTGTTAAGTCTGAAGTGGTCAACAAAAACTGACCACAAAATTAGGGTTAGAAGCGTATGCTTTCTTCAACAAAACCGTCGGGATTATCTCATGAACATATACCGCCGACAGAGCTTCATTTCCTGAACCCAGTGGATATAATTCCTGAACAAAAAACGCCGCCTTAATGGCGGCCTAAAATAACTGAACACATTTAATATTTGTCTGAATAAATAACAAAATGACACCAGACTTTACCATTGAGAAAAGGGTGTGTCACCTGCAATTTTATCGGGGATTATGGTGATATGTTTGCTGATAATTAAAAACACTGTCCGTAAGCTGTAATCATAATTTACAGCCAGCTTCCGTTTTCCAAAAATCAAGTTGATGATACGCAGTGCGATTACCCCCCCCCCGGAGGTGCAATGCCAGAAAGCACCTCCATCAAATCGCGTACTTAACCTTTTAACTGGGGAATGTTCGCGCTATACACACTGTCTTTTCTTTATTCAGAAATCACCGTTATATTAAATGAAATTAAATTCTACATTACCCAACATTAAATACCGCTACGCCGCGCGCATCTTACATTAACTACGGAAATTTGATTTTTTTGATATTTGTTTTTTACTTTGAAGGTATTTCAGCAAGAGGGTTCCAGAACTATAGTATCAATGTAAAAATGATGTTTCATCATGAAATTCCCAAATTAGTATCAGAACTAAATTGGTTTCTGACGCTGAACACTCAATGATATAGCTATGGAGAACTGGACACGATGTCTGATTCAACAGAAAAACAAAATGACCTAATGCTGGCTGCGACTGACGCGGATTACACCTCACTGATTACTATTGACAGCGTTTTTGATAATACCGGTCAGCACCAGGGCCGGGTAGCTCAATATGGCGAGACAGATGACCTGCTGCCAACGCTGACGGGGTTTGTCCCATATGACACCAGTGGCGCGCTGATCCTTCGTATCTACCTCAACAGCGTGCCCATCGGTACAGCTCATGTAGAGGCTGACGGGTCATGGACTTATACCGCAGAGACCCCACTGAAGGCAGACACCCTTAATTATTTCACCGCCGTCCTGCTTGATCCAGGTGACAACTCGCAACTGCGCTTCTCCGACCCTTACTACATCAACACCACCGCCCCTGACCAGGACATCGTGACCCCGGATGTACCGGAAACGCCGGTAATCGACAGCGTGGTGGATAATGTCAGAGGTTACCACGGCTTCACCGGTGCCCTGCACGACGGTGATGTCACCAATGATGCAACGCCAACCCTGTCCGGGCACGCTACCGCAGGCACGCTGGTGAATATCTATGACAACCACGCCCTGATTGGCTCCGTCACCGCGAACGCAGACGGATCGTGGACACTGACCTTGCCTGAACTGGCTGATGGCACGCATAACCTGACCGCCACCACCGCTGTAGCGGGTGCGGAAAGTGACGCGACGGCAGATTTCACCGTCACCGTAGATACCGTTATCAGCAAGCCAATTCTGGATTATATCGACGATGCCCAGGGCACCCAACAGGGGACCGTGGCCGATGGCGGCCTGACCGATGACAGCCAGCCGGTCCTGCATGGTCATGCGGAAGCCAACAGCCGCGTGGATATCCACGTCTTTGGTCCGAACGGGAAAGAGCTGTATTACAAGAGCGTGACCGCAGATGAGGACGGCAACTGGACCTACCAGACTAAACCGTTCACTACCCAGGGCACCTACTCGTTCGGTATCAGCGGTGTGGACCAGGCGGGTAATGCCTGGGCGGGTTACGGCGACAAATATAGCATTGAGTTTGTAGGCAGCAACCAGGATGTCGTTGCACCGGATGCGCCGGTTATCGACAGCGTGACGGATAATGTCGCGGGCTACCACGGCTTCACCGGCACCCTGCACAACGGCGATGCCACCAATGATGCGACGCCAACCCTGTCCGGGCACGCCACCGCCGGCACGCTGGTGAATATCTATGACAACCACGCCCTGATTGCCTCTGTCACCGCGAACGCAGACGGCTCATGGACACAGACCTTGCCAGAACTGGCTGACGGTAAGCACAACCTGACGGCTACCGCCGCTGTGGCGGGCGTGGAAAGTGCCCCGACGGCAGATTTCAACGTCACCGTAGATACCGTTATCAGCAAGCCAGTGCTGGACTATATCGACGATGCCCAGGGCACCCAACAGGGCACCGTGGCCGATGGCGGCCTGACCGATGACAGCCAGCCGGTCCTGCATGGTCATGCGGAAGCCAACAGCCGCGTGGATATCCACGTCTTTGGTCCGAACGGGAAAGAGCTGTATTACGATTCTGTGACCGCGAATGCGGACGGCAGCTGGACCTACCAGCCTAAACCGTTCACTACCCAGGGCACCTACTCGTTCGGTATCAGCGGTGTGGACCAGGTGGGTAATGCCTGGTACGACTACGGCGACAAATACAGCGTGAAGTTTGTGGGTGAGAACCAGGATGACACCACGCCACCGGATGCCCCGACCATCACTAATGCCACGGATAACGTCGGGCCTGTAACAGGCAGCGAAGTCCACAACAACGGCGTTACGGATGACTCGACCCCGGAACTGCATGGTCATGCGGAAGCGGGCAGCCTCGTGAAGGTGTACGAAGGCACCACCCTGCTGGGCTCAATCAACGCGGACAGCAACGGTAACTGGAGCATCACGATGCCGGTGCGTACCGATGGCAGCCACACCTTCACGGCCACCGCCACCGACGCGGCCGGGAACATCAGCGGGTATTCCGGGAACTTTGTTGTTACCGTTGATACCCATACGGCAATGACCATCACGGGTCTGCAGGATGACACCGGCACGGTAACCGGCCTGGTCGCTGACG
>NZ_JBIGIN010000059.1:0-14003 GCF_043558715.1 Scandinavium sp. M-37
GCTGGTTAGTGTTTTGGCGAATACAAAACTAACCACTTTTACCGCCGTTTTCTATTGATTCACGCTTAACCGCGATGAACCAAAAAAAAGCCCATCGTGGGAGATGGGCAAAGACTACACACAGCAATTCGTTGTTTCACTCAGGGGATTTCCATGCTTATAAATCAATGTGTTGATCTATAACCGTGAGCTAATAGTAGGCATGCAGAATTTTTGCGTCGATCAGATTGGTCTTAATCGTTAAAAAAAGGTAAAGAATCTGCGAGCTTGACCAGGACGATCCTGACGAAATGAGGTGGAAATGCTGTGCGGAGAGGGGATAACAATAAGCAATGCTTAAGTATCAGGCCCGGAGCGCTGATGTCTCCGGGCCAGGACAATCAGTTGCTGAGGTTCTCAGGCGCGGTTTCCTGCGCCTCAAGTTCTTCAAGCACCTCTTCAGGGTCGTCAGACGGCGGTGGAACTTCATGCACCCACGCATCAAACAGCCGCCAGGAGACAGCCAGCAGTACCGGGCCAATGAACAGGCCAATCATGCCAAAGGCGATCAAGCCGCCGATAACGCCGGTGAGGATTAGCACCATCGGCAAATCGGCACCCATACGAATCAGCACCGGGCGGATGAAGTTATCCATAGTGCCGACCACACAGCTCCACACCAGCAGCACCGTGCCCCAGGTAGTATCCCCGGTCCAGTACAGCCAGATGATAGACGGGACGAGGACGACCAACGGCCCAAGCTGAACCAGACAGGAGAAGAGCATGACTACCGTCAGCAGCGTCGCATAAGGCACACCGGAAATAGCCAGACCGATACCGCCGAGCACCGCCTGTACCAGCGCGGTGACTACCACGCCGAGCGCCACCGCACGGATAGCCTGACCGGCCAGCACAACCGCTGCATCACCGCGTTTTGCTGCCAGACGAGTGGCAAAATAACGCACGCCGTAAGCCACTTTTTCACCCTGCCAGTACAGCAGGGCGCTGAACAGCAGCATCAGGCCACAGTGCATCATAAAGCGACCGATATGCGCGGCCTGGCCGACAAACCAGGTGGTAGTGGAGCCGATGTACGGTCGAACTTTCGCCATAATCGCATTTCCACCCATATCCAGCAGACCATGCCAACCGGTGTACAGCTTCGCACCCACCATCGGGATGCTTTTAAGCCAGCCGAGATCCGGCGGAGTTATCGAGCCCGATGATATAGCGTGAACCAAGGGCGTGCTGCCATCGACCAGGCTGTTCACTAA
The DNA here is from genome assembly GCF_043558715.1 of Scandinavium sp. M-37. Lineage (NCBI taxonomy): Bacteria > Pseudomonadati > Pseudomonadota > Gammaproteobacteria > Enterobacterales > Enterobacteriaceae > Scandinavium > Scandinavium sp. M-37. Next base: position 1,254 of record NZ_JBIGIN010000059.1, read on the forward strand.
CAAGGCGATAGGGATAACGAACAGTAAAAAGAGCAGCAGGGTCATCACCAGTACCGCCAGTGAACGTCGGCCAAACAGCAGTCGCTGCAGCTTGATAAGCACCGGCCAGGTTGCGATTACAATGGTTCCTGCCCAGGCAAAGCCCAGAACGAAGGGTCGAACTATCCATAAACACGCCACAATCATGAGGCTTAAAAACAGCACCGAGAGCAGGATTTGCGGTAAATCCCGGGGCCGGTTAAGGGTTGTCATACGTTTTATACCTTTGTGGTTACGCTCCATCATGGGGCGCTGATGATAAATCCATTTACTGATAATAATATCAACAATTTCGTGACCATGATCACCTTGAAATCCACTAAGCGGATAAGTAAAAAATGTGATACAACATTTAGGTTATACGCAAACGATAAAACAGCTATTAGAACATCGTTCAAAACACAACCGTCCACACAACTTAGTCAGGCAGGGTCAAGCGTCATGATCCCACAGATTTCTCAGGCACCCGGCGTTGTACAGCTGGTGTTGAATTTTTTGCAGGCACTGGAGCAACAAGGTTTTACCGGCGAGACCGCCACCCGTTACGCCGACAGGCTGACGATGGCGACGGATAACAGTATTTACCAACTCCTCCCCGATGCCGTCGTATTTCCCCGTTCAACCGCCGATGTGGCGCTGCTCTCACGCATTGCCGATGAAGAGCGATTCCGTTCGCTCATCTTCACCCCGCGAGGCGGCGGCACAGGCACCAACGGTCAGGCCCTGAATCAGGGCATCATCATTGATATGTCCCGTCATATGAATCGCATCATCGAAATCAACCCCGAAGAGGGTTGGGTGCGGGTCGAAGCCGGGGTTATCAAAGATCAGCTTAATCAATTTTTGAAACCTTACGGCTATTTCTTTGCGCCGGAGCTTTCCACCAGTAACCGCGCGACGCTTGGCGGGATGATCAATACCGATGCGTCAGGGCAAGGGTCGCTGGTGTACGGCAAAACCTCGGACCACGTGCTTGGGGTGCGGGCTGTGCTGCTCGGGGGCGATATTCTCGACACCCAACCGATGCCGGTGATGCTGGCGGAAACGCTGGCGAAAGAACAGTCGGCGAGCGGGCGTATTTACCGCACGGTGTATGAGCGCTGCAAAGAAAACCGGCAGTTGATTATCGACAAATTCCCGAAACTGAACCGCTTCCTGACCGGCTATGACCTGCGTCACGTGTTCAATGATGAGATGACAGAGTTCGACCTGACCCGCGTATTAACCGGGTCGGAAGGCACGCTGGCGTTCATCACCGAAGCGCGGCTGGATATCACCCGTCTGCCGAAAGTGCGCCGCCTGGTGAACGTGAAGTATGACTCCTTTGACTCGGCGCTGCGCAATGCCCCGTTTATGGTCGAGGCCCGCGCGCTGTCGGTGGAAACCGTCGATTCGAAAGTGCTGAATCTGGCGCGGGAAGACATCGTCTGGCACTCGGTGAACGAACTCATTACCGACGTTGTGGACAAAGAGATGCTTGGGCTGAACATCGTCGAGTTTGCGGGCGATGACTCAGCCTTGATTGAAAGCCAGGTCACCGCGTTGTGCCAGCGCCTCGATGCGCTGATGACCGCAGGCGAGGGCGGGGTGATCGGCTGGCAGCTGTGCAATGAACTGGACGGTATCGAACGCATTTATGCAATGCGTAAGAAAGCGGTAGGTCTGCTCGGAAACGCCAAAGGCGCGGCAAAACCGATTCCGTTCGCGGAAGACACCTGCGTTCCACCGGAGCATTTGGCAGACTACATCGTTGAATTCCGTGCGCTGCTCGATGCGCATGGCCTGAGCTACGGGATGTTCGGCCACGTTGACGCCGGGGTATTACACGTGCGTCCGGCGCTGGATATGTGCGACCCGCAGCAGGAAATCCTGATGAAACAGATTTCCGATGAGGTGGTGGCCCTGACGGCAAAATACGGCGGCCTGCTGTGGGGTGAACACGGCAAAGGCTTCCGGGCCGAATACAGTCCGGCATTCTTCGGCGAAACCCTGTATGGCGAACTGCGTAAGGTGAAGGCGGCGTTCGACCCCAATAACCGCCTCAACCCCGGCAAAATCTGCCCACCGGAAGGCCTCGATGCGCCGATGATGAAAGTCGATGCGGTTAAGCGCGGCACGTTCGACCGACAAATCCCGATTGCGGTGCGCAGTTCCTGGCGCGGCGCGATGGAGTGTAACGGCAACGGTTTGTGCTTTAACTTCGATGCCAAAAGCCCGATGTGTCCGTCGATGAAAATCACCAGCAACCGGATGCATTCCCCGAAAGGCCGTGCCACGCTGGTGCGTGAATGGCTGCGTCTGCTGGCCGATCGCGGCGTGGACCCATTGAAGCTGGAAAAAGAGCTGCCGGGGAAACGCGCCAGCCTGCGAGCGCTGATTGAACGGACCCGCAATAGCTGGCACGCCAATAAGGGCGAGTACGATTTTTCGCATGAAGTGAAAGAGGCGATGTCCGGCTGCCTGGCGTGTAAAGCCTGTTCGACTCAGTGTCCGATTAAAATCGACGTGCCGGAGTTCCGTTCGCGCTTCCTGCAGCTGTATCACACCCGTTATTTACGTCCGCTACGCGATCACGTGGTGGCCACGGTAGAAAGTTACGCCCCGCTGATGGCCCGTGCCCCAAAGACCTTTAACTTCTTCATTAGCCAGCCGTGGGTGAAGAGCCTGTCGAAGAAACATATCGGCATGATTGACCTGCCGCTGTTGTCTACGCCGTCATTGCGGCAGCAACTGGTCGGGCACCGTTCGGCGAACATGACCCTCGAACAGCTCGAGGCGCTCAGCCCGGAACAAAAAGCGAAGACGGTACTGGTGGTGCAGGATCCGTTCACCAGCTACTACGACGCGCAGGTGGTGGCTGATTTTATTCGCCTGGTAGAAAAGGTGGGCTATCAGCCAGTGGTGCTGCCATTCTCGCCCAACGGCAAAGCGCAGCACATTAAAGGATTCCTTGAACGCTTTGCGAAAACCGCGAAGAAAACCGCCGATTTCCTCAGCCGCGTGGCGCAACTCGACATGCCCATGGTCGGCGTAGACCCCGCGCTGGTGCTCTGTTATCGCGATGAATACAAGCAAACGCTCGGCGATCAACGCGGTGATTTCCAGGTGCAACTGGTACATGAATGGTTACCGACGGCGCTGGAAAACAGTGAGGTGCGCGAGGTGAGCGGTGAAGCCTGGTATCTGTTTGTCCACTGTACGGAAGTGACCGCGCTGCCGATGGCGCCTAAACAGTGGGCGGCGATATTCGCGCGTTTCGGCGCAAAACTGGAAAGTGTGAGCGTCGGCTGCTGCGGCATGGCGGGCACCTATGGTCATGAGGTGAAGAATCTCGAAAACTCGCTCGGTATCTACGCACTATCATGGCAGCAGGCGATGCAACGCCTGCCCCGCAATCGCTGTCTGGCGACGGGCTATTCCTGTCGTAGCCAGGTGAAGCGCGTGGAGGGCAGCGGTGTTCGCCATCCGTTACAGGCTTTACTGGAGATAATAGGATGATCTGGAAACGTAGCGCCTCGCTTGAAAAGCTCAACGCCATGGGAGAGGGCAACATGGTCGGCCTGCTGGATATTCGTTTTGAACGTCTGAGTGACGACAGCCTGGAGGCCACGATGCCGGTTGACAGCCGCACTCATCAGCCATTCGGTCTGTTGCATGGCGGCGCGTCAGTGGTGCTGGCAGAAACGCTTGGGTCAGTGGCGGGGTATTTGTGCACCGAGGGCGACGAGAAAGTGGTCGGCGTGGAAGTGAACGCCAATCACCTTCGATCGGTCCGGAGCGGGCGCGTGCGCGGCGTCTGCAAAGCGCTTCACGCCGGGCGTCGGCACCAGGTATGGCAGATAGATATCTTCGACGAGCAGGGCAAATTGTGCTGTTCGTCGAGGCTCACAACCGCAGTGGTGTGAATAACGGAATAACATTAAGAAGATTAGCGCGGTAATTAACCGCGCATAAACATCAGAATGCTCCCGTTTTATTTCTGACCACTTAAGGGTAGCTTCAGATTAATTCACTATCTTTTTGCAGGCAGATGTAGCATTCTGATTCTTGGTTGAACACGCGTTTAACTAACGTCAAAATTAACAACGTACCGCCTAAAGATTGATGATTTTCTTCGTTTTTTCCTTACGCGTTACTGGTACACATGTTTACAGGAATTAACGATGGCAAAAGCCTTCGACACAGCGCTGTTGCACCCTCGTAACTGGTTAACCTGGTTCGGTTTAGGTGTCCTCTGGCTGATAGTCCAACTCCCTTATCCCTTGCTTTACCTCATCGGCTCATCGCTCGGCCGTGCCTCTCGTCCCTTTTTGAAAAGAAGAGAAAAGATTGCGTCAAGAAATCTAACGCTCTGTTTTCCGGAGATGACTGACGAGGCAAAAGAAAAGCTCATCGAACAAAACTTTATTTCTCTCGGCATGGGGTTAATTGAAACCGGCATGGCCTGGTTCTGGAGCGATGCCCGGGTTAAAAAATGGTTTGACGTTGAAGGGTATGAGAACCTGACCAAAGCGCTGGAAACGCAAAAAGGCGTGATGGTGGTTGGCGTACACTTTATGTCGCTGGAACTCGGCGGCAGAACCATGGGTTTGTGCCGACCAATGATGGCTACCTATCGTCCGCATAACAGCAAATTGATGGAGTGGGTGCAAACCAAAGGTCGCCTGCGTTCCAACAAAGCGATGATCGATCGCCGTAACCTGCGTGGTCTGGTCACTGCGCTGAAACACGGCGAAGCGGTGTGGTTTGCACCGGATCAGGATTACGGCCCGAAAGGCAGCACCTTTGCGCCGTTCTTTAATGTGCAGCAAGCGGCGACCACCAACGGTACGTTTGTTCTTCAGCGTCTGTCAGGCTCCGCTCTGCTGACGATCACTATGGTGCGTAAAGCGAATAACCGTGGCTATAGCCTGTTCATCAGTGAACCGTTGAAAGATTATCCGACGGAGGACGAGTTCCTGGCCGCGAGCTACATGAACAAGGTGATTGAAAGAGAGATCCTGCGTGCGCCTGAACAATATCTTTGGGTACACCGCCGTTTCAAAACCCGTCCGGCGGGTCAGGCATCACTGTACTGACTTAGCTCAGTGTATTGTGAAAGCCCTGAGGTTAACTGCCTCAGGGCTTTTTTGTTGGCATTGCAGGCCGAAATCCTATCTCATAAATCGGTATTTTCTATACATCTTTTCATTGCCGTATTTTCCCCCCGCGTTTCTGACCAAAGCAGTTATTTTTCAATGCATTGAACAATTTCCAATCCACCTGTTCACCCTGTGCACAGGGTCTATGCTTAGTAAAAGGCCTCCAATGCAGGTATTCCTGTGAAAGCCCCTGCTGGCAAGGGGTTGAAGTGAGAATCATTATCACTAACATAAGGGGATGGCCTGGTGGCTTCAACTGAAAAGGTGGACCTATGGAATTGCAATCACAAACCTTCAACCCCGCTGACTTTGCATGGCGTGGCATAAGCCTGACGCCCGCGGCGGCGGCGCATGTCTGCGAGCTGGCGGTCAAGCAGGGCGTGCTAGGGATTCGGCTGGGGATTAAAACTTCCGGCTGCGCAGGTTTTGCTTACGTACTGGATACCGTGACCGAGCCGAAAGCGGACGATTTGTTGTTCGAAGTGGACGGCGCGAAACTGTGGGTGCCGTTACAGGCGATGCCGTTTATCGACGGGACAGAAGTCGATTACGTGCGTGAAGGCTTAAACCAAATCTTTAAGTTCCACAATCCGAAGGCGCAGCATGAATGTGGCTGTGGCGAAAGTTTTGGCGTGCAGGCGGAGTAACTATGTCTCGTAATACTGAAGCAACTGACGATGTCAAAACCTGGGCCGGCGGTCAGCTCAACTATAAAGAAGGGTTCTTTACCCAACTACAGACCGATGAACTGGCGAAAGGGATCAGCGAGGAAGTGGTGCGTGCAATTTCAGCCAAACGTAATGAGCCGGAGTGGATGCTCGAGTTTCGCCTGAACGCCTACCGGGCGTGGGTTGAGATGGAAGAGCCGCACTGGCTGAAAGCCCATTATGACAAGCTGAACTACCAGGATTACAGCTATTACTCTGCGCCATCCTGTGGCAACTGTGATGAAACCTGCGCCTCAGAACCCGGCGCGGTGCAGCAAACCGGCGCCAATACTTTCCTGAGTCAGGAAGTTGAAGACGCGTTTGGCTTGCTCGGCGTGCCGGTGCGTGAAGGGCGAGAAGTGGCGGTCGACGCGATTTTTGACTCCGTTTCCGTCGCTACCACCTACCGGGAAAAGCTGGGTGAACAGGGCATCATTTTCTGTTCATTTGGCGAGGCTATCCACGATTACCCCAATCTGGTGCAGAAATATCTCGGCACGGTAGTGCCCAGCAACGATAACTTCTTTGCCGCACTTAACGCGGCGGTAGCGTCCGACGGCACGTTTATTTATGTGCCAAAAGGCGTGCGCTGCCCGATGGAGCTGTCTACCTATTTCCGAATTAACGCCGAAAAAACCGGCCAGTTTGAACGGACGATCCTGGTGGCCGATGAAGGCAGCTATGTCAGCTATATCGAAGGCTGTTCGGCCCCGGTGCGCGACAGCTATCAGCTGCATGCGGCGGTGGTGGAAGTCATCATCCACAAAGACGCCGAAGTGAAATACTCCACGGTACAGAACTGGTTCCCTGGGGATAACAACACCGGCGGCATTCTGAACTTCGTCACGAAGCGTGCGCTGTGCGAAGGCGAAAACAGCAAGATGTCATGGACGCAGTCGGAAACCGGGTCGGCCATCACCTGGAAATACCCAAGCTGTATTCTGCGCGGAGACAACTCAATTGGTGAATTTTTCTCGGTAGCGCTGACCAGTGGCCATCAGCAGGCCGATACCGGCACCAAGATGATCCACATCGGCAAGAACACTAAATCGACCATTATCTCGAAAGGCATCTCTGCCGGACATAGCCAGAACAGCTACCGTGGCTTAGTGAAAATCATGCCAACGGCGACCAATGCGCGCAATTTTACCCAGTGTGATTCGATGCTGATTGGCCCTGACAGCGGGGCACACACCTTCCCGTACGTGGAGTGTCGCAATAACACCGCCCAGCTTGAGCACGAGGCGACCACCTCCCGTATCGGCGAAGACCAGCTGTTCTACTGTTTGCAGCGTGGCATCAGTGAAGACGACGCGATTTCAATGATCGTTAACGGTTTCTGTAAGGACGTATTCTCAGAACTGCCGCTGGAGTTCGCGGTGGAAGCGCAAAAACTGCTGGCCATCAGCCTCGAACACAGCGTCGGTTAAGGATTAAGGGACACACATGTTAAGTATTAAAGATTTACAGGTTGCAGTTGAAGATAAAGAGATCCTGCGCGGGCTGAACCTCGAGATTCGCCCGGGGGAAGTCCATGCCATTATGGGACCAAACGGTTCCGGGAAAAGTACGCTTTCTGCCACCCTGGCCGGGCGCGAAGATTATGAAGTCACTGGCGGAACGGTAGAGTTTAAAGGCAAAGACTTGCTCGAACTGGCACCGGAAGACCGTGCCGGAGAAGGTATTTTCATGGCTTTCCAGTATCCGGTCGAAATCCCGGGCGTCAGCAACCAGTTCTTCCTGCAGACCGCGCTCAATGCGGTGCGAGAGTATCGCGGCCAGGAAACGCTGGACCGCTTTGATTTTCAGGATCTGATGGAAGAGAAAATCAAACTGCTGAAAATGCCGGAAGATTTGCTCACCCGGTCGGTCAACGTTGGTTTCTCCGGTGGTGAAAAAAAACGCAACGACATTTTGCAAATGGCGGTGCTGGAGCCTGAGCTGTGCATTCTGGATGAATCGGATTCCGGGCTGGACATTGACGCCCTGAAAATTGTCTCAGACGGCGTGAATGCGCTGCGCGATGGCAAGCGGGCGTTCATCATCGTTACCCACTATCAGCGTATTCTGGACTACATCAAACCCGATTTTGTCCACGTGTTGTATCAGGGCCGTATCGTGAAGTCCGGCGATTTCACGCTGGTTAAACAGCTGGAGGAGCAGGGCTATGGCTGGCTTACCGAACAGCAGTAACGCGCTGCAACAGTGGCATCATCTGTTCGAAGCGCAAGGTGATGCGCGCACGTCGTATTCGGAACAGCACCTGCAACAGATGCTGCGACTCGGCCTGCCAACGCGTAAACAAGAGAACTGGAAATACACCCCGCTGGACGGGCTGCTCAATAGCCAGTTTGTCAGTATCGAAACGTCAATCACTGCCGAGCAGCGGGATGTGCTCTCGTTGCCGGTACACGCTCTGCGTCTGGTGTTTGTGAACGGTCAGTTCAGCGCCGCGCTGAGCGACTCCTTCAATAGCATTAACGACTGCGGCTATCGCATCACGGTCGATAACGCCCGTGAAACGCTGCCCGCGCCGGTGCAGTCTGAGGTATTTCTGCATCTCACCGAAAGCCTGGCGCAGACGGTGACCCACATTCAGGTGGCACGAAATCAGCGGCCCACGAAGCCGTTGCTGTTGATGCATATCACCGAAGGCACCGGCGGTGAGGAGATGAATACCGCCCATTATCGGCATCATCTGGAACTGGCGCAGGGCGCAGAGGCGACGATTATCGAGCATTTCGTTAGCCTGAATGACACCCGGCATTTCACCGGTTCTCGCCTGACGATGCAGCTGGCGGACAACGCCCATTTGCAGCATATCAAACTCGCGTTTGAGAACCCGACCAGCTATCACTTCGCCCATAACGATATACAGCTCGGCCAGGATGCCAGCGCGGCAAGCCACAGCTTCCTGCTGGGCGGCGCGGTACTGCGCCACAACACCAGTACCCAGTTGAATGGCGAAAACACCACCCTGCGGATTAACAGTCTGGCGATGCCGGTGAATAACGAGGTGTGCGACACCCGGACCTGGCTTGAGCACAACAAAGGGTATTGCAACAGCCGCCAGTTGCATAAAACCATCGTCAGCGATAAAGGGCGAGCGGTGTTTAACGGGCTGATCAACGTGGCGCAGCACGCAATTAAAACTGACGGGCAGATGACCAATAACAACCTCCTGTTGGGGCGTCTGGCGGAAGTCGACACCAAGCCGCAGCTGGAAATCTATGCCGACGACGTGAAATGCAGCCACGGGGCGACCATCGGACGTATCGACGATGAGCAGCTGTTCTATCTGCGATCGCGTGGGATTAAGCAACAGGCCGCGCAGCAGATGATTATTTATGCGTTTGCCGCGGAACTGACCGAAGCCATCACCGATGCGGTTATCAGGCAGGAAGTGCTGGCGAGGATTGGTCAGCGTTTGCCGGGGGGAAGAGCATGACATTTTCCATTGAGCGGGTGCGCGCTGATTTTCCGGTACTGACCCGAGAGGTGAATGGGCAGCCGCTGGCGTATCTCGATAGCGCCGCCAGCGCGCAGAAACCCAATGCGGTGATTGACGCCGAGGCGGAGTTTTATCGCCACGGCTACGCGGCGGTGCATCGCGGGATTCATACCTTGAGTGCCGAAGCCACGGCGCGGATGGAACAGGTGCGCCAGCAGGCGGCTAACTTCCTCCACGCCCGCTCGGCTGAAGAGCTGGTGTTTGTGCGCGGCACCACCGAAGGGATAAACCTTGTGGCCAACAGTTGGGGCGGAAGCAACGTCGGACCGGGTGACAACATCATCATCAGCCAGATGGAGCACCACGCTAATATTGTGCCGTGGCAGATGCTGTGTGCCCGCACCGGAGCAGAACTGCGGGTGATCCCACTCAATCCCGACGGCACGCTGCAGCTCGATGCGGTGCCGGGTCTGTTTGACGCACGCACCAAACTGCTGGCGATAACCCAGGTGTCAAATGTCCTCGGAACTGAAAATCCGGTGCAGGCGCTGACCGAGCTGGCACATCAGCATGGGGCGAAAGTGCTGGTGGACGGGGCGCAGGCGGTGATGCATCACGTGGTGGATGTGCAACAACTTGACTGCGACTTCTACGTCTTCTCGGCGCATAAACTGTATGGCCCTACGGGCATCGGCATCCTGTATGTAAAAGAGCAGATTTTACAGGAGATGCCGCCATGGGAAGGTGGCGGGTCGATGATTGCCACCGTCAGCCTGACCGAAGGCACGACGTGGGCGAAAGCACCGTGGCGTTTTGAAGCGGGCACCCCGAATACCGGCGGCATTATCGCCCTGGGAGCCGCGTTAGATTACGTTAGCGGCCTGGGGCTTGAGAACATTGCCGATTACGAGCAAACGCTGATGCATTATGCGCTAGCCGAGCTGGGAACGGTGCCCGACCTGAGGCTGTATGGCCCTGCGGAGCGGCTCGGGGTGGTGGCGTTTAATTTGGGTCAACATCATGCCTACGACGTCGGCAGTTTCCTCGATAATTACGGTATCGCGGTGCGCACGGGCCATCATTGCGCGATGCCGCTGATGGCGTTTTATAACGTGCCCGCCATGTGTCGCGCGTCGTTTGCGATGTATAACACGGTTGAAGAAGTCGACCGGCTGGTGGCAGGATTAAAACGTATTCACCGATTACTGGGCTGACAGGGAGGCTCTATGGCCGCATTGCCGGACAAAGATAAACTGTTGCGTAACTTTAGTCGTTGCGACAACTGGGAAGAAAAATACCTGTATATCATCGAGCTGGGCCAGCGTTTGGCCCCGCTAAGCGATGAGGCGCACAGTCCTGAAAACATTATTCAGGGCTGCCAGAGTCAGGTATGGATAGTGATGCAGCGCAACGCTGAAGGTCGTATCGAACTACAGGGTGACAGTGACGCGGCTATTGTAAAAGGCCTGATCGCAGTGGTTTTTATTCTGTATCACCAGATGACCGCACAAGATATTTTGGCCTTTGATGTGCGCCCGTGGTTTGAAAAAATGGCGCTTACCCAACACCTCACGCCCTCACGTTCGCAGGGGCTCGAAGCGATGATCCGCGCAATTCGCACGCAGGCTCTCAGTTTTAGCTAAACTAACAATAACGGTAATCGTACTGCTTTCATTCTGTTAGGCGAGGTGGGGATCCCACCTCGCAGGTTGTTCAGCGTTCTGACGTTCTGTCAGTGAAAAAAGGGAAACTCAGATATGAAACGCGCGTCTCTACTCACTCTTATGCTGTTAGGTGCTCTCGGCGCGTCTCAGGCCGCCAGAGCGGTTGAATATACCTTACCCGCCAGCGGTAGCCGCCTGGTGGGGCAAAACCAGACGTACACGGTGCAGGAGGGCGATAATAGCCTGCAAACTATCGCCCGGCGATTTGATACCGCAGCGATGATTATTCTTGAAGCCAATAACACCATCGCACCAGTGCCTAAACCGGGCACGGAAGTGATCATTCCCCTGCAATTGCTACTGCCTGACGTGCCGCGAGAGGGGATTGTGGTGAACCTGGCAGAGCTACGCCTCTATTACTTCCCGCCGGACGGAAATAGCGTGCAGGTCTATCCCTTAGGCATTGGGCAACTCGGGCTGGAAACGCCGGAAATGACCACTCGCGTCGGGCAGAAAATCCCTAATCCAACCTGGACACCTACGGCGGGTATTCGCCAGCGATCTCTTGAGAAAGGCATCACTCTGCCACCCGTCGTTCCCGCCGGGCCAAATAATCCACTGGGACGCTTTGCGCTGCGTCTGGCGTACGGCAACGGTGAATACCTGATCCACGGTACCAACGCGCAGAGCAGCGTCGGGCTTCGCGTCAGCTCCGGCTGTATGCGCATGTTTACCGATGACATTAAAGCGTTGTTCGCGCAGGTGCGGGTGGGAACCCCGGTAAGGGTTATCAACCAGCCGGTGAAATACTCCATTGAGCCAAACGGCAAGCGCTATATGGAAGTGCATCGTCCACTTACCCAGGATGAAACGCAGAATCCGCAGACGATGGCTTATGTGCTGCCAGTGGGCTATGCGCAGTTCGCGAATGATAAGGGCACAGACAAAGTGATGGCGGAGAAAGCGATGTATCGTCGGGCGGGTATTCCGGTTGTTGTGTCTTCCGGTACTACGTCAATGACGGATGGGCAAACGCCAGTGCTTTCAGTGCAGAATGGCACCCCAACCACAGCGAATGAAACGCGGGTAATGCAATAAAGCGGAAAGGTGTTTTACAGATAAAAAAAATGGCGCACAATGTGCGCCATTTTTATTACAGGTACTCTTACTTACGGTAAGAGTGAGCCTGGTTGTCCAGACGCTGGTTAGCGCGTGCTGCGTCATCTTTAGCAGCCTGAACGTCAGAACGCATTGCGTTCACGTCGTTGCTCAGCTGGTCAACTTTAGCGTTCAGAGTCTGAACGTCAGAAGACAGCTGATCGATTTTAGCATTGCTGGAGCAACCTGCCAGCAGAGTAGAACCCAGGATTACCGCGCCCAGTACCAGTTTAGTACGATTCATTATTAATACCCTCTAGATTGAGTTAATCTCCATGTAGCGTTACAAGTATTACACAAAGTTTTTTATGTTGAGAATATTTTTTTGATGGGAATACGCTTATTTTTGATCGTTCGCTCAAAGAAGCAACGAACCGGGCCAAAAACGCCAAAAAGCTGTGTGAAAACAGTACGCTTTCATCGGATTCATCTTAAATAATCTAAACTTAAATAGTGAAATCCGATTTGCTTTTTTATTAAAGACAGCTATCGAAGGAATAAAAAAAGGTTCATCGCGCCTTACCGGGGAACGCTGCTTTTATCTTCATAAAAAAGTAGTCGTTATCCCGGTATCCGTATGCCATTCGTTT
>NZ_JBIGIN010000060.1:0-13953 GCF_043558715.1 Scandinavium sp. M-37
CAAATCCCAGCGCGGTGAAATACCCGTCGAGCGGTCTTCTGTCCATGTCACCCGGCATCCGCAACCACAGGCGGGCCGTGTTCATGGTAAATGCCTCATGCATGGCGCAGGCCAGCGGGGCGTCTGCGTTGAAGTAGAAAGGGAGCTGGCTGAGATCGACCCGGCTCCAGTCGGCCAGGTGGCTACAGTTAAAGCGCAGGCTGATGACCGAACGCCCGTCAGGGTCAGTCGATAGGCGGGCGTGCTCCAGCGACAACGGCTGGAGGGTAATCTCTTTGGTGGTGGTGTACCGGCAGCGCGTGCCTTTCTCACCAATCGGCCGCGAGTTCACCTCAAAGCCTTTGACGATGCGCATCTGCTCTTTCATTTCACGCCAGTCAGGGGTGAACTCCACCACCGACATTGACGGAATGGTACGCAGGTAATGCGGCCACAACAGGCTGACCAGCCCTTCGGTCAGTTCAGGCAGGTCATCGTCGAGCTTCTCGCGCAGGCGTCCCATCAGGAAGGCAAAGCCTTCAAACAGCCGCTCTACGTACGGGTCGCGCGCCCCCGCTTTATCGAGATTGAGCATTGCCGCCTGCTCAGGATGAGCACGGGCAAACTCTTCGCCGGCTTCCAGCAGGTAGCGCATTTCAGCGTCATAATAACGCAGGGTTAAGTCATCCATAATATCTCTGCTTTGTTATCCTGGGGTTCAGGGCACAGCGGTACCCTGTAATATGTTCAGCATGCGGTGCAGGAGCATCACGATAGCTGGCAGTGTGCTTATCCACCGTAAGTACGTTCATGCCGGGAAGGGATAAATTTTGCGCCGCAGGGACAACTGCTGGAACTGTGCAGCGAGCCGGCATATTTTCGCCCGTTGGCATTATTGTTCGGGATATGTCCCACTATTTTGTAAGTCCCGGCATGCTTTCCACAGGTCACATTCTCCTGCTCCCGGGCTACAGGGACCCCCATGACGGTATCGGTCGGATCACCTTCAAGAATTTTTCCACCGCAGGTGGTCATGTCACCCTTTACCAGATAATAACCTTTCGCCATTTTTCACTCCCTGAGTTCATCAACCATTCAACCGCAAAGCACGGCACTGCTGGCCGGATCGAGCGCAATCAGACCGGACAGAAGCAAATCCATCTCGGGCTGAAGCCGTGATTTATCGGTTTCACTGCGTGTGGCTTTCATGCGCAGCAGCCTGAGGCGGCGTGATTTCACTTCAAACAGCAGTGCCGGTGTCCACTGCGTGAGGGTGATTGACTGTGCGGTACTGTCGAGCTCTCCCAACAGATGCAGGGCCAGTTCATTCTTACCCTTCTGTTCAGCCACACGAGCCATCAGGAGGCGCAGCAGCCATTTGTCTTTCGCTGAGTCCGCGCCAGGGCGGGTCTGCAGCCAGTGAAGTGTGGCATCCAGTCCGTCAGTATCCGCTTTCTCCAGCGCTTCCGGCTCGAGAGCCAGGATATCGTTATCCGTCTCACCGACGGCACTGACCGGTTCATCCCGCCAGCCTGGCATATCGTCCAGCACGCTCTGATTTATCCAGTTCAGCGTGACCTCATCGGCAAACGGCGTCCCGTCATTAAAGGCCAGGGTTTCAAGTCCGGTGAGGCGACACAGCAGCCCTTTCAGGTCGGCGGCGATGATATCGGCCAGTACATCCTGCCCCGATTTCATCAGAGCCTGATGGATATACCACTGCAAATCCAGCCAGAGGTGATTGGCGCCACGCGAGAAGGTGCTGTCTGCCTGCTCCAGTATCTCCAGCCAGCTCTGTTGCAGATACAGCCGTTTGAGCATCGCCCGCTGGTCCGCCCGCGGCGGTTCGATGCGCGTTTTTCCTTCGGCATCCGGCGCCGGTATAGCACTCAGCGTGTCATGCCGCAGGCTTTTCATCAGCCGGTGTGCGGCAAGCCAGCCATCGGGCTGCTCACGCAGATATTCCGTCAGGGTACGGGCCTGGGCCAGCAAATCCTGACCGGAGGTAATTCGGCTCAGGACAGGCGCGTCAGATTCTGTCGTATGTGTGGAGGTCTGTGCCTTGTTACCTGCGTTCTGTGGTACCACGGCATCCACACCACCGGCCTTCATCAGGCGGGACTCCAGTGCGCTGTAAAGGGTATTCAGTTCTGGCCGTGACGCTTCCGGCTCTGACTCCAGGCTGTCGTGGATGAGCAGCAGCGCACCGGCTGTGCGCAGTGCATCGTCGCGTACCACTTCCGGCCAGAGTGACAGGCTGTCCAGAACACGAGAGCCTGCGAGCCACTCCAGCGCCGGTTTACGGCTCCGCTCACGCTGCGGATGAAGCTGCGTACCATAGCGCTGCAGCAATCCCGCCAGCAGCTCAAGCCCTTCGGCAAAGCCGGTTTCCCCGTCCTGGTGCAGACGCGCCCAGCAGTAATAGGTGGCAATCCGGATATCTTTGGCCGTGGTGGTCAGCAATTTTTCGGCGAGTGTGCAAATCAGCCCGGTATCGATACCGGAAAGTTTATTGACCTCCTCCCGAATGCGCTGAAAATCATCGTCATATCCCGGGTCTTCTCCGGTCAGACTGGCGTCATTTACCGGAGCAAGCCAGGGCTGCCAGTTTTCCATGCGTGCCTGCGCCTGTTGCCGCAGCTGAGTGTCCTCAGCCTGACAGGCGGCGACCAGATCCTGCAGTGTGCTCATTATTCGACTCCATCCATGTCACTGTTTCCTGTGTTGACCATCAGCGCCTGAGCCGTGGCCGCGCTGTCGACACTGAATATCTGGTCCGGTAGCGTAAAGCCGCGAAGTGCCAGCAGTGCCAGCGGCCCTTTGCCCAGCTGTGAGCGCAGCACCCACTGCAGGGTACGACCGTCCGGCGCGGTAAAGCTCATCATCCACTGGCTGCGGTCAAGTTGTCGCCGTTTACCCTGCTCCAGCCAGCGAATAAAGCCCCAGGTCCCGCTGTAATCCCCGAACAGGCGTGCACCGGCGTTAACGGTGGTCCAGGTCAGCATCGTCCCCGGCTTATAGGTATCTCCCGGCCAGCGGAAGCTCTGCCAGTCTGCCATCTGATTGAAATAGTGCAACTTCTGGCCATCGATGGTCAGCTGGGTTTCCACCACCTGCGGCACAGGGCGCGCCTGCAGCTCAAAGCTGATGCCCTGACTGCCGTCGGTGAACAGAATGTCTGACAGCTGGCTCAACTGATTAACGGCCTTCAGGAAGGCCGGGTTAAAGCTCAGTCCCTGGCTGTTGACCTTATCCGGCACCCACTGGCTGCCCTCTTTGTGCAGCACGCCGCTGAGCTCCGTCGTCAGGAAGCGTTCAATACGTCCGCTGTCCTTGCGTACAAATTCAGCCAGCATCGGCAAAGAGGCATCACTTTTGCTCGCCGCGAACGGGAAACGCCCGTCAAAGGCGGTGTGCCAGTTCGTCACCACGGCGCGGCTCCATTTGTCATTGAGACTGGCGGCAGAGGGTTGCAGCACGGTCTCCCAGGCCTGAGTCAGTGGCTGCACAAACATCGTGCTGCCAAATCCGCTCCACTCTTCGCCCAGGCTTGCCGAAATCAGGCTGCCGTACTGCTGGGTGTCGGTCAGGTCCACGCTTTTTCCCTGGAACACGGTCTGTGCCAGAGTCTGCATCATTTCCTGCGGGTCGGAGGCGCTGGCCACCTGTTGGAGACGCAGACGCACACGGGTGATACGGGTCAGGTAGCTCTGCAGACTCAGCGTGTTATCCGCTGACATGACGTTGCTGCCCTGGTTTTTGCCCAGTAGCTGAAGCAGTGGGCCAAAGGTTTCATCGAGCGGCCCCTGCGGGCCTGATGCAGACTGGTCAATCGCAGGTTTGTCTTTTCCGCCGACCAGGTCTTTAGCCGATTTGATGATGGAATCCGAAAGGCCTTCGTTGTGCTGGCCGGTCTGTCCCTGCCAGGCGATGGTATTCATCAGGGCAATCAACGGAGACTGACGGACATCACTCATCAGCGTCAGCTGGTCGGTGACGTCCGCTATGTTGTTTGCCGGATTAAGTCGCAGGCTGTTGAGGAAGCTCAGCCAGCTGCCGGCAAAATCGGTGAAGTAACGTTGCGTCAGGCGCGCTTTCAGGGCTTCCGGTGACAGGTCTGAGGAAACCGCTTTCCGGCTGTCACTCAGCACCCAGTCAATTTCATCCCGGCGGGAATTTGCGGCCTTCTCGATAGCCTGCTGGATGCCCCCTTCCCACGCCTGGCGGGTGAACATACCCGGCACCACTTCCTCGGTGGTGAACAGGCGGCGAGCGTCGGTCCCGCTGGTCATGTCTTCCAGAGATACGTCGGCGAAGTTACGACGCACGGACTTGAGCATGTTCTCGTACAGGGTGCTTTCGGCGTTGCGACGCCCGATTTGCTGCAACAGCACCTGACGGCTCTGGCTGACCAGTTGTGTGTCCGGGGTGATTTTCCACTGTGGCTGCTCAGGCAGTTCGGTGATGTAAAAGGCCCACAAATCCGGCGACAGGCTTTGCCACAGACCGGTTGAGATGCCCGTGCGCGTCGGCTGCACGGCTTTCATGGTCTGCGCGTAATACGCGCCGTCGGCTTTATCCGGACGGGCCATCATCAGCCAGGCTTTCAGCTGGTCATAGCCCGGCTTCGCCAGCTGTGCCCGCTGGTCGCTGTTGGGGGCTGAGTTTGCCAGCGCGCTGAGCTTCTGCGTCAGGGCGGCATTTGCCGGGTCGCGGATCAGGCGGTTGTTCGCCACGCCGTACCAGGGCAGCATCGCATCGAGCAGTTGCTGATTATGGTCCAGACCAAAGCGCTGATACCAGGGCGCGCCTTCCTGAATACGGTGCTGCAGACGACCGGCGTCATTACGCAGCGTATGCAGTGCGGTCAGCTGATAATCCGATACGGAAGGGTGCTCCACCAGGGCGTGAGCCTGCTCAGCGACAGAGACTATCTGCGACCGGTTAAGCATAAATGACAGCAGCGTTCCCGCCCCCCAGACACCGATAATGGCCATCAGCGTCCAGGCCAGCGTCTGCTCCCAGGCCATACCGACACGGCGCCCACGCACGCGGGTACAGTCATCCACAATGCCCTGCCAGGTTGCCGGCAGGGTCAGGGCATGGCGTTGTGATTCAGGGATATATTTCTCAGCGTCGGCTGTTCCCTCAGACGTATGAACAGGGTGGCAGTCCGGCAGGCTGAACATCAGGCCGCGCAGCGGAACGCGCTGCTGGGAGGCAGACAGCCAGGGCACCAGTTGCTGAGCCCAGCGGGCGATACCGCCGTCTTTGAGATGCTGGCCCAGGCGCAGCAGGAAGTCGTGGCTGTTGTTCTCTGTGACCTGACTCACCCCCTGCGTTCGCAGGGTCGGCAGCATCAGCTCAAGCTGGCGGGTAATATCGTCAGACTTAGCACGCAGCGGGAAACTGACCCCTACCGTCTGTTCAGGGCGTTTTGCCTGCGGCCACTTACTGTCGCACAGCTGCCACAGCCAGACCGAGGCGGAATAACGGAGCAGTTCACTGATTTTTTCCAGTCCACGTAAATCGTTGTCGCTGATTTGTGGGGTGAGGTTAAGCGACTGCGGCATGACGCGGACAATCCCGTCCAGTGGTCGGCCACGGCGCAGTTTACGCAGCGCGGTATATTTTTCCTTATCGGGCTCAGCAGTCAGACTCCCGCCGTAAATCAGAACGGTACGGTTACCTTCAAGCCACTGGTTTTCCTGCAGGCCAGGTACCAGCTGTTCGATTGCTGCTTCGTCGCCAGTGATTAGCAGCAGGCGGACTTTACGACGCCAGAAGAAGTGGTAGCGACGGCGAAGGTGGGCGCGAATCTGTTGACAGCCAGACACGGCAGCAGATACGGAAATCATCTCTTCTTTTGGTGACACCTTTACATCATCACCCTGCGCATGTTGTCGCTCGTTACTGAAACTACGCTTACCCTCAGCGCGCGCCCCAAAGAACAGAAATACTCCAGTTAGGGTCAGCGCGATGCTCGCGGCCACAGAACCGCTCAGCCAGGCATACCAGACCGAAGTATCCCTTATGAGCTGAAGTCTTTCAGGCTGCCAGTAAACGATACCCACCACGGCAAGGCTGCAAACCAGCGCAGCTAACACCAAAAGCCAGAACACAATTTCCGGTTTTTTAAAAAGCGAGAGGAAGCGCCTCATGCTTCGCCCTCCTTAGCGGAAGACACAGGGGATACAACCATATTCCAGACCTTTCCAGTTTGTTGATCGCGGCTAATCAGTAAGTGATGTGCCGGTTGTTGGTGTATTGATTGTGCGGCACCTGCCACGGCAAGCCAGAGCGCTGCGTTACCGGGATCACCCAGAAAATCATTAAAATTATGAAAACCCGTCAGCGGGTCGACGTTTTTCAAACCTGCAGCACCAATGCCTTTCATCAAAGTGGCATGTGCTTCGGTTTCAGCATCAACCCCGCTGAGCCACAGATGCTCCGGCTTTTCGGCGTTAACCGGTACCCAGTCGAGTGCCTGAGAAACGGCATAGTGCAACGCGTCAGGATCTCCTTCTCCGGCTTCCGGGCGGTGAAGAAAGGCCAGCGGGGGAAGGATGTCCTGCGTCAGTCGGTTCCCCAGCAGTATTCCGCTTATAGCTTCAGCGGACATTGAGGTATTGAGCGGTGCGTACTGCCACGACACCACCAGAATGACAGCCTCGCTGCGGATATGATGGTCGAGCCAGTCATCAATCGCCTGCGCACCGCTCCCGGCAAGGGTAGAAACAGGTTGCTGAATACCTGACTGTTGCCACGCATCCCAGAAAAGTGCGAAGGCTTTCTCTTCAGATACAGACGAGGAGTGTTCCAGAATCACCATTACGGACTTGTCTGCTGGCAGGAAAGACAGCGGCTGCGCCAGTTTGCGGGTTAGTGCCCTGAATAACGCCTGGAGATGCCGCTCTTCTTTGGCTCCCCCAGTACGCGCTATCTGACTCAGGCGGGTATCTTCCTCCCCGCGCCAGGATAGCTGGGGATAAAAGACATTCTCGTTTTTCACGAGATTGCTACCAATGGCCGTGAACGGTTTATCCGCAGAGGAGTGTGCAGTGCAGCATTCGGTCGCCAGAATTTGCAGCGCACGTCTGCCACGACGAACGTCTTTGAGGATCGTCTGTTCCCGCTCCCTGTCCCGGGCATTGGCGGAAATTGCACGCAGCAGATAAATCACGAACAAAATAAACAGCAGCCCACCAAGCACAATCGCGGGCACGCCCACGGTCAGCAATACGTTATTTTTGCCCGTCACCAGACGGGAAATGACGATACTGAATCCAGTCAGGATCATCAGCACCACCATCCAGCGGGCAAATTTGGGGGATGCAGGCCTGACGCTGACATCAGGCATGTTTTTTAAATCGACGGGCATACGCTGTTCTTATTGTGGGTAACGGCAATGGAAAGCTGATAAGCGGTATCCGATGATCTCCCTCACCGGATACGACCAGAATTTATGTTACAAAGTCGGGTAACGCTTTTTGGTGGGAAACAGATGGTTGCTCGCCACCGGGGGCGGTAGTGGATTCAAGATCCATATCCTCCGGCCATTTGTCCGCTTTACGCGGGCACCAGAAATCAGGACGGCCTTTATTCACTGCTTCATCCGGCACCGGTTCGCCTTTCATATACAGGCACAGGTAGCTCCAGAGTTGCTGCAACTGAGCAGGAGAACCGCTGGCAATCTGGAAGCGTTCCACCACATTCAGCGTTCCTGGCTGACAGACGGAAGCGAATAGCTGAAAGCCTCCGGTATATCGGTCGCTGGAAAAACGCATCTCGCCATGAATATCTGCCCAGTGATAGGCTTTGACGGTGGTTGGCCATTTGGCCCAGGGATTCCACCATTTTCTTTTATAGTCAAAGGTGTAGATCTTCTGCCTTTTTTTGTTCAGACGAATGGGTTGATCTCTAGGTTCAAAAAAATAAACTTTTAAAAACATAGCCATCAGCGAGATTAGAAAGAAATCACCAACCGCATAAATAATTAAAACCCCCTCCCCACCAAGTTCCTGCTCAATTAACCATCCTAGAACCGTCATAAAAACAATAATAGCCAACGTCATCATGGCACCAAAAATCATCCCCCCCCAGACAACCCCTGCGTAACGAGGAATTTCCATCCAGAGAGTATCTTTAGTATTTAGCCAAAAAAGCTGGGGAGGCACTAGCTGAGGCTGGTTATTGTCCGGCATATCCTCCTGCCAGCGATATATGGGAGGATTCAGTTTTGGCAGAGCCTCACTCTGGCTCTGAAAAAATTCGTCCTGTGACATTATCTTGTCCTTAGCACTGGCGATTAGCTCGTCTTATCCGATAGTTCGTTATAGGCGCGGGGAGCAGAAAGTTCAGCATCCGGCTCAGTGGTGGATTCCCGTTCCATTTCTGCCGGCCATTTGTCCGCTTTACGCGGGCACCAGAAATCAGGACGGCCTTTATTCACTGCTTCATCCGGCACCAGTTCACCTTTCATATACAGGCACAGATAGCTCCAGAGCTGCTGCAACTGAGCAGGAGAACCGCTGGCAATCTGGAAGCGTTCCACCACATTCAGCGTTCCTGGCTGACAGACGGAAGCGAATAGCTGAAAGCCTCCGGTATAGCGATCGCTGGAGAAACGCATTTCACCGTGAACATCGGCCCAGTTAAAGTCTTTGATGGTCGTCGGCCATTTGGCCCAGGGATTCCACCATTTTCTTTTATAATTGAAAGTATAAATAGCCTGTCGTTGTTTGTTCAGTCGTATAGGCTGATCGCGCGGGATGATGAAATATAATTTATAAAATAAAAAAGCAAATGAACCTAGCATCAAATAATAAAACAGCATAATAGAAAATGTAACATAATCGAAGTCATCAATTAGCATTGAGATAGAATCGATAAAAATAAAAATAAAAATAGCGGCAAAGAAAAAAATCATGAACAAAACACCTCCCCACATCACGCCTTCATAACGAGGGATCTCCATCCAGATACTATTTTTAGTATTTAACCAAATCAGTTGGGGAGGTGCTAGCTGAGGCTGGTTGTTATCTGGCATATCTTCCTGCCAGCGGTAGATAGGAGGATTAAGCTTTGGTTGCCTATGACTCTGGCTCTGAAAAAATGCATCCTGTGACATTGTTTTATCCTTAATTGCCTTAAGCGCTAGTGGTGAGCTGCAGATTTTCTTCCGGCCTGAGCTTATCTGGCCAGTAGGTCACTTTGAGCTCCACATCGCTGAACTTCATGCGGTTAAAAGCAAACTCCCCCTGTAGCAGTAGCCCGCTTGTTTCCCATCTTTCTTTCATTACTGAATCAGCAGACAAAGAGGTCGTTCCCATTCCCATCGGCGTGATATCAAAACTCTGCTTAGCCGCGGTTTTCACGTTATTCACCTTCCCTGAAGACGCCGACTGCGCCAGTAACTGGCTGCCCCCGCTGCCTTTGGCAGTCAGTTCGATCAGCCAGTCCGAGCCCAGCTTGCTGCATCCCGACAACTTCACCTGCACCGCCACCAGCCCCGTTCCGGCAGCATTGAGCACAACTTCCGCCATTCTTTCACGCTGTATCTGTGCAGAAACACCACTGGCAATGGTGTAGTACGCCTTCATCGCCGCCTGAAGATCGGTAAGGCTATTAGCATCCCAATATTTCTCATGTTTGCCACGCTTGAGGCCGAAGCAGGTATCGCTGAGCCACACTTCCAGCGGGGAACGAACTTCGTCAGCCGCCATGGTTGCCAGTACAGCACCTAAAATGGCCAGCCCAATACAGATACCTATGGGGCCAAACAAAGCGAAATCGCCAGCAAGCCCAGCAAAAATGCTAACCCCACCCGCAGAAATTGTAAAAAAACTAGCGCCCAAATACAGATTTTTAGCAGTTGAATCACCATTTTCCCCTGCGTCTTGAGCACTCATATACATCCCAAATCCATCTACTATCGACGCCACGCCCCCAATCACTCCAGCAACCCGGATCAGTGGATGGGCGTAGATTTCAGCACCACGCACTATCATATTGGGCTTTACATCCCAGGGATTGGTGCCCCAGCGGGCGATCATATGACCAAATCCGACCATTTCCACCGCCGATGCCGTCACCATCAGCGCGCTGGAGGCCAGCTTCATCTCCGCTTGTGAATCTCCCGGCACGGCCTCCTTCAGCGCTTTAAGGTTGTCATCCAGGGCACTTTTCTGCAGGCCCAGCATGACGGCTCCTAACACAAACCCCAGTCCGCTGCTGCTGAATACCCGTCGCGGCAGCTGGTACTGCTGGCGGGCTATTCTCAGCGTATCTCCCAGCGTCATACTCATGCCTCCCGTTGCCAAAGAGGCATCTACGGCATCTTGCGCGAGGATCAGGTTCGGGAATCCAGAAAGTTGGCTACCGTCTTTCAGCATCGAGCCTTTACTCAGGGCCGCCGAACTGCGTGCTGCCTGCTTATAGACCGGTGATTCAATATCTTTCAGTAAGGATGCATAGCGTACCTGAATTTTTCGCTCAAGTATGGCGGGATCAGTTACCTGCAGCCAGGTACCGGCATGGGTGGTCGTGGTACCTCCCCGCATAGTCCCCCAAACGGGACGACCGTGCCCATCCAGTTGCTTAAGCATGATATTCTGAAATTCACGAACGGTAATTTCACCCGAAAAAATAGTAACCGCAGGTTCACCTTCTGCAGCATAGGCCATTGCCTGAAGTACCCGCTCGAATCCTGCGTTCGCTTTGGCGGAAATCTTCTCACCAATCATGCTGAATGCGCCGTTCATCGACATCGTCAGGCTGCTTACGGGCTGGCTGAAGTTGATGCTGTCCACAAAGTCACAGACTTCCTGGCTGTTCAGCAGGGTCTTCATATTGGTGTAGTTTGCTGAACCGTTGTAGACCGCCGCGATTAGCCCAGACTGTTTGCCAAGGAGAGACAAAAATGGCGGACTGTCCGGACTTTCCACCCAGTCATGCCAGGCCGACTTGTCCTTATCCATTCCTACCATCGCCCCCTGCAAATTGGCGGCCAGCGTGTTAAGTTGAGCCGCCCAGCTGATCACGCTGGTTACCGGGGAATAGTCCTGTTTGATCACCGTCAGCCATAAAGCCGAGTGATACCAGGCATCCAGATCCTTCGCCACCGCCGTCAATTTTTGCTGATAGCCGTCCACCACGGCTTTAAAATCCCGGGCAAATTTAGCGCGGTTGGGTTCGCTGTAATATTCCTGCATCCTCTCCAGCGCAGAACGCCTGGTGGCGGCAACCATATCCTCACGGCTGAAGGTTATTCCCTGATCGAAGGGTGAATCGGTAAAAGGCGGGATCGTGACAGGCTTAATGCTTTTATCCGCATCCACCTGTTTTGTCATCAGTTTCTGAATAGATAAAATGGTATCGGAAATGGTGCCCTGATGAAGATTCGCGGGTTTAGAACGATATTTCGCCAGCGCATCCACCACATCCAGACGGGCGTGGTTAAGCTCCTGAACCATCCCTACAGCATCATCCAGCACAATGGCATGTACTACACCGTACAGCTCCTGTAGCTCCGCGACCTTATTACCCAGCGCCGTCTGCTTCTTGATATCCCTTCGGGGGTAAAAACCATACGCGCCATCGGGCTGCCCTTCTTTTCCGACAATACTCGGGAATTTTTCTGCCGCAAACTCCAGCACGTTCTTTGTCAGAGTTGAGAGCGTGGGATCAAGCGTCAGGCTGCGCCCCGCACCTTCAATTGTCGCTGTTTTCCCGCCAGCAATAGTCACTTGTGTAAAACGCGGTGCCGGGGCACCGGCTTGTTTATATTTCGCCAGCACTTTACGGGGCCACGGGTCATTGCTGAAGGCCACGGCTGCATGGGTATGCTTCGGATCGATATTGATAAAGCTGCTGCGGATATCATGGTTCTGCTGCAGGCAGGCCGCACTCAGTGGCTCGACGTTTCCCCCTTCCGGCATTTCGTTCGCATTAAACATGCGCAAAAAGCCCTGCGGAGTGACCTGGTAGGCATACCAGACCTGTTTATCTGCCAGAACATACACATAGCCTTCGCGCAGTGTACGCAGGGCGTATTTGAATTCACCGCCTTTCAGCTTAGTGTCCTGGTGAGGAACGGCAGGATGCCAGCCGGTATTAACCAGAGAAGCCGGGACTACTGCCACACGCAGCGGATATATCGCAACCCCCTTACGCTCACACGACTTACAGCCTGAAGGTGTGGATGCTGCCTGCTGACTTGCCGCTGCGTTTTTATTTGTCTGTGCTTTCATATCCATCATCAAATTCCTTTCTCAGTCGAGTCATGCCTGATGCAGCTCCTGCCAGACAGCGTCCGGGAGGGTCTGAAGCAGTTGCGTAAAGTGCAGCGCCGGGTTTTCCGCGGCTTCCTGCATCCGGGCCTGTACGGCAGCATGTGTAGTGATATCAACGGGCAGGGACAGGGCATTGAGCGCCAGACACAGCCGGTCGCTGAGATGATGCAGCCCCGCTTTTTCGGAGGCTGACCAGGCATCAGCGGCAAGGCGCACAGCCTCAGGAGGTAAGGCGTCACTGGATTCATGCCAGGCAGACAGCAAACGCCAGATATTACGCGCTTCAGCCTGTGCCTGCTCAGCTCCCCAGTTCAGCATCCAGGCATCATCACTGGATTTACCACTCAGCGTCCTCAGTTCACCCGTACAGGACATCCAATGCCACTGACTCGTCGCGGCAAGCAGGCCAGCCAGCAACTTAGGGTCAGCAGTCGCCTGCAACAGCTCAAGGCGAAGGGGTTCGAACACAGGGATGCTGACGCCCGGTTTGATGTGTTTGCACAAATCAGCCAGCCAGACAGCCATTTCGTCAGGCGAAAGCACTGAACTCAGCCAGCCGCAGACATGGCGCTTCTCGTACAGTGCTTCTCCGAATGCACTGGTTTCACTGCTTCGGATCAGACCTTCATCCAGAGATCCGCCCGGGGATGCGAGCAACAACAGAATCGGACAATGCTCCGGCGACCAGGCCAGATCCGGACGCAATATCCTGCGCAGAGCATCGCTGCCCTGACTATCCCTGAGCATGTCTGCGTGCAAAGGATCCCAGCTCGCCATCTTTTTTAGCGGATCAAGCATCAGGTAGCGGTATTCATTCCGCCTGGCATTCAGGGCATCAATTAAGTGAATGTGGGTATCCATCAAAGCGCACTCTCCACACAGCTGGCTGCCTGTGGTAGTTCAGGTTGTGCCGGGCTGAAGCTTTGTGATGCCTGATGATTCAGGCTGGCTGATTTGGCATTCACATCGCCCGGCGTCAGAATATTGACGCCAGACGGGTCGATGACCACGGCAGTTTTACCGCAGTTTAAGGTGATTTTTTTGCTTGCCTGAATCACCACCTCATCGTCTTTACTGGTGATGGTCATGCCTTTCAGGGCCGTCAGCATCATTGCATCCTCCTGCGCCTGAATATCAACCTTACCCTTATTGGCGTACATCTTGATGCCCAACGTTTTGGCAAACAGACTGATGATTTCACCTGCCGCAACGGTGAATTTTTTGAAGACGCTAAAGTCACTGTTCTCTCCGGAGGTCTGAATAAAGTTCTGTCCACTGCTGATTTGAATACTTTGCGGTGATACCTGAGCTATCCCGTCCGGGGCGCTCATCAGTAACGCGGACTGCTGCAGATCCTTGAGAGAGGATTCCAGCAATGTTTTTTGCGCCTGGATCTGCGCCAGTTCCGCCTGTGCGGTGGCGACAGCATCGCTCAGTGATTTCGCTAACTGCTGCGCCTGATTGAGTGTCCCCAGCGCCGCATCCATCGCCAGAACGTGACCCTGACCTTTGATTTGTGCATCTGCGGTGATGAAAATACCCTGCTGTGCACGAATAGCGCCCCAGCTGTCGGTTCTGAGCTCAAAACCCTCACCGCGCTTCTGCTTCTCAGCATCCACTAAATGTCCGAGATTCAGCTGGCTCTTGCCGCCGTACTCAGTGGAGACTTTGATATGCTCCT
>NZ_JBIGIN010000061.1:0-12019 GCF_043558715.1 Scandinavium sp. M-37
AGGAGCATATCAAAGTCTCCACTGAGTACGGCGGCAAGAGCCAGCTGAATCTCGGACATTTAGTGGATGCTGAGAAGCAGAAGCGCGGTGAAGGTTTTGAGCTCAGAACCGACAGCTGGGGTGCCATCAGGGCACAGAAAGGGATGTTTATCAGCGCTGATGGCCAGAAGAAAGCACAGGGCCAGGTGCTGGAGATGCAGCCGGCGGTCAGCAATCTGGGTAATGCCCGGGAGCAGATGACATCCATCTCTGAAGACGCGCAGAAGGCGACCGCGAACCCGGCGGATCTCCAGGCGCAAATTAAACTGCTGGAACAGCAGCTGACAGACCTCAAAAAATCAGTACTGCTACTCAGCGCACCGGAGGGAATGGCGCTGACAAGCGGGCAACATCTGCAGGTATCTGCAGGGCAGAACCTGATAGCTACTGCCGGTAAAAATGCAGACGTCAGCGTTGTGAAAAATCTGTTCATCGGGGTGGGCAATGCCCTGAGCGTGTTTGTTCGTAAGCTGGGGATCAAACTCATCGCGAACCAGGGACCTGTAAAAATTCAGGCGCAGAATGATCTGATGGAGCTGATCGCCCGCGGCGAACTCAGTCTCACCAGTACCGAAGATGAAATCCATATTACTGCGAAGAAAAAAGTCACGATTAACGGGGGCGGAAGTTATATCACGCTTGATGCCAATGGTATTGAGTCTGCCACTCAGGGGGAGTACCGGACCAAAGCCGGGCATTACGGGCGAAAAGATAAGGCCAATGAGCCAAAAGACTTCCCGAATGTGGCACCTGAAACGACCGAACCTTCCAGTAACTTCAGTTTTTCCTGACAAGGAGTCAACATATGATTATCAGTCCTCCGTTACTGAGAGATAAAGATGCCACTCAGTCTGACGCAGACTGGATTGAAGCGATGATGCCTGTCAATGCTCGCCGGGGATATCCTCTCAATGCATCAGAGTCCTGGCATGGGGGCATCCATATCTCACATACGGATGCAGGCACAACACCGGAGAAAGTGAG
This sequence comes from Scandinavium sp. M-37, assembly GCF_043558715.1. NCBI lineage: Bacteria > Pseudomonadati > Pseudomonadota > Gammaproteobacteria > Enterobacterales > Enterobacteriaceae > Scandinavium > Scandinavium sp. M-37. Next base: position 1,024 of record NZ_JBIGIN010000061.1, read on the forward strand.
AGCAATCGCTGACGGGACCGTGGTGTCGTTCCGCAAGCCGTCTCCGCCAGAAAAAAGAGACCAGTTCCCACTAAAGTATGCCCCTGTAAGGGGTACGGATGATGGTTATATTTTATTGAAACATGAGACGGAAATTGGTTCCGGAGAGGACGGTAAGGTAGTTTTTTACTCTTTGTATATGCATCTGAAGTTTCTGGAAGCAGGGATAATAGCTGACGCCAAAGTCTACCGTAAAGACCCGCTAGGCTCTTCCGGAATGACTGACGGCCAGAATGAATTTCACTTCCAGGTTTTCTGCGATGACGACAACATCAGTAAACTGACAGGCAGAAAGACAGAGGAGCTGGATATTTCAAAAGATGGTCGCACCGATGCGGTTTACGGTGATATCCACTTTTATCTGCCAGAAGGAACAAAGTTTTATGACAAGGCGCCTACAGATAACAGCACTTCCATCACCGGACTTTCTGAACTCTATACCAGCAATGCGCCTCTGTATGCCAGTATGACTCTGGCCCAGGGCAACTGTACGATGGTGACCCGGCAAAAAAATACGCAAATTGATGGCGAGTACAATCTGCTGGGCGAGCCGCTGGTTAACGCTGACGGTAAAGACTACGAATATAACCTCTATAAAACCGCGATGCGAAATTATAAGGAGAGCCCAAGCTCGGGGTTTGAGTTGTTGCGTTTTGGGCGGGTAATTAATACCGAGCATGAAACGCTGGTGCCGGCAGATGCGCCATTATGGATGACGGTCAGTTATCCGGGTGGAGCTGGCGTGGTAAATCTTGCCGATCCCGGCATTAAAAAGTTTAGTGATGCTGATTTTCCGCACTGGACGGGATGGCGGCTGGTAGATGATGACAACGATACACACAGCCAGTGTAATTCGGCGATCATCAGAAAGCAGCAGGAAGACGGCAGCTACGAAACTCAAAGCAACAGGCTTATCTGCTGTTTACCATTCGAGTGGGAAAAAAGCACAATAGATGCCAGATATAAATGGTTGATGACCGGTCTGCCCTGGGAGCAGTGTACGCCGGAAAAAACTGCCATATGGCAGGTTCCCGGGTCGCAGGAATCAAATGAACGTACGCTAATGAGTGAGGAAGACTATGGCAAATTTAAGCAACATGCAGAAGCGCTGTGTTTTGATTCAGGAGCTCTCGGTAGCGGAAGATTGTGGCATTTCAACCCTGTAGATTTTATTACTCACATGAGACTTTGCAGTTGGCTCAGTCTGAACGATATTATTAAATTGGTGAGAAAGTATCAAAAATCACCTGTGGCTGTTTATGATCGTCGACATCCATTAACCGTTGAAGAACTAACAAAGCGATTAACCGAAGAGGGCGCGAACAGTGCAGGGGATGTTAAACGTCCAGCGGCGATAAATGAGGCTCTCCCCAAAATACTAAATAAATATGGAATTAATACACCAATCAGAATTTCACACTTCTTCGGTCAGATGGCTGCTGAAACCGGGCGGTTCGATAGTTTAGTCGAGCTAGGCTCTGCGAACTATTTTTCTGTACACTACGACCCGGGCACGGATCAGGGTCATAAGTTAGGGAATACACTGACTGGTGATGGTGCTAGATTTAAAGGCCGAGGATCTATTCACCTAACTGGAAGGGCTAATTATGGTCATTACAGTGAATATCGGCAAGGTTCAGGTTCTAATTATTTCACTACAGAACCACATAATAATCTGATTGTAGAGGAAGCATTTTTTGCATTTGATGCCGGAGGTTATTACTGGTCCAGTAAGCAAAAATATATAAGCCGCAATGGGCGACTTATAGCCTCAGGGAAATTAGGTATAAACTTTTGGGCTGATCAAGGTGAGACTCATAACGATGCAGAAGAGGTTACAAGGAGAATAAATCCAGGGAGAATGGCGTTTGAGGACGTCAGGTGGCCTGCGTTTAAGCATGCGTGGTATGTGCTTAACGATTCTACAGAACAAGAAGCCGATTATTTTGCCATTAAGGAATAAATATGAAATATTTAAAATTGCTAATCGTGTTATTTGTGTCGATGACATTTTCTGTATTTGCAATGAGTTCAAATTCAAAATTGACTCCTCAGCAGACAGTCATTAACTTTATAAGTGACTATGAGCAATGGAATGAAGAAGCTACGCAAAATCTAAGTGAAGACACTGGTTTTCAGGCAAAAGATGAGTACATTAAATTACTTAATAAGTATTGCACTCAATCTACAAGCAGGATTGGTTATGATGTCTATGGTCAATACTCGTTGCATATTGCTGATGGGGAAAAAATACTCAGCACTAAAAAAAATGATCAAGAGGTTATAATTAAAACAGGAGTGTCGTCTAGATTTGGAGATACAGACGCTGATATGGATTATTTTGAATATCACCTAATTTCGGATAAAAATAAATATTTAATTGAAGAGGTATATCAGTTGTCAAAATCTGGTAAAAAAACCAAAACATTATAACTTCATAAGTTTGATTCTTAGATGTTCTCTTGCAAAAAGTTTGCTGGGGCATCTGATTTGAAGTTTGTTAAGTATAGTGTTTGAAGTTTTATTGTAGTTATTTGGCTGAGAAAATATGTTTTATTCCCTAAAGCATCTTCCCGAATGTTATCCACGACCGGTCACACCAAAAAAAACACGATGGATTGCTGTCCTGGTGGCGATGTTGGTCATCAACGTGATCTTCATGCGTATATTCGGGCGATACATCGATAACAACCACTTCTGGTTGGTCGCTATTGGTACGCCCGTTGTTGTTTGGATTGTAACTTTCGGTTTTCGCATGTGGATCTGGTCATTACAGGACAGTAAAGCGAATGGTTTTGACCGGCGTCGGGAGCAATGGATCTTGAGTGAGACCCGTAGGGCTCGTCGTGCGCTTCAGGTGTTGAATACGACATTTATTACGGCCCATCAGGAAGATGAACAATCATCTGTCGCTGTTGAAATGCTCAATAACCACAGCATTATCATTTCGCAGTCGGACTGGAAAGGCGAAAAAAGCAAGCGACTGAGCCGTATCACGACAGAACCAGAAGTTACTCCTGGATTAGTCATCTCACATCTGTTCTCAGAGCTCATTGCTGATCTGCCAGTTCACCAGTTTCCGGAGAACGCTTCGCTTGTTGTCATCCTCGATGTCTCGTCATCTCTGTCATTCCCTGCTGTCAGAAATATCTGGCATGAAGCCTGGCAGGAGAGTGGCATAACATGCGCGCTTGAGTACACAGACAGCAATGGGCCGGGGGCAGTCAACCACTGGCTGGATCAACGCATTAAAGATGAGGCGATGTTTTTGATTGTTGGCCTCCAGATTGATCCGGTTGTTTCAAACAATACTGCTGAAGCAGCCGTTGCTCTGCTTCTTGGCAACCGCCTGACCCAGGAGGCGTTCGAACCTCTCGCGTTGCTGCACCGGCCAGATGCTGCTCCAACCGGTGAGCTGAGGGAGGGGATGAACATGGCCGCCTATAACGTCCCGCTCAAAGAAAATATTGTGAAAAATTTATGGCTTGCCGGGCTGACGGGTGAGCAGCGCGCAGAAGTTATCGCGTGCCAGAATGCACACCCTGCGCAGTCTGTAGAGGACGACGCCGTCATTTCACTCGATACATCCATGGGAAATGCCGGAGCAGCAGCCCCCTGGCTGGCTATCGCTGCCGCCACTGAAATCGCCCGACAAACTCAGTCACCACAGATGATTATCTGCGGTGATACCACACAGAATGTGCTGTGGAGCACGCTCATTACCCCGATTGCTTCCCGACAGGAGATGGATCCTTGAAGCTACCTTTAGCACCGAAGACTACGGAAGGCCGATATCTTGCTGTCGCATTGATTTTCTTTTTGCTGTTAGCCGTTATGACGTTCATGGTCTGGAAGCATCCGGATATAGCCGGGATTGAAGACGGTAGCCAGCAGCAAATTTACTGGCTTATCGCTGGCGGATGTATTTCAGGCTGTGCCCTTATCGTATCCGTGGTGCTACTGGCGGCAGTTCGTAGTGTCGGTAAGCAGGAGTTTAATGCACTTGTCGACAACACCAACGGTGATGATGAGAAAAAGAAACGGGAAAATGATAAAGCACCTGTTCACCCTGCGGTGGCCATGTGTAACAAGATTCGGGGACATCTCCGCGCCCGTATTGGCCTTTACTGGCGTCGAAAAACTCGTCTGTTGTTAATCACTGGCGATGAGGCGGCAATCGAACAACTGGTCCCCGGTTTGCAGGAAAACCAGTGGCTTGAAGGTAACCGTACCGTTCTGATTTACGGCGGGAGTCTGACTGCTGAGCCCGATAAGGAAAAATATACTGCGCTGCGTAAACTGCGCCGTGGGCGTCCGCTGGACGGTATTGTCCGCGTCATACCGCAGTCGCTTAACCTCACCCCTCAGATTAGCGATAACGATTTACGTGGACTGGAAAAAATCAGTGAACTGCTGCGTTATTCCGCGCCGGTCTGGCTGTGGCAACTGTGCGACAGCACCTGGCCGCAGACTAAACGGCCTGAACAGACGGTGGGGGCCAGTTTCCCGCTGCGTGCTAAGCCTGACGATATTACCCGCCAGCTTGAGCTGATGCTGCCGGCCCTGCGGACGCAGGGGGTGAGTCAGGTCGCGGAGAACAACGGCCACGACTTCCTGCTGCGCCTCGGCCAGCATCTCAAAGACGGCGGTATCGCCCGCTGGGCTCAGCAACTGGTGCCCTGGCTGTCTGCCGCACAGCAGCGCGTTCCGCTGCGTGGCCTGATGTTCAGCCTGCCGGACTGCCACCCTGTTCATACGTCTGAGGGAACAGCCGACGCTGAGAAATATATCCCTGAATCGCAACGCCATGCCCTGACCCTGCCGGTAACCTGGCAGGGCATTGTGGATGACTGTACCCGCGTGCGTGGGCGCCGTGTCGGTATGGCGTGGGAGCAGACGCTGGTCTGGACGCTGATGGCCATTATCGGTGTCTGGGGGGCGGGAACGCTGCTGTCATTTATGCTTAACCGGTCACAGATAGTCTCTGTCGCTGAGCAGGCTCACGCCCTGGTGGAGCACCCTTCCGTATCGGATTATCAGCTGACCGCACTGCACAAGCTGCGTAATGACGCCGGTCGCCTGCAGCACCGTATTCAGGAAGGCGCGCCCTGGTACCAGCGTTTCGGCCTGGACCATAACCAGCAGCTGCTCGATGCGATGCTGCCCTGGTACGGCGTGGCGAACAACCGCCTGATCCGCGACCCGGCAAATGCCGCCCTGACGCAGAAGCTCAGCGCGCTGGCAAACTCAGCCCCCAACAGCGACCAGCGTGCGCAGCTGGCGAAACCAGGCTATGACCAGCTGAAAGCCTGGCTGATGATGGCCCGTCCGGATAAAACCGACGGCGCGTATTACGCGCAGACCATGAAAGCCGTGCAGCCGACGCGCACGGGCATCTCAACCGGTCTGTGGCAAAGCCTGTCGCCGGATTTGTGGGCCTTTTACATCACCGAACTGCCTGAGCAGCCACAGTGGAAAATCACCCCGGACACACAACTGGTCAGCCAGAGCCGTCAGGTGCTGTTGCAGCAAATCGGGCGTCGTAATGCCGAAAGCACCCTGTACGAGAACATGCTCAAGTCCGTGCGTCGTAACTTTGCCGATGTGTCTCTGGAAGACATGACCAGCGGGACCGACGCTCGCCGCCTGTTCACCACCGAGGAGGTGGTGCCGGGCATGTTCACTCGCCAGGCGTGGGAAGGGGGCATCCAGCAGGCTATCGAAAAGGCCGCAAATTCCCGCCGGGATGAAATTGACTGGGTGCTGAGTGACAGCCGGAAAGCGGTTTCCTCAGACCTGTCACCGGAAGCCCTGAAAGCGCGCCTGACGCAACGTTACTTCACCGATTTTGCCGGCAGCTGGCTGAGCTTCCTCAACAGCCTGCGACTTAACCCAGCGAATAATATTGCGGACGTCACCGACCAGCTGACGCTGATGAGTGATGTCCGTCAGTCTCCGTTGATTGCCCTGATGAATACCATCGCCTGGCAGGGACAGACCGGCCAGCACAACGAAGGCCTTTCGGATTCCATCATCAAATCGGCTAAAGACCTGGTCGGCGGAAAAGACAAACCTGCGATTGACCAGTCTGCGTCAGGCCCGCAGGGGCCGCTCGATGAAACCTTTGGCCCACTGCTTCAGCTACTGGGCAAAAACCAGGGCAGCAACGTCATGTCAGCGGATAACACGCTGAGTCTGCAGAGCTACCTGACCCGTATCACCCGTGTGCGTCTGCGTCTCCAACAGGTGGCCAGCGCCTCCGACCCGCAGGAAATGATGCAGACTCTGGCACAGACCGTGTTCCAGGGAAAAAGCGTGGACCTGACCGACACCCAGCAGTACGGCAGCCTGATTTCCGCAAGCCTGGGCGAAGAGTGGAGCGGATTTGGCAGCACGATGTTTGTGCAGCCACTGACTCAGGCCTGGGAGACCGTGCTGCAACCCTCTGCCGCCAGTCTCAATGACAAATGGAGCCGCGCCGTGGTGACGAACTGGCACACCGCCTTTGACGGGCGTTTCCCGTTTGCGGCGAGCAAAAGTGATGCCTCTTTGCCGATGCTGGCTGAATTTGTACGCAAGGACAGCGGACGTATTGAACGCTTCCTGACGACGGAGCTCAGCGGCGTGCTGCACAAAGAGGGCAGCCAGTGGGTGCCGGATAAGGTCAACAGCCAGGGACTGAGCTTTAACCCGGCCTTCCTGAAGGCCGTTAATCAGTTGAGCCAGCTGTCAGACATTCTGTTCACCGACGGCAGTCAGGGCATCAGCTTTGAGCTGCAGGCGCGCCCTGTGCCGCAGGTGGTGGAAACCCAGCTGACCATTGACGGCCAGAAGTTGCACTATTTCAATCAGATGGCAGACTGGCAGAGCTTCCGCTGGCCGGGAGATACCTATAAGCCGGGGACGATGCTGACCTGGACCACCGTTAACGCCGGTGCACGCCTGTTCGGGGATTACAGCGGGACCTGGGGCTTTATTCGCTGGCTGGAGCAGGGTAAACGGCGACAACTTGACCGCAGTCAGTGGATGATGAGCTTTACCGCCCCGGACGGTCGTACCCTGCAGTGGGTGCTGCGCTCACAGCTGGGCAAAGGTCCGCTGGCACTGCTGGGATTGCGTGGTTTCACGTTGCCGGAGCAAATATTCAGTGTCGACAGCGCGGCCACGGCTCAGGCGCTGATGGTCAACACAGGAAACAGTGATATGGACGGAGTCGAATAATGAGCACACTGCAGGATCTGGTCGTCGCCTGTCAGGCTGAGGACACTCAGCTGCGGCAACAGGCGCAGGCACGCATGGAAAACTGGCAGCCCTGGCTTGCTCCGGTAAATGACGCCAGTCCGACCGGAGAAGACCCGGGATATGACGATGATTTTCAGCGCATCCGGGAGGAGGTCAATAAACTTTCCGGTATCGATACCGGGCTGATTTGCACACTCGCCGAAAAATTGCTGACCACCACGGCCAAAGATATCCGGATTGCCACCTATTACTGCTGGGCGCGTCTGCACCAGGACGGGGAAACCGGGTTTGCCGAAGGGCTTGAGCTGCTGGCGGGATTGCTGCAGCGCTATGGTACGCAGCTTCATCCGCAGCGTGAGCGGAGCCGTAAACCAGCGCTGGAGTGGCTCGCAGGCTCCCGCGTTCTGGACAGCCTGTCACTCTGGCCGGAAGTGGTACGCGACGATGCACAGCGCACTGCCGGTGCACTGTTGCTCATCCACGACAACCTGGAGTCAGAGCCGGAAGCGTCACGGCCAGAACTGAATACCCTTTACAGCGCACTGGAGTCCCGCCTGATGAAGGCCGGTGGCGTGGATGCCGTGGTGCCGCAGAACGCTGGGAACACGACGCCGGCCCCGCAGAGTTTAGACTTCACCGACCCGAATGCGCCGGTGCTCAGCCGTATCACCTCAGGACAGGATTTGCTGGCACAGGCCCGTACCCTGACGGAATATCTGCGTGAGCAGCCCGATGGCTGGCTTGCCGCACACCGGCTGATGAAAAGCCTGCGGCATGACACGCTGAGTGCTATACCGGCGCCGGATGCCGAAGGAAAAACGCGCATCGAACCGCCGCGGGCGGACCAGCGGGCGATGCTCAAACGGCTGTATCTGCAACAGAGCTGGCTGGAGATACTGGAGCAGGCAGACAGCACCTTCTCGCGTGGCGCCAATCACCTCTGGCTGGATTTGCAGTGGTATATCCATCAGGCTCTGATGAAATCGGGGCAGGATGTACTGGCCGATATCATCGCCGCCGACCTGAAAGGGCTGCTGTGTCGCCTCACCGGACTTGAAACCCTGGCCTTTAACGACGGGACGCCGTTTGCCGATGAGGTCACGCTGAACTGGATAAATCAGAGTGTGCTGGACGATATGCCAGGCTGGCGGGATGAACCGGTCAGTGCCGTCGGTGAGACGGATAACGATATCCTGGCTCTCGAGCCGGAAGCGCTGGAGAAAGCGGATACTGACGGTCTGGATGCCACACTTCACTGGCTGCAGACCCGCCCTGGTGCGGACTCAGCGAAAGACAAATGGCTGCTGCGTTTGCTGATGGCCCGCGTGGCTGAGCAGAAGGGCAAGAACGAACTGGCCCTGCATCTGTTGGGAGAGCTCGACAGTACCGCACAGTCAATCACCCTCACGCAGTGGACACCGGCACTGCTGTTTGAAGTGAAATCACGCCGCCTCAGACTGCTGCGCATGAAAGCCACACGCAGTGAAACCGATAAATCACGGCTTCAGCCCGAGATGGATTTGCTTCTGTCCGGTCTGATTGCGCTCGATCCGGCAAGCAGCGCGGTGCTTTGCGGATAACCCGGACAGAATTCAGCTAAAGGGAAAAATATGGCAGCAGAAGGCTTTTACCTGGTGCAGGGCGACAAGACGACCTGCGGCGGGAAAATCACCACGGGCGCAGAGGATCACACTCTGTTTGATAAACCTGTAGCCCGGGAGCAGGACAGTGTGACCTGCGGTAAACATGCCGGGCTTTTCAAGATAGCCGGTGGCATCGGCAACGATACCATTCACGACAGGCGAATGGCCGGAACCCTCGACAGCTACAGTACCTGTCCCTGCAAGGCGAAGTTTATTCCGTCGATGATGGATGATACGTACGAGAAGAGTTCAGCAGGAGCTGCTGCTTTTGCAGGAGAGCCAGGAAAGACATCGATAGCTAATGCCGTTTCTCAGGCGTTTCTGGCAGGCGTGCAGGGTGATACGATGTTAGCTCCGGGATATCCTACGTTGATTAACACCCACACTGTTCCGGATGACAATGTGCGAGGGATGCTAAGACGTAACAGACATGATTTCCTCTTGCTGACGCTGGAGGAATGCCAGAGGATCATTGACGGCTGGAATTTTGTTAAAAAAGAATGGAAAGACACCACAACAAATCCTGTCGGGAATACTGTCAAAACTTATGCAACGAATATAGATGATGTGGGCAATGCTTCAGCGATGGTATACAAGCTGGGGAGTATTGGTATCACAGCAACGGTATTTGTTAACCACAAAGGAACACGGCTGATAAAAATTAGTGGTTATGCAGCTATCAGGAAAACGCTCAATGCTCCGGTCTTTGCAGAGATGAACCCAAAAATCATCGAAGCTGGAATAGGTAAATTTGGTTTGCAGAAATCCATTGTCGAAGGTGCGATTCTTGGTTTTGTATATGTGTCTGTTATAGATACAATTGATTTCATATTGAATGATGAAACAACACTTGCAATGTTCCTGGGAACACTTGCTACTGATATAGTCAAAGTAGGGATTTCATCGGCAGCGCTTTACACCGTTGGATTATATACAATGTCTGCGTATGTTGTCCTGAATATTGCTGTTGTTCTTGTTTTTGGGGCCGGGTTAGCCTGGGTGTTAAACACACTTGATAAGAAATATCATATTACAGATAGTCTGGTTGAGTTCATGGCCCCTTACATCGAGTCTGCACAGCAAGAGTTTGTTGAAAAATCACGAGAAATATCAAATGACATGCTCGATTTAGGAGCTATGTATATTGATGGAATGCTCAGAAAAGGGCGGCATGTCATCGAGTCTGAGATAAAGCAGTATCTTAAGAAGTATATTGGCGACCTAACATCGCAGGTGATTGATTTATGAGCCCTAAACATAGGTTTTTTGGTAACCTTATTATTTGGTGCATTTCATCATTAGGCTCTCTGTGGTTCGCAATTGATGCATATAGTGAGTTATTTGGGTTTGGAAGTGACATTGTATTTTCGCCGACAGTTTTCGCGTTGCTAATGATTCCGATTATTCTGATATTTCCATGTATGTATTGGTATTTGGCTATGCAGTACGGCGAGGAACAGGCGGTTATTAAATGTAAAAAAACAAGCAGAGCATTTTTAGGTCTGGTTGGTGTTTTCATCGTAAGTTCTGTCATATTTTCCTACGCGTATACCTCAACTCTTGAGAGTAAAGGCTATATGAAATGTACCGGTCGTCCCGATGGATGGATGCCGGGGATGGCTACTGAGTATGTACTACCACCATCGGTATGCGGGGGGAGTGGTAATTAATAATATTTTCCTGTCTTCAGGGGTGTTTTCAGTGCGATTTTATTTAGAATAATACTATTCATGCGGCAATTACTGAGCAGAAATATATATGGATGATTTAACCCTGCGTTATTACGACGCTGAAATGCGCTACCTGCTGGAAGCCGGCGAAGAGTTTGCCCGTGCTCACCCCGAGCAGGCGGCAATGCTTAATCTCGACAAAGCGGGGGCGCGCGACCCGTACGTGGAGCGGCTGTTCGAGGGCTTTGCCTTCCTGATGGGCCGCCTGCGTGAAAAGCTTGATGACGACCTGCCTGAACTGACCGAAGGGTTGGTCAGCCTGTTGTGGCCGCATTACCTGCGTACCATTCCGTCAATGTCGGTGGTGGAGTTCACCCCTGACTGGCGTGAAATGAAAGAGCA
>NZ_JBIGIN010000062.1:0-10177 GCF_043558715.1 Scandinavium sp. M-37
AGCGAAGTTACCCTCGGGAATTGAAAGTAAAAGCCCAGAAATATCCGACAAGAAAAAATGCTGATCACCTTAAGTGACCAGCATTAGGAAAATCCCGGCTTTTTTATTTCCCACCCCTGAGAAATTACAGACTTTCAGTGAAAGTACGCGCGATAACGTCACGCTGCTGTTCAGGTGTCAGAGAGTTGAAGCGAACCGCATAACCAGAAACACGGATGGTCAGCTGCGGGTATTTTTCTGGGTGCTCAACCGCATCCATCAGCGTTTCGCGACGCAGAACGTTCACGTTGAGGTGCTGACCGCCTTCTACACGCACTTCTGGCTGTACGTCTACCGGGATTTCACGGTATTCGATTTCGCCAAGTTTATTCACTTCGACAACCTGATCTTCAGTGAAACCACCTTTTGCTACCAGGCAGCGTGCTTCGCCTTTCTCGCTGTCGAGCAGCCAGAAAGAGTTCAGCAGGTCGTCATTAGCAGCTTTAGTAATCTGGATACCTGTAATCATTTTAATGCCTCCCTTAGGCTCATGTATTCGTTTTTGCATTGGCCAGACGCTGGCCAATTGGTAAAACCATTGTTGCTTGAGTGTATATATAACAGTCTAACACCCGACAAACATTGACCTAAATCAATAGAATTAGTGTGTGTACTCAGTACATGTGGTGATTTCATTGTTTTAGATCAATTTTCACCGTGCAGAAAAACAATTATCGTTGTAATCATTCAACTTTTTTTGAATCCATTCCCTCCAATACGCACACAAAATTTTGTTCCCCAGAAAGAAGCCGTTAAGCTATGGCCAACCAAATTCGCAGGAGAGCGAGATGACCACGCCCTTAACCTGGCACGATGTGCTGGCCACGGAAAAAGAACAGCCCTATTTCATCAACACGCTGGCAACGGTGGCCAGTGAACGTCAGGCCGGAATGACCATTTATCCTCCGCAAAAGGACGTGTTCAATGCGTTCCGCTATACCGAGCTCAACGATGTGAAAGTGGTCATCCTCGGGCAGGATCCGTATCACGGCCCGGGTCAGGCGCACGGGCTGGCATTTTCGGTGCGCCCTGGCATTGCCACTCCACCGTCACTGCTCAATATGTACAAAGAGCTGGAAGGCACCATTCCAGGCTTTACCCGTCCGACGCATGGTTATCTGGAAAGCTGGGCGCGTCAGGGCGTGCTGCTGCTCAACACCGTACTGACGGTGCGTGCAGGCCAGGCGCATTCCCATGCCAGCCTCGGTTGGGAAACATTCACCGATAAAGTCATTAGCCTGATTAACGAGCATCGAGAAGGCGTGGTGTTTTTACTGTGGGGATCGCATGCGCAGAAAAAAGGGGCGATTATTGACCGTCAGCGCCATCACGTGTTGAAAGCGCCGCATCCATCGCCGCTTTCGGCCCATCGCGGTTTCTTCGGTTCGAATCATTTTGTGCAGGCGAACGAGTGGCTGGCACAGCGCGGCGAGCCGCCGATTGACTGGATGCCGGTCTTGCCAGCAGAAAGCGAATAAAAAAATGCCAGCATCGCGCTGGCATTTTCATTTTCACCAATGCATAAGCATCAGGCTTTATTCTGACGCCACCATTCGGCCAGCAGAACACCGGTTGCCACGGAAACGTTCAGACTTTCGACGTTGCCGGTCCCCTGGATGGCCACACTCAGGTCGGCGGTATCAAGCGCCGCATCGGACAGACCGTCACGCTCCTGACCCAGCACCAGCACCATTTTCTTCGGCATGGTCGCTTTAAACAGCGGCGTGCCTTCATGGCTGGAAGTGGTGACAATCGCATAACCCGCTTTACGGAACTGGTCCAGCGCGTCGATGAAGCTGTCAGCGGTGATCGGCTGCACGTGCTCCGCGCCGCCTTCTGCGGTACGAATTGCCGCACCGGATTCCAGCACAGCGGCATCCTGAACCACCACACCCTTGACACCGAAGTGCGCACAGCTACGCATGATAGCACCGAGGTTATGCGGGTTACCGACATCTTCCAGCGCCAGTACGCAGTCTTCTTCCGCCGCTTCGCGGACCCATTGCTGTACGCTGGTACCGTTACGCTTTTTGATCAAGAAGCACACGCCACCGTGGTGTTCGGTGCCGGAGGCTTTCGCCAGTTCGGCTTCATCGACCACGTGATAGGCTTTGCGGTTTGCCGCCATCCAACGCAGAGCTTCTTTGAAACGCGGGGTCACGCTCTGGATAAACCAGGCGCGAACGATGCAGTCCGGACGGCTCAGGAACAGGGCCTGACAGGCATTTTCACCGTAAACGCGGGTTTCTTCCGCACGCTGACGGCGGATAACTTCAGGATCGACAAAGCTTTTGCCGCTGATCCCGCCGTGATCCGGCTTGTCTACTGCTTCTTCGCCCGGTGCACGGGAAACGGTACGCCACGGGTTGTTGTCGCGTGGTCCGCTATCGCGGTCACGGGAAGCATTGTCCCGGAAACGGTCACCGCTACGTTGCGGCTTACCATCACGGGATTTACCATCACGACTATCGCGCGCAGGACGACGACCACCTTCGGTACGGGACGGGCCGCTGCGGCCTGCACCTTTACCGGTACGCGGGTTTTCCGTGCGTTTATCCGAGTCATCATCACTGCGGACATACATCACTTTGACCTTGCCGCTTTTATTTTTCAGTTCGTCGTTCATTTTATTCTCCACCTGCGCTGCGCGAAGCGCGAAGAGTACCCGATGTGCCCCCGCTTCGCCATGATTTCGTACCAAAGACTGCGACTATTATAATCATCGAATAAACCACATTGTTCTTTAAAACAGTCTCATCGATAATACGTAACATTAAAGAAACATTTCGGCCACCTGTGCCGTGACATAAACCCGATTACCCAGAGGTTAGCTATGAATACCGTTTGTGCCAGTTGTCAGGCGCTTAACCGTATCCCCGACGATCGTATCAACGAAACGGCAAAATGTGGTCGCTGCGGCCATGAGCTGTTTGATGGCGATGTCATTAACGCAACCGGTGAGACGCTGGATAAATTGTTAAAAGACGATTTACCCGTCGTGGTCGATTTCTGGGCACCGTGGTGCGGGCCCTGTCGCAATTTCGCCCCCATCTTTGAAGATGTGGCGGAAGAGCGTAGCGGAAAAATGCGTTTCGTGAAGGTAAACACCGAAGCCGAGCGCGAGCTCAGCGCACGTTTTCGCATCCGCAGCATTCCGACCATCATGATTTTCCATAAAGGTGAAGTCGTCGACATGCTTAATGGCGCCGTACCTAAAGCACCATTCGACAGCTGGTTGAATGAAGCCACCGAAGCCTAGTCCAACGGGGCGCATCTTGTGCCCCGCTTTCCCCTCTGCGACAATGGCGTTTTTCCTGCATAGCTCCCGATGACTGATAACGCCGTACTTCGCCTGCGCGCTGAACGCCTTGCCCGCGCCACCCGTCCGTTTCTTGCCCGTGGAAACCGTATCCGCCGCTGTCAGCGCTGCCTTTTGCCGCTGAAACAGTGCCTGTGTGAGACGCTATCGCCTTCAACCGCCCAGAGCCGCTTTTGTCTGGTGATGTTTGATACCGAGCCGATGAAGCCAAGCAATACCGGACGGTTGATTGCCGATATTCTGCCGGACACCGAGGCATTCCAGTGGTCGCGTACCGAGCCGCCGCAGGCGTTGCTTGATTTGGTGCAGCATCCTGATTATCAGCCGATGGTGGTATTCCCCGCCTCTTATGCCGGAGCAGACAGAGAAGTGCTCACCGCGCCGCCGTCTGGTAAGCCACCGCTGTTTATTATGCTCGACGGCACCTGGACCGAAGCGCGGAAAATGTTTCGTAAAAGCCCTTATCTGGATGCGCTGCCGGTGATTTCCGTCGATTTATCACGGGTGTCGGCTTACCACCTGCGTGAAGCCCATGCTGAAGGACAGTATTGTACGGCGGAAGTGGCGATTGCCCTGCTGGATCTGGCCGATGACACGAACGCAGCCAGCGCCCTGGGCAGTCATTTTCAGCGTTTCCGCACGCGTTATCTGGCAGGAAAAACCCATCATAAGGGAAACATCACAGTGCCAGAGCCAGAAAGCGTTTAAAATCATTCAGGAATCAGCGTTCAGGAGAGAAGGCGATGAGCCAACGGGGACTGGAAGCGTTACTGAGACCCAAATCGATTGCGGTGATTGGGGCTTCGATGAAACCGCAGCGTGCGGGCTATCTGATGATGCGAAATCTGCTGGCTGGCGGCTTCAATGGCCCGGTTTTACCGGTGACGCCCGCTTACAAAGCGGTGCTGGGGGTGCTGGCCTGGCCCGATATCGACAGCTTACCCTTCACGCCAGACCTGGCAGTTATCTGCACCCATGCTAAACGCAACCTGACTCTGCTGGAGGCTTTAGGCCGTAAAGGCTGCAAAACCTGCATTATTCTTTCATCGCCGCCGGAGCAATTCAGTGACCTGAAAGCCTGTGCCGTCCGCTATCAAATGCGTCTGCTCGGGCCGAACAGTCTTGGCCTGCTGGCGCCCTGGCAAGGACTCAACGCCAGTTTTTCCCCGGTGCCGATTCGCCGCGGTAAGCTGGCCTTTATTTCGCAATCGGCGGCGGTGTCAAATACCATTCTTGACTGGGCGCAGCAGCGGGAGATGGGCTTTTCCTATTTTATCGCGCTGGGCGACAGTCTGGATATCGACGTCGATGACCTGCTCGACTTCCTTGCCCGCGACAGTAAAACCAGCGCCATTCTGCTGTATCTGGAGCATCTCAGCGATGCCCGACGTTTTGTATCGGCAGCCCGTAGCGCCTCGCGCAATAAACCCATTCTGGTCATCAAAAGTGGCCGCAGCCCGGCGGCGCAACGCCTGCTGCACGTCAGTTCCGGGATGGATCTGGCGTGGGATGCCGCTATTCAGCGGGCTGGTTTGCTGCGCGTGCAGGACACGCACGAGCTGTTTTCTGCGGTCGAAACCCTGAGCCATATGCGTCCTCTGCGCGGCGAACGTCTAATGATAGTCAGCAATGGCGCGGCACCGGCGGCACTGGCGCTGGATGAACTTTGGCTGCGCAATGGCAAACTGGCCACGCTGAGTGACGAAACACTTACACGTCTTCGTGGCGTACTTCCGACCACGGTCGACGCGGCAAATCCGCTTGATCTCCGCGATGACGCCAGCAGCGCGCACTATCAACAAGCGCTGTCCATTTTGCTCGATAGCCAGGATTACGACGCGCTGTTGGTTATCCATTCCCCCAGCGCGGCGGCACCCGGTACTGAAAGTGCGCAGGCGTTGATTGATACCCTGAGCCATCACCCGCGCGGGAAATACATCACCGTGTTGACCAACTGGTGCGGAGAATATTCCTCTCAAGAAGCGCGCCGGTTGTTCAGCGATGCCGGGATCCCCACCTATCGTACGCCGGAGGGCACCATTACCGCCTTTATGCATATGGTGGAATACCGGCGCAATCAGAAGCAGTTGTGCGAAACGCCGGTGCTCCCGGATAACCTGACCGCCAACACCGCTGAGGCCCATGCGCTTTTACAACAAGCCATTGCAGAGGGCGCAACGTCACTCGATACCCATGAAGTGCAGCCGATCCTCAAAGCGTATGGCATGCAAACGCTGCCGACGTGGATTGCTGCCGACAGCGCGGAAGCAGTGCATATCGCTGAACAGATTGGTTATCCGGTCGCGTTAAAGTTGCGTTCACCGGATATTCCGCATAAATCGGAAGTTCAGGGGGTGATGCTGTATCTGCGTACCGCCACGGAAGTCCAGCAAGCCGCCGATGCGATACTCGATCGGGTGAAAATGACCTGGCCCCAGGCACGCATTCACGGACTTTTAGTCCAGAGCATGGCGAACCGTGCCGGAGCACAGGAACTCCGCGTGGTTGTCGAACACGATCCGCTGTTCGGCCCGCTGATCATGCTGGGTGAAGGCGGTGTGGAATGGCGTGCGGAAGATCAGGCGGCGGTTGCTCTTCCGCCGCTAAACATGAACCTTGCCCGTTACCTGGTGATTCAGGCGATCAAGAGCAAAAAGATCCGCGGCAGAAGTGCCCTGCGTCCTCTGGATATCGCCGGACTCAGTCAGGTTTTGGTTCAGGTCTCGAACCTGATTGTGGACTGTCCGGAAATCCAGCGTCTGGATATTCATCCCCTGCTCGCCTCCGGGGATGAATTCACGGCTCTGGATGTGACCCTGGAAATAGCACCGTTTAGCGGTGACAGCGAAAGCCGTCTCGCCGTGCGCCCGTACCCGCAGCAATTTGAGGAATGGGTGGAGCTGAAAAACGGTGAACGCTGTCTGTTCCGGCCGATCCTGCCGGAAGATGAACCGCTGTTGCAGCAGTTTATTGCCCAGGTCACGAAAGAAGATCTCTACTATCGCTATTTCAGTGAAATCAATGAATTTAACCATGATGATTTAGCCAACATGACGCAGATCGACTACGATCGTGAGATGGCTTTCGTGGCGGTTCATACGACGGAAACAGGAACAGAAATTCTGGGCGTAACGCGCGCTATTTCAGATCCTGACAATATTGATGCGGAATTTGCCGTGCTGGTACGCTCGGATCTGAAAGGCCTGGGCCTTGGCCGCCGGTTGCTGGAGAAGCTCATCAATTACACGCGCGAACATGGCCTCACGCAACTGAATGGCATCACCATGCCCAACAATCAGGGAATGATAGCCCTGGCGCGTAAGCTGGGTTTTGACGTCGATATCCAGCTTGAAGATGGCATTGTTGGATTAACATTGAGACTATCCTCAACGCCTTCGTAACTAAGCTGCTGGAAATGTTGACCACTTTAGCAGGCACTGATGTTATTATTGCTCGCTTCTGTCGTCTGCATGGTACAGAGGACCCTTGATTAATCAGAGAAGAAACGCACTGTGATGTTGTCAAAATTTAAGCGCAACAAGCATCAACAACACCTTGCTCAACTACCTAAGCTTTCTCAGTCAGTTGATGATGTCGAGTTCTTTTACGCCCCTGCGGATTTTCGGCAAGCGCTGTTGGCTAAAATCGCCAATGCGACGCGCCGTATCTGCATTATTGCCCTCTACCTCGAGCAGGATGACGGCGGTAAAGCGGTTCTGCAGGCTATTTATGACGCTAAACGTCAGCGGCCTGAACTCGATGTCCGCATTCTTGTCGACTGGCATCGCGCCCAGCGCGGGCGCATTGGTGCCGCCGCGTCGAACACCAACGCCGACTGGTACTGCCGCATGGCTCAGGAAAACCCTGGTGTAGATGTTCCGGTCTATGGTGTTCCGGTAAATACCCGTGAAGCCCTCGGCGTTCTACATTACAAAGGTTTTATCATCGACGACTGCGTGCTCTACAGCGGGGCAAGCCTGAATGATGTTTACCTGCACCAGCACGATAAATATCGCTATGACCGTTACCAGGCCATTGGTAATGCGCAGATGGCTGACATCATGTTCGACTGGGTGAACCAGAATCTGGTACAAGGTCGCGGTGTAAATCGTCTTGATGATAATGAGCGCCCGAAAAGCCCGGAAATCAAAAACGATATTCGTCTTTACCGTCAGGAACTGCGTGATACGGGTTACCATTTCCAGGGTAATGCCGATAACGAGCAGCTGTCGGTCACGCCGCTGGTTGGGCTCGGAAAATCGAGCATGCTCAATAAGACGATTTTCCACCTGATGCCGTGTGCTGAAGAGAAGTTGACCATTTGCACGCCCTATTTCAACCTTCCCGCGGTTCTGGTGAGAAATATTATTCACCTGCTTCGTCAGGGGAAGAAAGTTGAGATAATCGTTGGCGATAAAACAGCTAATGATTTTTATATCCCTGAAGATCAGCCATTTAAAATTATTGGTGCTCTGCCTTATCTTTATGAAATCAATCTACGCCGTTTCCTGAGTCGCCTACAGTATTATGTGAACACTGACCAGTTGATAGTGCGTCTGTGGAAAGATGAAGATAATAGTTACCATCTGAAAGGGATGTGGATCGATGATGAGTGGATGCTTCTCACCGGTAATAACCTCAACCCACGAGCCTGGCGATTGGATCTGGAGAATGCCATTCTCATTCACGATCCGAAGCAGCAACTGGCCGAATCGCGTGACAGAGAACTGGCGCTCATTCGCACGCATACCACCGTGGTGAAACATTATCGCGACCTGCAAAGCATCGCCGATTACCCGGTGAAAGTAAGAAAGTTGATCCGCCGCCTGCGTCGAATTCGTATCGACAGGCTTATCAGCCGCATTCTGTGATCCCAGGCCCCGCATTTGTCGGGGCTTTTTTACAGGAGCCCGCCATGCGTATTTTGGTTCTGCTCTCTTCTCTGTGGCTTAGCGGCTGCAGTCATACGGCCAATGATGCCTGGACCGGGCAGGATAAGGCTCAACACTTCCTCGCATCTGCCATTCTTTCCGCCGCAGGCAATGAATATGCTCAATATCAGGGTTACAACCAGGATCGAAGTGCGGCTTATGGGATGATGTTCTCAATCAGTCTGGGGGCCGGGAAGGAATGGTGGGACAGCCGCCCGTCTGGCAGCGGCTGGAGCTGGAAAGACTTTGCGTGGGATATTGCCGGGTCCACAACCGGCTACGCGGTGTGGCAGATGGCGCATCAGTAAACTTACAGACGTAATCCCTTCCCTTTGCTGTGCAGCATGAGTGAAACCAAAAACGCCAGCGCGCTCAGACTCGTCACGTACCAGAAGAATGCACTTTCGAAACCGATAGATTTCAGGGAAAGTGCCACATACTCTGCAGAACCTCCAAACAGCGCATTTGCGACGGCGTACGACAACCCAACGCCCAAAGCGCGCACCTGCGCCGGGAACATCTCCGCTTTCAATATACCGCTTATCGAGGTGTAAAAACTGGCGATTAACAGCGCACACATCACCAGCGCAAAAGCCGCGTAGGGGGAATGTACATGCTGGAGAGCGGTCAGGATCGGTACGGTAAACAGCGTCGCGAGCCCACCAAAACACAGCATTGATGTACGGCGGCCAATCCGGTCAGACAGCGCGCCAAACAGTGGCTGAACGACCATATAAACAAACAGTGCTGCTGTCATCACTACGCTGGCCACGTTGGCATTCATACCCGTGGTATTGACCAGATACTTTTGCATGTAGGTAGTGAAGGTATAAAACACCAGCGATCCTCCGGCGGTAAAGCCAAGTACCATCACGAATGCTTTACGATTCCGCCAAAGCCCCTTCAACGATCC
Organism: Scandinavium sp. M-37; assembly: GCF_043558715.1. Lineage (NCBI taxonomy): Bacteria > Pseudomonadati > Pseudomonadota > Gammaproteobacteria > Enterobacterales > Enterobacteriaceae > Scandinavium > Scandinavium sp. M-37. The sequence goes on from NZ_JBIGIN010000062.1 coordinate 9,203, forward strand.
TGCCTCTTTCAGGGCTCGCGTCTCCTGCTGTGAGGTCTCATCCAACTGACGACGTAACCATAGCGCCACTAAAGCCAGAGCTGCACCCAGCGCAAACGGAATACGCCAGCCCCAGGCATGTAAGTCTTCGCTGCTGAGGATCTGTTGCAGGACGACGACGACCAACAATGCCAAAAGCTGTCCGCCAATTAACGTCACATACTGGAAAGACGCGAAGAAACCTTTTCGGCCCTCTATGGCGACTTCACTCATATAGGTTGCGCTGGTGCCATATTCACCACCGACCGAGAGTCCCTGGAATAAGCGCGCCAGTAGCAGTAATGCTGGAGCCCATGTGCCAATCGTCGCATATCCGGGCAGACAGGCAATCACCAGCGAACCAAAGCACATCATGCAGACCGAGATCAGCATCGATTTTTTACGCCCATGGCGATCGGCAATACGGCCAAATAGCCAGCCGCCGATAGGACGCATCAGGAAACCAGCGGCAAAAACGCCTGCAGTTTGTAGCAATTGAGTTGTAGTGTTACCTGAGGGGAAGAAGATATGGGCGAAATAAAGTGAGCAAAATGAATAGACGTAGAAATCAAACCACTCGACCAGGTTACCGGATGAAGCCCCCACGATAGCCCAGACCCGTCGCCGGGTATCGCTGCCCGTCAGCGACTCACGCGATGAAAGTGTATTCTCGATCATTGTTATTATACTCCTGCAAATTTCCAGACTTGCCCCAGCGCGGATGGATCCCAGCACTACTGCAGAAAAAATTAGTGAACGAAATGTTATATAATTGTTACTTTTAAATTTGTGATGTGTCGCACAATTTTCGTTAGCAGGATCAGTAATCAGGATTAGTCGTAGAAGAATGGAGATTGAAATTGAACAAACGCAAAAAAGCCTCATGCTTTCGCATGAGGCTCTGTTGCTTATTTGATGCCTGGCAGTTCCCTACTCTCGCATGGGGAGACCCCACAC
>NZ_JBIGIN010000063.1:0-10155 GCF_043558715.1 Scandinavium sp. M-37
TGGCTGGTTAGTGTTTTGGCGAATACAAAACTAACCACTTTTACCGCCGTTTTCTATTGGTTCACGCTTAACCGCGATGAACCTTTTTTATGTCTGAAATCAGGAGATTTTAGTATTGATGCAATTCATCCGTGATGGTTGAGACACAGGCTACACCGCAACAATTCCAAGTAGAAGTTTGCCTCTGGCAACAGCCACAGATATTAGCTATATCAGTTACTTACTTGCCACTTCTTAGTCCATCAGCTATGCCATATGCCACAAAACGCTCTCAAATACGTTCTGCGCTACCGCAAGCACATAACCGTTGCCGATGTCTTGATAAATACAAAAAACCACCAGAGAGCCGCATGTCGCGAATTCTGACAGTAAGAAACAATAACGCAAGCTTTCGTCACTGGCCCTTCAGTTCACACTGAGGGGCTTTTTATTATCTGCCACTAATTAAAGGAAACATTATGATTTGTCCAGAATGCGGCGCTGCAAATGTACAACGTCGAAACCTCGGAAGAAAGATTGGAAGTGGGGCCGGGGCTGTTGCAGGGGGAGTACTCGCAGTAGAAGGGGCAACAGTCGGAGCTATTGTGGGATCAACTATACCTGTAATAGGTACGATTGCTGGCGGGCTCATTGGCTTTATCATTGGAGCCGGGAGTGGTGCAGCAGTCGGTGCGCTTGCTGGAGAACCGCTGGATGGCACTGTATTTGACGAGTTTTGTTGTCAGGAATGCAGTACAACGTTCAACAAGCCATAAATTATGCCATTACGCGTATGACTGATTGTCTGTGAGCCAAATAGCACAAAAAGCTTAACGTCCTGAGAATGTCAGAAACAAATGCCGCTGCCAGTAATCGACAAAAGCAAATCACCAAACATCACCTAACTTACTGTTTTCTATTTCCAGATCGACAAATGAATTATCAAACAGACAAATTGCTGACAATTTAATGTAGTGCTTATTTGTCAGATTAATGTCGAGTTTTAATTTCAAAGACAATATTGTCATTTCTTGCAGTCAACCCTATTTAAACAACCATTTATTCCCGATAACATTCAGGAAAACACACATGTATTATCAGGAGAAACGATGCGGAATAGACACACTATCGGCTCGCGACTGATCTCAATAATTATTGAGTTTCACAAGTCGGGAGCGACTGACACTATTACTCTGAAAGAGAAATTTAATGTTTCAGAAAGGACCATACATCGAGATCTAAACAGGCTGGAGCCAATGATCATTAAGACAAGCCGAGGGATGTATTGCCTCTCCACGCCAGTTCAGACTGTTCTTGACGAAATTATACCAACTAAACTCTGAGTTAACATACTCGCAACTTTATTAAGGATTTAATTATGGGCTCACTATTACTGTTATTATTCTGGATTGGCGGTTCATTTTTTGTCGCACATACAGCAAAGAACAAAGGTAAATCATTTGTAGTTTGGTTTTGCCTCTCTATATTTTTAGACCCCATCATTGCTGGATTAATTTTAAGTCAGGTGTAATATGTCGATTGTAAAGTGGTTCCTGACGCGAGCAATTTACTTAGTTATCGGAGTGGCTGTTTTATGGGGTGTATTTTTGATGAATATATGGCCTCAGTAAAATCCATCCCCTACAAGACCAGTAACAACCATTTCATTCCTAAATTAATATAAGGACATTATTTCAATGGACAACTATTACGAATATCTTGAGATTGATATGAATGCTTCTCAGGATGATATTTCATCAGCAATTGAATCTAGACAGTCACAAGAAAATGCAGAACAGGCAAAACTCAGAGAAATAAAATCCATCCTTCTGAATGAAACAGCAAAGAAGATTTACGATGAAAAGCTCATCCACTCTATACTTAATAAAGGTAAGCAGAGGCAATCAATAAGCCTTGACAATGCTAAAAGCATTTTCAATCTGGATAACTCAGCCATCCACGATAAATACATCTGGCTTGCAACAGCTCTGTTCGTGTTTGGCATCATTTCAGGGCTGGTTTTCAGTTTGACAGTCAACTACACGATCAATGTCCTGGTAATGATTGCCATCGTTATCCTGTTTTATATGGACTGGAAGCTGCTTGAAGCGCATGGCAAAGCAACCTTTTCAAAATGGTGGATGCTGTTTTCACCGGTTTACATCGCTAAACGGTGTAAGGCATTAGGAAAAGGTAAGAAGCTGCTCGCGGTCTGGCTGGCTATCTGGGTACTTTGTGCCGCTGGTAACTTCATTTTCAATAGTGGTACAGCACTGCTTGAGCAATCTGCCTGTGGCGTTGTGACCGATATCTATCGCAACCAGCTGCATCAGTACTCTAAAACCTGTAAAAACGTGACGATAACGCATAGTCAGGGCAGACAACATTATGGTTTTGCTGAACTCAACGACGGAAGTACAACGGACATTTCTGTCAATGAAACACCTAATGGTCAGATTTACGTCCGGTTGGAATAACCTTTTCTCGATACTCACAACTCTCTAATAATAAAGACCTGTATTGCTTTCACGACTCAGGTCTTTTTAATAAGGAAAATTAACATGCGATTACTGATCTCGTTATTACTGTTGGTATTGACCAGTTCTTCTGCATCAGCTTCACCTTACGATGATGATGTCCTGTTTGGCTGTTTTTTCAATAACCAGAAAGTACCTAAAGAAGTTGTTGTTCTGCGTAGCGGTAATGACATCACCTACATGTATGGTAAGCAAGACCCGAGTGGTGAAGGTGGCGTTATTCCCGAAATCACGATCAAGAAGACCGCCAGTCAGTTAACAAAAGAATGGCACAACCACAGCGCTATCAGCACTGAACTGCGTACGCTTAATATTCCAAACGGGCAATACGTCTACAGCGTCAACTATATGTCTCAGGAGGGGAAAGGATCTGGTGATGTGACTGTGTCTAAAAGCGGGAAATATCTGACCACACTGAAATGCAGTGATGTATGGGAAATGAACTTATCCAATGATGCTCTGATGAAAGGCATACCTGACGTTGAATAAAAATAAAAGAAGACAAAGCAACCAGTCCTGATCGTGATCAGGACTGGTGTATCAGGCAATTTTTTATTTTCTCAGGCGTATTAATTCAGGTTTGAGTTGACAGATTTCGTAGGAAGATCACAATCAAATCTGGTAGTCAGTTCTGAGCGTGAAGCGGACCACAATATCCGACAAAAAGCATCACTGTTAATGTCCGGACAGCTCATGCTATAACCTGTATATCATTTCTTTTCATCTACGATTAAGAAGGGCTTTTAATGGTTGCGGTTGAGGAAATAAAACTGAAGTATCCAGGCGCAGATGCCTGGCAAATGGGTGACAGCCCGGAACTAGCCAGCGAAATTGCGGCCCTGATTAAAAAAGGGATCAAAACTGCCTCCTGCGGGTCTTTTGCCTCTTACCAACAGGAAGAATCTGCCCCGAGGATTGGAAGCTATAACATTATCCTTGATGGCAAGAATGTCCCGGTCTGCGTGACCAGGATGATTTCAATGCAACTGGTGCGTTTTTGTGATGTTACTGAGGGGTTTGCACGCAAAGAAGGTGAAGGCGATTTAAGCCTTGAATACTGGCAGAAAGAGCATCAGCGATTTTTCACCCGCGAAGGTCATTTTTCTGAAGATATGGAGTTAATCGCAGAAGAATTTGAAGTGGTAGAGGTGCTGTGGTAATCCCCCCGAAAAACCGGTGTGTTCATAAGTAGAATTTTCTCGTAATCTGAACCAGGGAGATTTCTATGAAAAAATCACGTTTTACCGACAGCCAAATCATATCCATTCTGAAACAAGCCGAGGCCGGTACGCCAGTGGCTGAACTGTGCCGCGAGCATGGTATGAGCAATGCCAGTTTCTACAAGTGGCGCTCACGCTTTGGCGGGATGGATGCCTCCATGATGGCCCGACTGAAAGAGCTGGAAGACGAAAACCGCCCCCTCAAAAAGATGTATGCCGAAGAACGACTCAAGGCAGAGATCATTCAGGAGGCCATGGCAAAAAAGTGGTGAAGCCATCGCTTCGAAAGCAGATGGCGCAGGAAGCCGTAAGGAGCCGAAACATCAGTATTCGCTTTGCCTGTCAGCTATTTGCTGTCAGCGAAAGCGGCTACCGATACCAGGCCAGACTGAACAAAGAAAATGATGTTATTGCCGACTGGTTACGCCGTATCACTGACAGTCAGCGCAACTGGGGATTTGGGCTAAGGTTCGGAGCCAGCCATTCAGCGGAAAGAGTTGCAGTGTTGAGCCTGATCGCGACTTTAGCCAGTATCATCATGTGGTTAAGCGGCTTCTGCTTTGAAAACAAAGGAATACACTCTAAATATCAGGCAAATACGGTGAAGCACAGGCGAGTTGTTTCATTGTTAAAGCTGGCAGAGAATGTATTTCGACATTCCCCGCTCATATTGAAAACCCTGTCGCTGGACTCGGGACTGAAGAAATTACAGCAAAGGTATACCGATATGATTTTGGTTTACTAAATTTTCTGGGGATCCCTCAGGGGATTACCCTGTAAGCTGAGAAACGGGCTGGAGTTTTATCAACTGCCATTTATAGCAACCTCCGCTCTTGGCACGGAGCGGACTGGAAGCACGATCTGAGGTCCGCTGTGAGCGAAGAGCGGAAGTTAGTTAAACTTACTTTTTATTGATTGTTAAAAATTACCAAACCTCCTCTACACTCTCGCAAAGTAGTATGTTTTTCTATAGCAGGATTTATTTCACCGTCAATTTCAATAAGGTGAATTAACTTTACGGGTAAATTAAATTGCCATATATAATACTAAACGATGCATTATCGAAGACATTCGACAAGTCACTCACACATAGCATATCTAGTGGCAGATTAACCAAAAACATACAACATAAGACATTTAGCGAGGTTTAATTACTCCTCCCCAACAAGACGCTAACGAAATCATATTATTTAACATCGAGAGTTGCACATCCCTCCAGTGAATAAACCGCAAACAAATTGGTTGATAAATGCACTCCCATAGATGTAGTTTAACACGCTCATATATTAAAGAAATGGAAGGGATTTTAACCATGAAATTCATTTTATCATGCTCAACTCTGTTATTTGCACTTTCGTGTACTGCAGCCGTGGCTGGCGAATGCCCAGCAGGAAAAGAGGGACCAACGCCTTTCAAACCAATTACAGAAACTACAGGACCACTTCAGGTAGTCAATAATGGTCAAATACTTTTAGACAATGAAGCTGTTGCGGCAAAAGGCTGGCATCTGCGTTCACGAACAATCTATTTTGGCAAAGGTTCAATTGCACAAATACATTCCCATGATGAACGCCCTGAAATAGCAACGATGCTTTCCGGGTCGGTAACTATCTACGCTAAAAACTGTACTGTCGGGGTGAAAATGAAACCAGGTGAGGTCTACCGTTCTGGTCGTGGTGACTCACATTGGGCTGTGAATGAAAGTGGTGCGCCTGCAGTTATGTACGCAACTGACATTTTCCTTAAAGATACTTTCCCTGTGTCTGGTGGCAATAAGTAACGCTCTAATTTTCTCAATACCTGCCATAGAGCTTTTATCCCTCCGATGGCAGGTATTGAGCAAAAGGTCAGCCAAGAGCGAGGGGCGGACATTGGCCTTACAGGATACCTTTTTCTGGATATTCTCTGAAAGCGAATGGTTTAGTTAAGTGGGATGCTTAAAGAATGATATCGCTAATGAGAAAATTAAATTCGCGAGAAATAGCAAAAGGCAGTTCATTATAAGATAAAATACCATGATAGTAGCGGAGAGAGTAAAAAATTCGCTTCTGGAGGGGGATTATGTTGCATTTTGAAGAGTATGAAATAAATTATCATACTCTCCGGGACTGTTATGGAAGATACCAGCTGATTTTTTTCCAAAGCTCGTTATCACCAAATTCTAACGTTGGATCAATTTCGATCCTTTCTTCAGAGATGAATTTTAAGTATGGAGCAACTAAAGGAACATCTTCAGGCTGAATTCCATATCGCATCAACATTATGTGAGCCTTATTGATGGTACCGTATCTTAGAAAATCAATGAAAACAGCAGCTCTTTGATCGCCGGTATCATCTAAATATAACTTGAATGCCCCCACAAAAACATCAGTAAGAGAGAATGAGATTACAGTATCAAGGTAGTCGTAAGTATCAAACACAACGGTATCATAGCTTACATCCCTTGAGTTTACAGAGTTAAATAGAGAGTAGGACCTAATCAGATTGCTATCAGGTAATTTATTAGCTGGTTGTGAATATCTTGAAATACCATTATTATCACCATCTCTATCTGATATGTAGCTGTACCTTATTCCAACAATTTCTTTAAAACTTCGACCGCCCATTACAAGAAACATAATGTCAATTGCTGATTTGAATACATTTCTTTCACCGTCATATAACTCTCGGCCTAAAGATGTTTCATACAACGATAAGAAACAAGACTTGACTTTATCCCTTACCTCTCTATTCTCAGGGCCAATTAATTTACTACCAAACTGTTCGTTGAAAACGGTATCTAAAATAAATGTAATCTTTTTATATATGTTATCATTCTGTAACCTTTCAATCTTGGATTCGGGAAGATTTATATCCTCATTGAAAGTTCCATTAACAATGGATTCTATGAGTTCATGGTTATCATTATCTGAGTCAACTGGACTCTCTAATACTGACTCCTCTTCTAATTTGAATGGCGTTTTGACTCGGCGTGATAACAACTCTGCATTATGAGTATATACATATCCATAATCAAATTCTTTATTCTTTGATAAACGTCCACTGCGACCTATTAAGTTTTTAAATGCCAGACATCTTTTCTGTTCAGACTCGCCATACATCTTCATATTTGCAAGCCAGACTATATCAAATGGCATGTTGATGCCTTGGGCTAACGTACTGGTAGCAAAGCAAATCCTAGCAAATCCGGCTTTAATAAATTTCTCGACTAAGTATCTAACTTCTAAAGGTACAGAACCATGGTGAATTACTACACCGACATTCAATAGTTCTACCAATACAGATCTATGGCCGTGGTTATTAGCGCCTAATATATCTCCGACGCTATTAATTATTTTCAGCGCTTCTTTATCTACTATTTTTTTGAATTTAGCGGTGTGTTTCTTGAATTTGTTGATGAATTTCCCATCATAGACAGATGCTTTTGATACATAAATAAGGACTGATTTATTACCTGAAAATGCAAATTGTTCAAAGCTGCCCGAAAAAGGTGCAGCTTTCTTTAACAAATGTCCCTTATTCATATATGGTGAAAAATAATAGTCATTGCCATTCTTATGCGCATAAATGAAAATTTTTCCTACAGTGTTATGAGCATAACTCCGAGAGTATTTTTCGGGAGTGTCGATATTGTGTTTTTTGAACTGAGCTTCGGGATTATCTACGAAAGGATGTGCAAAGATTAGTTTTGCTGTTGGAAAAAGTTTCTGTACGCGCCTAACGGTGACATCGAATATTACACCTCGCTCTTGTTCTTCAGAAACTTGAGCTTCATCAAAAAAGAATAAATTAATATTTAGCTTTTTACTAAAAGTTGTTAGATCTTTTGCCCGTTCTGGCGTGAGAACAAATATTCTTCTTAAATTCCTGTTAGTATAGACATAATCCACAAAAGTACTAATCATCACATCTTTGTCATGTTCAAAGTATCCTTTTAAGTTTTCAACGTACTCTGCTATTAATGCCCTCGATGGTACGATAATAACAGCATCGCCATCTTGTATGCTGATGTATTCCTTTATTGAAAATGATTTCCCTGCACTTGTAGGCGCTGATATAGAAATGAATTGTTTTTCTTCAACAGCATCACGAATGCTTGCCTGTACAGGAGTAAGATATTCACCGTACTGCTTTTTGTACTGTTTTCCTATTGTCCCTAAAATGAATGAGTAGAGATTTGAAGGGGATTTATTTTTATAGAACAATCCCAGGGTAGATATTATGTTTTCCTCATGAACTGCAAATTCCTCAGCATGAAACTCTTTATAATATGTTAACTTCTCGACCAACTTGTTATCAACTGGTCCTTTGCTATGCAAATCATCTAATATCTGTCCAATGGATTTATTTGGATCTTCGTCATTGAGAATTTCTTGAATGCTTAACATTTTACACCAACCAAATATATAAAACTAACGCGATCTAATAATTCTATTTCAATAACGGTTTTAATCGCATTATCCATTATTATTTCAGGATGATCTGAGTTGATAGAGAAAGCTGCGATGATGCCATATTTTTCTTCATCGAGATTTTTGATCGCGTCTTTATGACAAAGGTTTACTAAATGAACGCGATCACGGAAATGTTTATCTTGTGTGATAAAGTCATGTGCTTGGCGGATCGCATTTCCGTGCGGGTTAATGGAGGCTGAGAATTTGGCTTCTCCGAAGTTTATAAGATTTCCAGTACATGTTGTATGAAAATCAAAACCCTCGTTTTGTTTTAATTGAGGTTTCCATAACTCAGCAATAGGTAGGGAAATGTGGTGTAATATCTGACTTAATGCTCGAGAGGATCCAATGGAAACCATAACTTCACCAAATTCAGCTCCTAAGGGATCACCATCAAGAACTTTATTGAATATTTCAACCAATGCATCAGTCGTTTCTTTCGCAGTAACTTTATATGATCGCTGTGTACCAGCATCGAGAGAAGAAATCCAGGATGTATTCAATACTGAGTTCACAAGCTCTGTAGCTATCAAGTCAGTATTATTTACGTTTACGATACATGTTATTATCGCAGGATCTTTATCTTGGTAGTGATACTGCGAGTGAATACATCCCCACTCAGTATCGTCTATAACTATGGATTTTGGTTCTTCAGGCATCATACCATCCATAACACGTTCTTGATGGCTACGTAACTTGTAGTACTTCTCTGGAGATGAAGAAATTTCAAGAAGTACAGATTGTAGATGTACGAAGCCTAGAAATTTAAAACACTCATGTTTTGTAGAGGATTTTAATGATAAAGTCCAGATAACAAACACATTATTGGAACCATCACCATACTTTTTAGTGTCGATCTTATCTACTTACTCCGCATTGATTAACATAGACTGATTTAGCAACTTCCGCTCCTGGCACGAAGCTGCCAGTCAGATTAGATTTGGCTCTGTACCATAGCGGTGTCAGGTTCAATCTGAGCTAACACAGCTGATAGCCAGCCCTGACCGTGGTCAGAGTTGGTTTATCAGAAAACTATTTTTATTTTTCTCAGGGCTTACGTTGCCCACGCCCATTGAAATGCGATTTTTGCGGTCGGGGAGATTTAATGCCAGCTTTCCGCCTGTCCAGAGCATTGCTGTACTCTCTGCTGCGCTGCCACTCGGTCCACTCGGCCAGAGTTTCCAGGCCCATCTCACGCATCATTGCCAGGAAACATTTTCGCCAGCGATGCAATGTACCTGTGTTGATGTGATATTCGTGCTGAAGCTGCCACATACTTTCACCACTGACCATTTTCTCAACAAATAAAGGCCACAATTCCGTATACAGCATGCCTTTTAGCGGTGTTTGTGCCAACAAGCTGAATCCTTTTCTGCATGGATTGCAGAAAAACCAGGGGCGATCTCTGTTACGACCTTCCCGCCGACTACTGTACCCGCAGCCAGGGCAAGGAGCCCGTGATAAAGTGAGCACCTTTTTTATCCAGAGCTGAAGCTGCTCATATTGTGCTTTGGCTTCCGGGGTCATTTCGCAACTGGCTCGCCTCTGATGCGTTTCCCACCAGATAAAAAGTGCAGGGAAACTCTCTTTCATTTCAGCCACGATCACCAGATCTCTGTGTCGGCAGGCATATTCAGTAATGCCAATGATTGCGGCGATCTTTTTCAGGGACATGCCCTGAAACCGGTGCTTTGCAAATACTCCCCACAGTTCAGGATGCCGGGTACGTGCGAAGGGCGTGCCGGTGGTCTGAGTAAAGCTCTTCCAGCATAGCCGACACTTGTAAGAAGGCTTACATCCCCTGCGCTCCCGTACCTTAAATGATTTACTGGCACAGTAAGGACAACGGTCCGGTTGCTGAAAAGGCCGTTCCTCGGTAATCCCCCCATTTTTAACGGAGGTGATAAGTAGAATCAGTTCATGCGCTGAATATGCTGCATCGGCGTGAAGCCATTCAGTGCCATA
>NZ_JBIGIN010000064.1:0-9860 GCF_043558715.1 Scandinavium sp. M-37
TTGGTGATGTGGGATATTTGGCGATTGATCAGATCGCACAATCCGGGCTGAGTTCCCTTTAAGTGATCTACTATTCCGCGCAGCTATTTAGTGATACCCTTCCTGTCGTCAATTATTTCTTCCGGGTGATTTTGGCCCTCCGCGCTTGCATATCCGAAACCACCTTGATTATGATTTCTGAAGTAACAGCACTATCTGATGCAGAAAATAATACCTACTCAGTCACACAAATAAATACCATAAATAAGAATATAAGAGCATAACTCACATGGCGGTTCGAGATTAGCCTGACCATATAAAATTCACATTAGCGGAAATCGCCATCTAAACAGTCAAATATAGATGAACGGGGTAATTATTCCTTATGAGCATATCCCTTACACGCCTACGGTTTCCGGCATTCAATCGACTCCTTTATCCCAATAAGGAATAATAAATAAAGAATTCCCTAAGAACCTCATTATGAAACAGCATGCCAGTGGTACAGGGTTAGGCACCGGAAGACCCTGTTTCCCCTGGCGGCGAAAATTGAGTTTCAACACGCAGTAAATACGGTGAATACGCCAGGTATAAGGCCGATAAAAAACCACCGTGCTGCTCAGCGCTACTGTCCTGTATAGTTGGCGGAAACTGTGCCGGCAGATAGCTAAAGAGCTCCCGCTTTAAAGCTTTTTTGTCAATAACATCTTTCAGTGTCAGGCATTCAAGACTGAGATCGGCAAACAACTTTGATGATCCAGTCAGCTTCGACTGACCTCAGTACGGTGATGACCTGGTGCTCAGTAAATCGGACCTTGCGCATGACAATCTCCTTAACTAACAAATTCAATGACCTCTAAAAGTGAGTAGTGCGGACTACAGGAATACTTACATTTGTATTTTCCCAGGGGTGAGCCACCATTTATTTAATTATCCTCGGAGTGAATTCAAATAATTTAAATTAAAGCCCTGCGATTTGATAAAATTCATTTAAATCAACCATATAATGGAGTGGTCGTAAAGAAATCAACAAATAAAAGCCAGAGTAAACTCGCTTTATTAATTCAATTTAAAAGTGGATAATGGCTGCACTGAATAAAACAATTCAGATGTTTCAGACAATAACTAAGGGTATTTCTATGTATAAGCAGATTATTCTGGCGGCCGCTATTTCTGCAGGCGTGATCGCGGGCTCCGCTTCGGCAAATACTGGTGTGATTAATTTCACCGGCGCAATTTCATCTTCATCCTGTGATTTTAATGTCGCGGTTGATGGTGTTGTTTCACCTACTGGCGTAGTGGATATTGGCACATATAAAGCGTCTGATGTGACCAATGCAGGGGTTTTTGGTACAGCCAAAAATGTCTCACTCATTCCTGACCCGGCCAGCTGTGATGTCGTTCCCGCAGCAGCAGACGCATCTGTCTCTATTATTGCGAACCAGACTGATGCATCCAACACCGATGTGCTCACTACAGCAGACTCAGTCCTGACTAATGCAGGCGTACAGTTCACACTGGCCAGTGGTGCATCCGTGATCAACCGTGGAGGCGTACAGCTCTCCTCCGGGTCTGCTGACCTGGATGCTTCAGGTGCAGTTAACTTCATCGCACAGCCCTATGCGTTGAGCAGCTCCGTCAGTGCTGGTGTTATCGGCGGTGCCGTGTCCTATACCGTGGCTTATCTGTAGGGATAACGTCGGTTTATCTTCTTATGTGATGGTCAGTGCATGACCATTTTTTTGTTTACCACCAATGCCATGAATAGTGATGAGAGTTTATATGCGCCTCAGCTTTCTGCTTATTTCTATTCTTGGCAGTGTGGTCGTGCAGGCTCAAGAAAACCAGCAATTCAGTACCGAATTTATTAATGGCCGGTTTAACAGTGACGCCGTTGAAAAAGCTCTAAATAATGGATTGAACGCTAAAGTCATTTACTCCGTGCAGATCAATGGCCATTCAGTTGGCAGTTATTATTTTTCCCGTGAGGGGTCGCACCTCATATTCAGCGATAAATTTTATCAAGAGGCATTATTCGCTATCCTGAGTAAAAATTTACGCACCACTTTGCGTGAAGATATGTATCTGGATTCAGAGACCGAGCGATACACACTCACTGAGAACCAGACAACCTCATCCCTGTCAGTCTGGTTTCATGATGCCGATCTGCAGCACGCCCAGGGGGATGACGATGAACCTTTATCACAGACCATTAATGGTCTGATGGTCAATTATAACACCAGTGCTAACTACTTCCGTAACCTGGATGATGACTCCACGGAAACCTCACTACCACTTAACAGCCATATCCGGCTGGCGATGTACGATTTCCCTGTTGACCTTGATGTCTCCAGTTCAGATATTATCCATGATGAAATCAACGTGGATAACTTTAGTATCTCGCATCTGTTACCCACCATTCAAAGCCAAGTTTCTGCAGGCCAGACCTATACCAACAGCCGCTACGCAGAAGGCTTCAGTTTTTATGGGGTAAAACTGAATAGCGTTGATGATCTGCGCAGTCGTCACGATCGCTATTACACCCCCAACATTACGGGCTACGCGCGAACCAATGCGACTGTGGAGGTGTATCAGGATAAACGTCTGCTGTTCACTAAAACAGTGGCGGCCGGGCAGTTCGTGATTGATGAAGTTCAGGGGTTGTCCAACCAGACGCTGCGCGTAGTGGTCAAAGAATCCGACGGCACACAGAATACATTTTTCTATGAAAATACCGTGGTGCCTGGCTTGTTAACTCCGGGTACCTATAGCTATGAAGTCAACAGTGGCCGCTATCGTTTCAGTGACGATAATGTGGCGGATGGTTTTGTTTCTGCGGAGTACTCTCACGGATTTAACTGGCTGACAGCAACCATCAACTCGGTGGTCTCGGGGAATTACAAAAACCTGACCGTGGGGGGGGCATTTCCTCTGCGGGCTTTGGGGGCACTGGGTGGGGCTGCGTCGGTCTCAGGCTTCAGGAATGGTGATGAGAAGTATCAGGGTCAAAGCTACAGCCTCAATTATGCAAAATATCTGAATAATGGCTTTAACCTCCAAATGGCAGGTTACCGTTATTCCAGCAGGCATTATCTTTCCTTCAACGACGCAATGCAGATTAAACGTTCCGGCACGGACAAAACTGGGACCTTACGTAACCGTTTCTCCGCTACCCTGATGATGCCGGATCCCTTCATGGGAAATCAGGTGGCACTGAACGTCATGCACAGTAATTACTGGTCTGGCTCACCGGCCACCGACACCTACTCCCTGAGCTATGGCGGGTATGCCAGAGGGGTGGGCTACAACCTCTCTGTCGCAAAATCCTATACCGGGGATCTGGACAGCGATGTCAGCATTTCTCTGTCGCTTAATATTCCACTCCGAAGCCCCGGGAAAAGTGTCTACACCCGGTATAATCATGACCAGTACAACAATACCACCGAGGTTGGGCTCAACAGCTATGATGAAAACGGGTCTTATACCGTTTCGGCCTCACGGAATTTCCATAATAATGATTCGGCGGTCAATGGCACATACAGCCGGGCCAGTTCTCGCTATGACTCTCAGATTGCAGGGAATATCTCATCCCACTCAACCTATGCCTCCGGCTCCCTCAGCGGTACGCTGGCAGTAGCTGATAATCATCTGCTACTGAGCAGTAGCCAGGCCAGCACCATGGCGGTGGTGAAAATAAACGGTGCTGATAATGCGCGGGTTAACGGGATTGCCCTACAGCCGAATGGCTATGCGCTGGTACCGCTGAACGACAGCTTTGACAGCCAGGATGTTAGCGTGGATGCAGACAGCCTCAGTAACAATACATTACTGACCCAAAATCAGGTCCGCATTCGCCCCCGCCGGGGGGAATTAACCCGGGTCATCTTTACTGGCAAGAAAGTGAAGTTTGTCCGGGCAATACTGCTCGACAATTCCGGACTTCCGCTAGCATTTGGCACTGAGTTGACGCGTCTGGATACTGGAGATGTGATTTTCGCCGGTAATGGTGGGGGTGTGCTACTGCAAAAGGTAATATCTGCAGAGACAACTCAAGATGACCTTGTGCTTCGAGATAGCGACAACCGCTGCGACTATACTTTTTCATGGCGTCGGTTGATGAGCTCCAAGAACGAATCCAGTGATTTTATTGATACAGGAAAATTGACATGCAAAAAAAATTAATCCTCTCGGCCATATTCGGCTGTCTCCTCCTGTCCCCGACGCTGAGTCAGGCCGCACTGTCACTGAGTAACACCAGGGTGGTGATTCAGGAAGCATCTTCATCCTCTGTAGAGGTCATCAATGGCTCGTCGGAACGTTACGGAATGCAGGCCTGGGTTGAAGACCAAAACGGCAAAGACCCGGGGAAAATGCTTGTTGTTTCACCGGGGTTACTGAGTATCGATGGCAAAAAAAAGGCGGTGTTACGTCTGCTCTCATTCAGTAAAGCCGGCAATAAAGAACAGCTCTACTTTCTGAATGTGCAGGAAATCCCACCTAAACCCAAAGATAACGGACACAGCCAGTTTTTGCTGGCCGTACGTACAAAAATCAAGGTATTGGTCCGCCCTGCGCCATTATTTGATGGGCGAAGGGGCGCTGAGCAAAAAATCGAAGTATCAAAAACCGCAAAGGGCCTGCGTTTTACCAATCCGACTCCGTATTATTTTGCCATCACGACATTGACCTCCGGCGGGAAAGACCTGACCAAAACAAAGCTGGGAACATTCGCGCCCATGAGTTCGGTGGATGTACCGTTGGACACAGCCGCATCAAAGGTGACATTGCGTTATCTTGAAGATACCGGTGCGGCGCGTACTGTCACTCTGAGCGTTAAATAAAGGTTACTCCGGATGAAAATCACGTTAAGGATGCTCTGTACCTTATTGTTGCTCTGCTCGGCCTACGGCCATGCATACTCTGATAAGACCTGTTATCCGTCTTCCGGCTCGCCTTATGTATCGACCTTTACGGCCACAGGCGTTGTCCCGGCGGATAAGAACGGATCGAATAAGTCAATTTTCAGTGATACTCAAAACATCAATCAATCAGTAACGTATAAATGCTACTGTAGTAACCCAGCAGGCTACTCATTTTTATACTGGACAGGCACTTCTGATTACCCGGCAACAGGTCAATATGGCAATCGCCTGCAAATCACACCAGAAATGCAGATAACTGTTGAATCTTTCATATATACCAATACGAGCGGAGGTAATTACTTTAACATTCCTTTCAGTCCTGCCGATGGTGCAAAGTCTCAATCAACCAACTCATGCGGCACCGCCGACAGATCAGCAAAAGGAGCGACTCAGGTTAGAGGCAATATTGTTGTAACTAAACCCATTATTGGCAATATTTCGTTTCATGGCGTGGTCGGAAAGGTATATCTCCGGCGAGATGCGAATCCACCGCTCCCCACAGACCCTCCAATGGTTGTCCTTAACATGGATATTGAACTCACTGTGCCTGACGCATGCACCGTCAGGCCGGGGGGCGTGATTAATGTGGACCTGGGGCAGAACATTAGGCAGTCGCAGTTCCGGGGACAGGCCTACCCTTTACCGCCAAAATCCTACACGCCCCGCTCATTCAACCTTATGTTTGACTGTAATTTTAGTAATGCCGCCGTGGATGTAATTCTGACGGGTAATCGCGATACACAAACTCAAGGGTTTGCATCCTCCAGCCCTGATGTGTCCGTTATTGTCACTGACAGCAGTGGTAATATTGTGGCTCCCAACACCTTAGCCGGAGACGTGGCAGTTGGCAGTGACAGCACCAGTACCACGCTGCATTTAAAAGCGTATCCAACCAATTCCGGCGCGAATCCTGTCCCTGAGGCCAGCAATTATACGGCTACAGCAACGATCCTGCTGTCATATAAATAGCAAACTGAATGCTAGTACAATTTTGCGTTAAATAACATTAAACCAACATGGCAGGAATTGGCGCTGGCCATCGTAGACTCGGATATCGACGGCGGTTACCTACCCGTGGTGAAGGAAAGTTTATTCCTAACGAGTCAAGAGACCGAATGGGTGAACGTGAAAATTTGATACTCAGAAAGACTGACCTTTTGATCGCAAGCGCAATATGCCAGCCTTCGCCGTATATAGCTCTGACATTGAACAAGCATGTTGCAATGGTGACACTCACCCACCAAAATACATAAAATTGAATTCTGTATTTTTGTTATTTTAAATATTGCACATCATGCTCCTCACGCTTTACTTTTAACTTCCGGAGCGTTATCTTACAGCCGTGGTTTATTCCCCCAAGAACAAACCAGGGACTGCGTATAAAATTAGTGATAATAACAAGCTCCTCTCATTCATTATTGCAAGCGGCCAGGAATGCTCTGGCCTTTTTTTATTTGGTTCAGATCATTGTTGTTTCTCAACAAGCTCTATGGCGTGAACGCATAAGCGTCGACAACGCAAGATATAATCATTCAAAGTGCAGTATAATAATGAAAAAAATATTGATAATTAGTCTGTTAAGCGTTTTTATGTCACCCGCATTCGCCAATACCGCAGTGAAACTATCCTGTCATTTACGTAAGAATGTGATTATCTCCAGATTTGAGTACCAGCTTTCAACCATGAAATGGGGCAAACAGTTCCAGGTCGCTTCCGGGATTAAAAAGAGCCAGACCAAAGGCCATTCGCCTGTCTTTTCGACCTTTTTTCTCAATGGTGATGTGCTGGTCTTTTACCCGGAGAGTAAAAAATATTTTCTCCTCTATTCAGGGGCAAAGACACCTGACCGTTGTGTTGTTTTGGCGCACTATACCTATCCGGTTGTTCAGTTGCCGTACTATAAAGAACCCAGGTCTTAATCTTCTCCCCGGCGTGCAGCGAGAGAGGCCTTACCCAATGAGCCTTGTCTGCCACCGATGATTACAATGAATCATTATTGCCAATAATTATTCTCATTAACATAATCTTTCCCGAAACATCGCCTCAAGTGATTTCACACATTTTTGAATTTACATTCTAATTAATTTAAATCTCCTGTATTAGCAACGCGTTGCGCCATGTTTTTTTTATTAACTTTTATTATTAAATTTCCTGCACTTTCAATCCTCACTTTTTTTGTGGAACATGGCGGTCAATTTTCGTGCCATTAAATCGATGGCACCTTCCTTTTAGGAATAACGCTAGGGATCCATATGCCATTTTCCGTCGCCGATCGCCCCCCTTCATTTCAACAAAAATTGGTTGCCTGGGTCTGTGTTGCCCTGCAACTTCTCCCTCCCCTTTCGGGATTTATTCTTGCGGCCCCGGCTATAGCCAGTGAGCAGCACATGCTGCCTACAGCATCACACGACAGTGCCCCGAAAAACCCCTTTGAGCAGCAAATAGCTTCCGGAGCGATGGCTCTGGGGACAACGCTTTCGGATGAGGATCGTACCTCATCCGAAGCGCTGTCTGATTACGCACGCGCGCAGGCGGGCAGTGCAGTAAACAGCACCGTCGAGGGCTGGCTTAGCCAGTTTGGCACCGTCCGTTCGCAAATCAGTCTGGATAACAATTTCTCACTTGATGACAGTAGCCTCGATATGCTGCTACCGCTTTACGATTCCCCGGGCAATATGCTGTTCAGCCAGATGGGTGCCCGCCGTAAAGACGATCGCACCACGGTCAACCTTGGCCTGGGTATGCGATTTTTCCCCAGCGAGGCCTGGATGCTTGGGGCTAATGCCTTCTATGACAACGATCTTACCGGCAACAATTCCCGTTTGGGGCTGGGGGGTGAACTGTGGGCGGATTACCTGAAGATTTCCGTCAATGGCTATCAGCGTCTGAGTGGCTGGCATCAATCCCGTGATTTTGACGATTACGATGAGCGCCCGGCTAACGGCTTTGATGTTCAGCTCAACGGGTTTATCCCCGCTTATCCTCAGCTTGGCGGCAAACTGGTGTTTGAACAGTACTATGGCGATGACGTTGCGCTGTTTGGCAAGGATGACCGCCAGAAAGATCCGTATGCCGTTACGATGGGGGTCAACTACACGCCGATCCCGATGCTTACGCTGGGCGCGGAACAGAAGATGGGCAAATCCGGGCAGAATGATTTCAACGTCAATATGGCCCTCACTTATCAGTTGGACCAGTCCTGGGAAGGCAACACCTCGCCTGCGGCAGTGGATGCGATGCGCAAGCTGGCACGCAGCCGTTATGACCTGGTGGAGCGTAATAACAATATTATCCTCGAATACCGCAAGCAGCAGATTATCAAATTACATCTCGCACCTGAGCGTGTGCAGGGAGAGAGTAAAAGTACCCAGACAGTCACTGCGCAGGTCAGCAGTAAACATGGACTGAAAGATATTAGCTGGACTGGCGGATCTTTCCAGCAGGCTGGTGGCACCATTAAAGCGCTGGACGCCACGCATTACGCACTCACTCTGCCGACGTGGAAAGTCGCCCAAATTGCGCAGGCGACCAAAACAGCGAAGACCAAAAAGACCGGCAAGTCAGCCTCAGACGGCAGCCGCCTGCTCAACACTTATGTTCTGACTGCCGTGGCCCAGGACAGCAAAAGCAATCATTCATCCCCCGCACACCTGACTGTCGAAGTGCTGCCCCCACAGGCCCATTTTAGCAGCGAAGCCACGGTGAGTGGCGATAATGCCGCAGCGGATGGTGTGACACCTGTCAACGTGGTGTACCACATTGTGGATGGCAACAAACAGGCGCTGCCCGGTGAACGGGTCACTCTGGTGATAACGCTACCTGATGGCAGCAAAACCACGAAAGAAGTCGTTTCAGATGCGCAAGGGAATGTGTCAATTGACGTTGTCAGCCTTCTGCCGGGTGAAGCAACGGTTGAAGCACAACTCAGCAATGGCGAAAGCAGTCGCGTTACGATCCATTTTGCGGACGCGCAGCCCGATGCTGCCCACTCGTTACTGACCGCCTCTCCGAAGAGTATCGCGGCGAATGGTAAAGCCATAAGCACGCTAACGCTGGCGTTGCACGACAGCCTGGATCGTCCCCTGTCCGGGCGTAGCGACGTCAAATTGCACATTTCTGGTATCGAAGGCACTCGCCTCAGTGCCGTGAAAGAAACCTCCGCAGGCAATTACACCGCGACGCTGAGTGGCACACTGACAGGCACCGCTTCCATTACAGCCGAAGCGGGGGGAAGCACGCTCAGTAATGTCACCACGGATGTCCTGTTGACCAGCGATGAGAGTACTGCGCAGGTTAAAGACGGTAATTTCATTGTCATTAAAGATAATGTACCTGCCGATGGTAAAACCCCGGCAGGTGTCAAAGTGACCGTCACGGATGCCAGCGGTAATCCACTCGCGCACCAGAAGGTCACGTTCAGCGCTACCGACGGTGCGCTTGTGACGGAAAGTGCGGTCACTGACGATCAGGGGCAGGTGACGGTACCCGTCACCCATACTCATGCCGGTGCGGTGACCGTTACGGTGACGGTGAATGGCAGCACTCAGTCTGTGCAACTGAACTTTATTGCCGATGCGTCCACCGCTCAGGGGACACTGAGCGTGACAACTGACGGCGCTGCGGCGAATGGCACGGCAACCAACCGGGTAGAGCTGGTGATTGTCGATGCCAACGGCAACCCGATTGCCGGGAGCAGTATCACGTTCACCGCCGATAATGGCGCGACAATCGTGGCCGCCAGTGGGGTCACGGATCCGAACGGCAAACTGAGCACTACCCTCACCAGCACCACCGCCGGGATCAGCAATGTCACAGCCACCACGGGCAACGGCGAGACGCTGACCGCGAAGGTCACCTTTGTGGCCGATGGCAGCACGGCGCAAATCGCTACGGGTGACCTGACGGTCATCACCAACGATGCAATCGCCAATGGCACCGCCCGTAACCAGGTGCAGGTTA
>NZ_JBIGIN010000065.1:0-8175 GCF_043558715.1 Scandinavium sp. M-37
TTTCTCTGTCGGCGTTCATCGCTGAACCCCTACTGCCCCGGCGGCTTGCTTGCCGTTGTTCCGTGTCAGTGGAGGCGCATTATAGGGAGTTCTGAGACGTTGACAAGCCCTGTTTGCAAAAAACTTTTCAACCGTCTCTTTTTTACTCAAATGCCTACTAAACAGCCAGCTTTTCCAGCCTTTCGAAGCCATAACGCTGCAAAACGGGCAAAAGTTGTTCAGTTTCCGGCGTCAATGCCATACAGAAGGCGATATTCGATTCTGACGATTTTGCATCTGGGGCTTCATGTTCGAGCAACCAGGCGGTACGTCGCGCAATTGCCGCACCGGAATCAATCAATCGAGTACCTTCCGGCAGGACTTCCAGCAGTTCGTCTTGTAATAAAGGGAAGTGCGTACATCCCAGCACTACGGTGTCTGGCGGTTCAGGCATTCTAAGCCACGGACGCAGGATCCGGCGCAGTTCGTCCAGCGGGACTGGGTCGCCATGCAGCTTCGCTTCCGCCAGAACCACCAGCTCCGCTGAGCCCAGCATCTCAATCTGACATTCATTGGCAAAGCGATCGATCAGTTCACGCGTATAAGGACGCTTTACCGTACCGCGCGTTGCCAGCAGCCCTACCACGCCGTTTGCCGTCAGGCGTGCCGCCGGTTTGATAGCCGGAACCACACCGACCACGGGAAATGCGAACTTCTCACGCAGACCAGGGAGTGAAACGGTACTTGCGGTGTTGCAGGCGATCACCGCCAGCGCAAGGGGATAACGCGCCTGGACAGCCGTGACGATTTCAAGCACACGTTCCACAATGAAGTCTTCGCTCTTTTCCCCATAAGGAAAGGCGACGTTATCGAAAGCGTAGATGTAATGAAGATCCGGCAGCAGGTGCCGAATCTCATCGTAAACCGACAACCCACCGACCCCGGAATCAAACACCAGGACGGTGGGACGTGGATCAGAAGGTGTAGCTGCCAGACAAGTTGTATTCCCGTCCTGCAGTTTCGTAGCCATAAACTGTCTCGTAGTCTTTATCGAACAGGTTGGCGATTTTACCACGAACTGTCAGGTGAGAGGTGACCGGATATGAAACGGCGAGATCCCACAGGCTCACGCCGCCCATCTTCACGCTCTCAGACGCGTAGGTGACTGGGTCAAACTTTTTATCATAGCGAGTACCCAGATATTGATACGTCACTGACCAGTCAAAGTCATACACCTGCCAGTCCAGCTGATACTTCACCTGCTGCTTGGCACGTCGTGCCAGCAACTCATTGGTCTGTGCGTTACGAGCATCAAGATAGTCATAGCTCACGGTGTGGGCTAACGGACCAGTGTCGAACGATGCGGTAGCTTCAACGCCTTTAATGCGTGCTTTGCCCACGTTGTAGTACTGGTTCTGGGTGTAGTCGTAATCGATAAGATTATCGACGTCGTTACGATACCCTGACACACGCCAGTTCACGCCCGCCGTTAAGCCCTCGAAGGCCCCTTCCCACTGCTTACTCTCTTCCGGGTCGAGATTTTCGTTGCCATAAAAACCGTGCAGCTGACCCAGGTTCGGCGCTTTAAACGCCGTTCCGTAGGACGCCACGAAGCGATAGCCGTCGATAAATTCCCAAGCCGCGCTACTCTGCCAGGTGCCGTGATCGCCAAACTGCGAGTTATCGTCACCGCGCACCGCGCCTTCAAAAGTAAATTGACCGAACTGTTGTAATGCCGTCAGGAACAGACCGGTGTTACGGATATCGTAACCATTGGTCACGTAGTTGGTTCCCGGCTCGGTGCTTTGCTTTTGCCAGTCGACGCCTGCGCCAATGTTACCGTGGCCGACATCCACCGAGTTCGCCCACTGCAGGTTGTACTGTTTGACCTCGTCCAGCGTCGCCGTTGAGTCATAGCGGCCCAGATTAGGATCGTAGTTATAGTCTTTACTGTGGCTGTAGCTCGAGGTCAGCTGCGAATGGAAGATGTCATCGTTAAAGCGAACCCCCGCATCCCAGGTCTGGCTGTAGAGCTGGCGAGTGTCGACCAGCACGCCCATATAAGGAGAGTTATCGTAGGCCGTACGGTTGTCGTAGCCGTAGCCACGGACAAATGCACTCCACTCATCAGAGAAACTATGCTCTAGCGCACCGTATAGCGTTTTACTCATAAAGCCATCACGGTCCGTCTGCGGTTGTCCACCCGTATTCCCGTCCGCCACCACGTCGTAGCCTTTGGTATAGGTATAGTCACCGGCCAACGTCACACGGGTATTATCCCCAAGCTTCTGCTGAGTGCTTCCGTTATAGCTCTGGTATCCGTTGGACCCAACCCCGGCATTTAGCGTCGTCCCGTCTTTCTCGCGGGTGGTAATAATGTTGACCACGCCGCCAATCGCATCTGAGCCATACACCGCCGAGCGTGGCCCGCGGATATATTCGATACGCTGAACCAGGCTCACTGGGAACTGGCTAAGATCGGAAGAACCACTGACACCCGCCTGATTAAGACGAACACCATCGACCAGAATCAGCACATGGCTGGAGTTAGTCCCACGAATAAATAAAGAAGAGCTTTGCCCCATACCACCGTTCTGCGCAACATCCACGCCGGGCAAACGACGCATCACGTCGGTGACGGAAGTCGATTGCCAACGATCGATATCCTCGCGCGTCACCACGGTGACTGGCGCCATAACGGTATTCAGAGGTTGTTGAAAACGATTTGCGGTAACGACCATCGTGTCTGAGCCGCTATCCTGCGCCCAGCCAGAAAAAGCTGTGACGGAGAGCGCCGTCAGCAGCGAAGCTTTTTTTATCATTGTAAAAAGCATCCAATAAATAAGAAGGATGCCGCTGGTCTCATCAGTAGCTCGCGATGATGAGGATCCGTTGCGACGTACTCCGGCAGGTCTTCGGGCTAGAAGGCCCCCGAATGGGATCGGGGCAATGAAACGATGACTTCCCACCTGTTGGCAGTGTCTGCTTACGCTCTCATTTCGCCTTACTTTACCGCTGCGCGTCAGCTCCAGATTTACACTGGATTCCCTTTTAACTCACAAGACCGGAAACAGGATGCTACATTCAGTAACATGCAGATGTCCAGACTGCTAATCATCTCACCCTGGCCATCAAGGGCTGGACATCCTGTGAGCATTCCCTACAATCGCCGCGTAATTTTTATCTTTCAGGAAGCATCATGACCCCCGAACACCTGCCGACAGAACAGTACGAGGCCCAACTGGCGGAGAAAGTCGTCCGCCTGCAAAGTATGATGGCGCCACACAATGCCCCGGCTCCGGAGGTGTTCCGCTCGCCTGTTAGCCATTACCGGATGCGCGCCGAATTCCGCATCTGGCATGACGGCGATGACCTCTACCACATCATTTTCGATCAGGAAACCAAGCAGCGTATTCGCGTCGATACGTTCCCGGCGGCCAGCGAATTAATTAATGCGCTGATGAAAGCCGTGCTGGATGGCGTCAAGGGCGAGAAAGTCCTGCGACACAAGCTGTTCCAGATTGATTACCTAAGCACCGTCAGCAATCAGGCCATCGTTTCTCTGCTTTATCATAAGAAGCTGGACGAAGAATGGCAGGTCGCTGCCACCCGGCTGCGTGATGCGCTGCGCGCCGCGAACCTGAACGTGCATTTAATTGGCCGGGCGACGAAAACCAAAATCGCATTGGATCAGGATTTTATTGACGAACGTCTGCCCGTTGGCGGACGTGAAATGATCTATCGCCAGGTAGAAAACAGCTTCACGCAGCCGAACGCGGCGATGAACGTGCAGATGCTGGAGTGGGCACTGGCGGCCACGGAAAATTCAAAAGGGGATTTGCTGGAGCTGTACTGCGGTAACGGTAACTTCTCTCTGGCTCTGGCGCGTAACTTCGACCGCGTGCTGGCCACCGAAATCGCCAAACCGTCCGTGGCGGCGGCGCAATACAACATCGCGGCGAACCACATCGATAACGTGCAGATTATCCGTATGTCAGCGGAAGAATTTACCCAAGCGATGAACGGCGTACGGGAGTTCAACCGTCTACAGGGGATCTCTCTAAAGAGCTATCAGTGCGAAACGATTTTCGTCGATCCTCCGCGCAGCGGGCTGGACAGCGAAACCGAGAAGATGGTGCAGGCGTACCCGCGTATTCTGTACATTTCCTGTAACCCGGAAACGTTGTGCAAGAACCTGGAAACATTAGGCCAGACGCATAAGGTTGAACGTCTGGCGCTGTTCGATCAGTTCCCGTACACCCATCATATGGAATGTGGGGTCTGGCTAACCAGGAAGTAAATCCTGCCTTCCTGCCCTCTCGCCAGAGAGGGCAGCGCGCTGTTATTCCGAGAGTTCCGCTTTACGGTTACGCATCCGGTAGCCGATCCAAAACACCATGACAACCGACAACACAGCAGGGAAGAAGTTAGAGCCGATATCCGGGTATTCCGCGCGAACCACCGTACTGTAAAGCAACACACCCAAAATAAAGCAGGCCGCCGCAAGGCCTGGCAGCCCCACAGGCATGGTGCGATTTTGGTAACGTTGATGCAGACAGTAAATCGTCAAAACCAGCGCGATCAGGGGGAACACTGAAAAGGGGACAATCGAACTGAAAAGTGCCGCAAATGTTCCGTTAATGGATAAACCGGCGATCAGCGCCAGCAACAACGTACCTCTGTCTTGACCTGTCTGTTTCATTGCTCGTCCTTCACGTTATTCGGAATGGTGTGTCATCTTCTCTTGTTCGCGGCGATACCAGTAATACGCGCCTTTGGAAATCATCCGCAGCTGCAGTACCAGTCGCTCTTCTAATTGTCGACGCTGTTCAGGGCCGACATCCAACGCTTCTGCGCCCGCACTGAACACGATGGTGACCATCGCTTCAGCCTGTGCCTCAGTAAAGGCGCGCGGCATATGATTTTCGATTTCCAGATAGTCAGCAAGTTCCGCAATAAAGTGCTGAATTTCACGCGCCACGGCGGCACGAAATGCTGCGGACGTTCCGGAACGTTCACGAAGTAACAAACGGAAGGCGTTAGGGTTATTACCGATAAATTCCATGAATGTGGACACCGAAGTGCGAATAACGCTGCCGCCTTTGGCGATACGCTGACGTGCCTGACGCATCAGCTGGCGCAGCATCAACCCGCTTTCATCGACCATGGTTAAGCCGAGTTCATCCACATCGCGGAAGTGACGATAGAAAGACGTCGGCGCAATTCCCGCCTCGCGCGCCACTTCACGCAGGCTGAGGCTGGCAAAACTTCTTTCGGCACTCAGTTGACTGAATGCCGCTTCCACCAGCGAACGCCGGGTTTTTTCTTTTTGTAGCGCTCTGACGCCTATCACGATGTCTGAATCCTTCCATCTGCCTAGCTCGGCACTATACCAGAGATTAAAACTAATCTGTTTGAGACGCTTTGTGAATGATTGTTTACGGGCGGTTTGTGCTCTCCCGCGCGAAAAAAGCACAACGATAATTGGGTTAAGCGGGTAATGATGTTACTATTCTGTTGCTTTTATGTATAAGAACAGGTAAGCCTTACCATGCCACACACCTACGATTATGATGCAATAGTAATTGGTTCTGGCCCGGGCGGCGAAGGCGCTGCAATGGGGCTGGTCAAGCTTGGCGCCCGTGTCGCCGTTATCGAGCGTTATCACAACGTTGGTGGCGGATGTACCCACTGGGGCACCATCCCATCGAAAGCACTTCGCCACGCCGTCAGCCGCATTATTGAATTCAACCAGAACCCTCTCTACAGCGACCACACCCGACTTCTCCGTTCCTCATTCGCCGATATTCTTAATCATGCCGATAGCGTGATTAACCAGCAGACGCGCATGCGCCAGGGATTCTACGAGCGTAATCACTGTGAAATTCTGCAGGGCGATGCCCATTTTATTGACGAGCACACCCTCGCGCTGGAGTGCCATGACGGTTCGGTCGAAACGGTAACGGCGGAGAAATTTGTCATCGCCTGCGGCTCTCGCCCCTATCGCCCGGACAACGTCGACTTCTCGCACCCGCGCGTGTACGACAGCGACTCGATCCTCAGTCTGCACCATGAACCACGCCACGTGATTATTTACGGCGCCGGGGTAATTGGCTGCGAATATGCGTCTATCTTCCGCGGAATGGAGGTCAAAGTGGATTTGATCAACACCCGCGATCGCCTGCTGGCGTTCCTCGATCAGGAAATGTCAGACTCCCTTTCGTACCACTTCTGGAACAGCGGCGTAGTGATTCGCCACAACGAAGAGTACGAGAAGATTGAAGGCATGGACGACGGCGTGATCATGCACCTGAAATCTGGCAAAAAGCTCAAAGCCGACTGCCTGCTGTTTGCCAACGGACGTACCGGGAACACCGACAGCCTGGCGCTGGATAACATTGGTCTGCAAACCGACAGCCGCGGTCAGCTGAAAGTAAACAGCATGTACCAGACTGCTATTCCGCATATCTATGCCGTGGGCGATGTTATCGGTTATCCAAGTCTTGCCTCAGCGGCCTACGATCAGGGCCGAATTGCGGCACAGGCGATGGTCAAAGGTGAAGCCACCGCCCACCTGATTGAAGACATCCCAACCGGGATCTATACCATTCCGGAAATCAGCTCAGTCGGCAAAACCGAACAGCAGCTGACGGCGATGAAAGTGCCGTACGAAGTGGGACGTGCGCAGTTTAAGCACCTCGCGCGGGCGCAAATCGTCGGGATGAACGTGGGGACGCTGAAGATCCTGTTCCATCGGGAAACCAAGGAGATTCTGGGGATCCACTGCTTTGGCGAGCGCGCGGCCGAAATTATTCACATTGGCCAAGCGATAATGGAGCAAAAAGGTGGCGGTAACACCATTGAGTACTTCGTTAACACCACCTTTAACTACCCGACAATGGCGGAAGCCTATCGGGTCGCCGCCCTGAACGGCTTAAACCGCCTGTTTTAACGGTTTGTCGAAATGGCCATCCATCTGCGTACGGATGGCCTCTGCCAGCTGCTCATAGCGGCTGCGCAGCGGTGAGCCTGGGCGATAAACCAGACCGACGGTACGACGCGGCTCCGGCTTAATGCACGGCAGATAAACCACACCATCACGTTTACGCTCCGGCGGCACGGCCAGCGCCGGCAACAGCGTAATGCCGCTGCCTGCGGCCACCATGTTGCGCAGCGTTTCCAGGCTGGTCGCGCGGAAATGCGTATCTTCATCCGCTCCGGCCTCAAAACAGAAGCCCATCGCCTGATCGCGCAGGCAGTGGCCGTCTTCCAGCATCAGTAGTTTTTCCCCGGCCAAATCAGACATCGGCACACGGTCGCGGTTAGCCCACGGGTGGTCCTCATAAATGGCCAGCATCATCGGCTCATCAAACAGCGGTACCTCGATAAAGGCTTCGCTCTCTTTCACCAATGCCAGAATGGCACAGTCGAGCTTACCGCTGTCGAGTTGAGCCAGCAGCTGATGGGTCTGCGCTTCATGCAGATACATTTCGAGTTTAGGGAACGTCTGGTGCAGGATAGGGATAATCTGCGGAAGCAGATAAGGGCCTACAGTCGGGATCAGGCCAATGTGCAACGGACCGGACATTGCTTCGCCCTGTTGGCTTGCCATTTCCTTGAGCACTTTGACCTCGCGCAGCACGGTACGTGCCTGATCCACCAGCAGTAATCCTGCCTGCGTGAACAGCACTTTACGGCTGGTGCGCTCCAGCAGCATTACACCCAGCTCATCTTCCAGCTTGCGAATTTGACCACTTAACGTCGGTTGGCTGACGTGGCAGGAATCCGCCGCACGGCGAAAATGACGATGCTCGGCTAAGGCCACCAGGTATTCAAGATCACGAATATTCATTATTCATCCTCCATCGCCACGATAGTTCATGGCGATAGATAGCATAGCAACGAACGATTATCCCTATCAAGCCCTGTGGTCAATAATACTCCACAGAAACGAGGTGATGCCTCAATAAACCTTGAAGCCAACGTAAACTTTGCGGACCCCGTGGTCCGCTTTTTTTTGGCCATAAAAAAGGTTCATCGCGGTTAAGCGTGAATCAATAGAAAACGGCGGTAAAAGTGGTTAGTTTTGTATTCGCCAAAACACCAACCAGCCACTCAACCGCCGTCTGCCATGAATGCTAATCTTTCTTCCCTCTTCTGGGAAGGTTTCACTGTTGATTCCTTCACTCATCCTGC
>NZ_JBIGIN010000066.1:0-7247 GCF_043558715.1 Scandinavium sp. M-37
CAGTACGAGGTTTATCATCATGCTGGCAGTGATGTTGAGTTACTGGTGCAACAAGGTCTGGAACTTCATCAGGTTTCATAATCTGTAGAATCACGCCAATCCCCGGCTACGGCCGGGGGTAAAAGCGCAAGTAAATTAAGATGTGTTTAACGAACACCCCAGGGTTCATTTGATATGACGCTGGGGTGTTTTTTTATCTAAGAGTTGAATGGTAGGTGGGTGAAAGCAGCATCACATGACGAATACCGCTATGCCAAAGAAGAGGGGCATTTTGCTTGAGCGTTGGGTTTGAAGGGGGGAGGTTGCTTGAAAAAGCATATCGGATACCAGGCTCCGATAATATTGCAGACGCTTATGAGGCGTTATTTAAGGGTATGTGTTACCACATACCCTTTTTTAATTACTCTGTTTCAGCTGGTAAAGATTTTGCGCAAGGGCGAACCATTTGAATCCCTAAAGCTTCATTGAAAACTTTTCGGGTGCTGTTGGTAACAGCTTCTGATTTCAGGATGGTCATCACCGGGGATGGTGTGTCGGAACGAGTCAAGAGACGACTCGCGCGCTCCCGAGGTGTTTTTCTGGAGGCATGTGCGGCATGCTCTACCTGTAATTGACTCATCTCTTCATCACTACTGAATACAGAGATTTTTTCAATATTCTGATATTCAGCGCGAGTGCCATCAACAAAAATGACACCACCAGCAATATAAGGCTTGATAATATGTTCGACGACGAAATTTTCATCAAGATCGATTTCAATTAAACAAGCTGATTTACGAAGGCTTTCGCTTTTCATTTTTACAATAATATGTGTGTAACTCAAGATTAATGTCTCCTGGAATTTAAAGAGCTATATTGTACCGAATGGTCAGCCATCTGAATGGAATATTTGTTAAAAAAGCGGTTTCTTGATATTAGAATGTAGGTGCTTTTAACGGCAGACGCTTCATTTAATTAAGAGAATAAATTGTGGGAGTCATTGCATTTTATGTCCGCTTAGATAAGCATCTCTTGCAACTCTCATGAAGGGGTTTTCTCTCTCTGTTGATCACCTTACCCTCCTTGCCACGCCAGGAAAAACCCAGTTATTTGAATTTACATTTTTGAATTATGAAGTTTATGAGCGTGATTTATCATTTATAATTGCCATCACTAGTAAGAAAGTTTTAAAAGAAATTGTCTATCTAAATTATACTGGCAGCATCGTTGACCAATAACAATAGTGGCGTTAATAAAATTGAGATGACTTTGCACCGCAAATTATTTTTAAATCAATTGGAATAATGATGATTAGATCTCCATCAGGAAAAAATTTGAGCGGGCAGCGTCAATTAGTACAGCAATTGATCGATCGTCAGCAATATCTGGCAGCAGAGAAAAAGCTCCGGGCTCTGCTGATGTTGCAGCCATATGATAGTGCCCTGCTTGCTTCAGCTGCGCGTGTGGCTCGACGTCAGGGGAAACCCGAGGAGGCCAAACGTTATTACCTACGGGTATTAAAAGTTTCCCCCCAGAGTGTCATTGCTTTGAATGGTCTCGGTTTAATTTATTTTGACGCTGGCGATTTTGATAGTGCTGAAAAATACTATATTGAAGCATTGAAAAATATTCAAGGTTATGCTGCTGCACATAACAATTACGCCGTGCTGTTGCGCAAGCAAGGCAGATATAAGGAGTCAGTGCAACAATATCAACTGGCACTTGCTGCAAACCCAGATTATGAAGAAGCCACTTTTGGTCTGGCCTGTCTGAATATCATCTTGCAACAATTTGATGAGGCAGAAGGTATTTTATGTGAATTGCTGAAAAAAAATCCAAATAATACGCGTTATCAAAACACATATTCCATGCTTCTGCTTAAAAAAGGATCTTTTGTTGAGGGATGGGCGCTTTATCGCGCACGTTACTCTCCAACGAATGACGATAGATTTTTTACCAGGCCGAATTATTCGTTTACCTACTGGAATGGTGAAGATCTGACCGGGAAAACTATTCTGATTCATCGTGAGCAAGGTTTGGGTGACGAAATCCAGTTTTGTCGTTATATAACCAGACTGAAAAGAGAAAAGAATGCTGCCAAAATTATTTATGTTTGCAGCGAAGCACTTATTCCTCTCTTTTCCTCGCTTCCCGAGATTGATCTCCTTATCACCAGTTGGAACGATAACCCTCAGCATGCAGACTATTGGAGCATGCTTTTAGATTTGCCGCTGCAATTTGTCTCTTCATCCAATCCATACGGTGGCAATCCTCCTTATTTGCAGGCCGATCCGCTGAGTCTCCCGGCATGGGCATCGCCAGAGGTCTCATCCCTTCCCTTGAAGGTCGGCGTTGTTTGGCGTGGCTCACCTGCTCATGCTAACGATCGCTCCCGCTCACTGCCTTCATTATCGTCTCTCAAGTCATTGTGGAAAGTCCCCTATATCCAATGGATTAGCCTGCAAAAAGGCGCAGGTGAAGAGGATGCTTTAACGCCAGATGAAGATCAGCCCATTGTGGCATTGGGGCACAGGTTTGCTAATTATGCTGACACTGCCGCCACGATAGAGCATCTTGATTTGGTCATCACCGTTGATACTTCTGTCGCCCATCTTGCTGGCGCAATGGGGAAACACTGTTGGGTCATTCTACCGGCGACTGGCGTTGACTGGCGCTGGACGCATGGCAGAAGTGACTCACTGTGGTATCCGAATATGCGAGTGTTTGCGCGCTTACCAAGTGAGACTTTAGATTCGGTAATAGACCGGATTGGCGTACAACTCAATGAGTGGATGCACAGGCGAATAGCAAAGGAATAAAAACACCCTGCCAGCGAGTCATGCCGATCGGTTAAGGATCGGTTGACCGATCCAATGTTGGGATAATGATCCGGAAATGCTCGCCCGTTTCCGGATTTTTTTATGCACACTGAACAGATCACTTGATCTCGTATCCCGTTGTCTTGCCGAATCCGGTACTGGATGATCCCGCTGAAGAAAGGCGGGCAGTACGAGGAAATGAAAAAATGTTATTCAGTAGCAGTCTGAATAAAACAGGCATTTGAAAGGGACAGGATGCTGCGTCGTTATATTTTAATAACAAAAAACAGTGCTCAGATAATTAGAATTGCCAGGACTGTCATGGTGCCAATCCATAAATTGAGTGTTGATTTAATCTCAGGTTAAAGTAATGTTCTACTGGTATGTAGACGTACTAATATCATTAAAAATGGAGATGGAATATGTCATGGTTTAAAAGATTATTATTACCACTGGCCGCAGTAGTCGCTCTTTCAGCTTGTGCGCCAACAACGACACAGGAAGGGACTGGGGGCTACATTGATGACTCTGTCATTACAGCCAAAGTTAAAACAGCACTGCTTGAGGATAAAGGATTTAAATCTACCGACGTCAATGTAGAAACCTTTAAGGGACGAGTGCAATTAAGTGGTTTTGTATCATCCAGCAGTGATGCTCAGCGTGCCGTTGATACCACCAAAAAGGTTCAAGGCGTGACATCCGTAGAAAATGATATCAGGATTAAATAACCGTTCTGAACACACAGCAAGTGCCATTAAGGAATTGTTGTAGTTAAGATCTTTAATAGGCGGTCGCCTGGATAAATCCCCGGCGGCTGCCGGGGATGGGTCAGGGTCTGATGAAATTCAGCCGGTTATGAAACCTGATGCAGCTCCAGGCCGTGCTGAACCAGCAATTCAACATTACTGCCCGCATGCTGGTAAACCTCATACTGAACACCGCCTGCCGTAACCTGACCGGCGTCCTGCCAGGTGTTATGCGCAAGATCTTCAACCTTCAGCTCAACCACATCACCGGCATCACCGGTCACTGCCAGCTGCTTATGACCATCCTGAATAAACAGGTTGTCATGTGCTTCACTGAGGATGTCGTTTAGCGTCAGGTGCAGGACATCCTGGTTCGGATGGTTCATGATCTCTGTGCTGGCAGATGAAGCCTGTTCATCATCAGTCTGCACTATCGTCTGTGACAGCGGATTTTGATGATTTATCATGGCGCTATAGCTGCTTGAATTATGCCATTCAATAGTATCAATATAAGAGGCACTCACCGTGAATGAAGAAATGCTGTGCCCAGCATCGGCAGTAAATTCGTATCTGTGAAGCTGTAAATCACCACCGGCGCGTCCGGTATCTATTACCGTGGCATGAATTTGCAGGCCATTGGCATCATAAAATCTTGCTCCCGAGATATTTTGCGTTTGCAAATTGACAAATACTGTTTCAGAGGTGCCCGGTAATGAAACACTTATTGCCTGCTCTCTGTTGGCGTTTCCTCCCCCCAGAACATGCGTTCCATTTACACTATCCACTAATACACCTGGGGTGTTTAAGAGATACAGGCCCGCAGATGAGGTAATATGCACGCCTGTTTTTGTCGTTAAATTGTAAAAGTGTGATGGAATTTCTGTTCCTTCAAACGATTCAATATGTTTTACCACCGGGTTAGGTACATCCACATTCACCACATATCCGCCGGATTTGCCGCTGGTATTCCCGGCCGCATCCGTGGCGGTGACCCTGAAGGTGTGCTGACCCTCGCTGCGTATCGGCGTGGTCCAGCTCCAGTTGCCGCTGCTGTTGGCGGTGGCGGTGCCAATAAAGGTGTTGTTGTCGTAAATCGTCACCTTGCTGCCCGCCTCGGCGGTGCCGCTCAGCGTTGGCGTGGTGTCATCGGTGGTGCCACCGGAGGTGATATTCCCTTTGGTGCCCACGTCGTCGTACGCGTTGGTGATGTGCGGCGTGGCCGGTGGCGTGACGTCGGCCGTATTCACGTTGACAACCCAGCTGTTGCTCTCCTCCCCGGTGACGCCGTTTTTCACTTCCCGGGCAGTGAAGACATGCTGTCCGTCCGTGCGTGGCGTGACGGTGCTGGTCCACACGCCCTGGCTGTTGGCGTACACCGTGTCAAATCCTTTGGTATCGGCATACACATAGACCATGCTGCCCGCCGTGGCGGTGCCGGTCAGGGTCACGGTGGTATCGTCGGTGGTGCCCCCGTTGATGACATTGCCCGTACTCGGCCCGACGTCATCATAGACGCTGGTGATGTGTGCCTGGCCCGGACCCGGGTCAGGAATATCCACATTCACCACATAACCGACGGACTTGCCGCTGGTATTCCCGGCCGCATCCGTGGCGGTGACCCTGAAGGTGTGCTGACCTTCGCTGCGTATCGGCGTGGTCCAGCTCCAGTTGCCGCTGCTGTTGGCGGTGGCGGTGCCAATAAAGGTGTTGTTGTCGTAAATCGTCACCTTGCTGCCCGCCTCGGCGGTGCCGCTCAGTTTCGGCGTGGTGTCATCGGTGGTGCCACCGGAGGTAATATTCCCCTTGGTGCCCACATCGTCGTACGCGTTGGTGATGTGCGGCGTGGCCGGTGGCGTGACGTCGGCCGTATTCACGTTGACAACCCAGCTGTTGCTCTCCTCCCCGGTGACGCCGTTTTTCACTTCCCGGGCAGTGAAGACATGCTGTCCGTCCGTGCGTGGCGTGACGGTGCTGGTCCACACGCCCTGGCTGTTGGCGTACACCGTGTCAAATCCTTTGGTATCGGCATACACATAGACCATGCTGCCCGCCGTGGCGGTGCCGGTCAGGGTCACGGTGGTATCGTCGGTGGTGCCCCCGTTGATGACATTGCCCGTACTCGGCCCGACGTCATCATAGACGCTGGTGATGTGTGCCTGGCCCGGACCCGGGTCAGGAATATCCACATTCACCACATAACCGACGGACTTGCCGCTGGTATTCCCGGCCGCATCCGTGGCGGTGACCCTGAAGGTGTGCTGACCCTCGCTGCGCGTCGGCGTGGTCCAGCTCCAGTTGCCGCTGCTGTTGGCGGTGGCGGTGCCAATAAAGGTGTTGTTGTCGTAAATCTTCACCAGGCTGCCCGCCTCTGCGGTGCCGCTCAGTGTTGGCCTGGTGTCATCGGTGGTGCCACCGGAGGTGATATTCCCTTTGGTGCCCACGTCGTCGTACGCGTTGGTGATGTGCGGCGTGGCCGGTGGCGTGACGTCTTTGTCACTGTCCTGATTGCTGCCCACGCTCTCCACGACATAGCCTGCACTGAACTGACTGGTGTTGCCCGCCGCATCGGTTGCGGTGGCGCTGAAAATCCAGTTCCCCTTGAGGTTGCCGATATTCTGGCTGTCGTGCATCTGGTAATGCCAGTGCCCGTTGCTGTCGGTGGTCACCGTACCCAGGTCGTAATCTTTCCCTGCCGGGCTTCTGACCCAGACCACGACCGCGCTGTTCGCTTCCGCCGTCCCGGAGACCTTCACCTGCGCATCATCGGTTTTACCCCCGTTATCCACGTTACCGGTCTTCACACCCACATCATCATAGATAGTGGTAATGACCGGTGGGGCCGGTGGCGTAATATCCTTGTCACTGTCCTGATTGCTGCCCACGCTCTCCACGGTATAGCCTGCACTGAACTGACTGGTGTTGCCCGCCGCATCGGTTGCGGTGGCGCTGAACGTCCAGTCACCCCTCATGTCACCGAAGCTCTGTCTGTCGTGCATCTGGTAACTCCAGTGCCCGCTGCTGTCGGCGGTCACCGTACCCAGGTTGAAATCCTTCCCGACCGGGCTTCTGAGCCAGACCACGACGGAACTGTTCGCTTCCGCCGTCCCGGAGACCCCCACCTGGACATCATCGGTTTTTCCGCCGTTGGCGACGTTACCCGTATGTGAACCCACATCGTCATAAACGCCGGTGATAACCGGGGGTGCCGGTGGGGTGGTGTCCGTGGCGGGTACATCAATTTTCACCACAAAGCCGGCTGAGCCGAGGCTGACATTGCCTGATGCATCCGTGGCGGTGGCGGTGAAGGTATGATTGCCCTCGCTGCGCGGGGGCGGGGTGATATGCCAGTCACCGTTGCTGTTTGCCGTGATGGAGCCCAGCAGGGTGGTGCCTTCGTACACCTTCACGAGGCTGCCCGCTTCCGCATGGCCGTTCAGCGTTGGGGTGGTGTCATCCGTCACGGTGCCGGAGGCCAGGTTGCCCGTCGAGGTGCCCACATTATCCGTGTAGTCAATGATGGTCGGCGCATCCGGGGCCGAGATATCGTCCTTGTTGCTGCCGACATAATTGACCTTAAAGCTGTCGCTGGTTGCACTGTTCCCGGCCTCATCCGTCGCCGTGACCCGGAACGTCCAGTTACCCTGGGTGCCAAGCAGACGCGTACCGTCACTCAGCTGGATATGCCAGTTGCCGTCGCTGTCGG
>NZ_JBIGIN010000067.1:0-6955 GCF_043558715.1 Scandinavium sp. M-37
GTGCACACCCTGGTTGTCAGAGATGGTGTCGATGTTAATCACGCCCGGCTCGGCGGGGGTGGGAACTAACTGCCCATTTTCGACGGGCAGGCCGGCCAGCAGGCCGGCAAGCTGTGCCGTGTCGCGTGAACTGGAGGTGTAATCAGCCATAGTGTATTTATTCCTTATCGGGGTTGTCGTGCAGGGAAAATAAAAAAACCTCTCCGCCGCGGTAAATTAATAACGACGATAAATTATTTACCGTCCGGCCAGCACGATAAACGCAGTAACCATGACGAATAAACAGATAAGAATAAAAAAGGACATTACAGATAATAGAACTGATGGTGTAAGTCGCAATAACGGGGGAGTGGGGCGCTCTGGCTGTGTTTCGAATAAAATGAAAACGTTTAATGATTAATTGAATTATGAAAGTTCTGTCGCAAAAAGCCACTTTATGAGTGGTTGGAATAACTCAACCCTTAGGAAGTAAATTGGTACTAATTATATCGTTGGTATTTGAATGATCAATTGTTTTTTTCTAATTCGTTCAATGCATATCTCCCACGATCTGCTACCGATTGAGATGTGTCCGAAGCAAGTGTATTAGCCAGTTGAAATGCTACATGACCAATATATCTGGTCTTATTCTTTGATGCAATAACAAAGGGTCAAAGTCAACAAGCATATATGGAAAATCTTTAGGAGCGACTGCTATGCGCGAGGTCGGAAGTCGATATATATCTGCGGACTCAAAACATCACTACCGAAGTCGAGGCGATTCAATTAACTGTTTCATTAGCAGAAACTATGAGAAAACCCAGTTAATAACGATAGTGCTACAGTGTTTACAGATGAATTTATAAACACCCCGATCAACTCCGGTTGCATAGCATGTTTTATTAAACAATCAAATTCAATATGTCGAATTTATTTTGCGGATAAATTAAGTTTCCACGTATATTAATAGGTGATGCATTACCGATGGCATTCGGCAAGTCATTGGTGTTTACCACATCTGGTAGCAACAGGAAAAAAACATACAACATAAGCCATGTAGATAATGATTGTTTGTTTCATTGAATAAGAAATTAACGATTCAATATTATTTAACACTGGAAGTTGCAGATCCCTCTCACGAATAAACCGCAAATAAATCGCTTGATAAATACACTTCCATAGCTGTAGCTTAATCTGCTAACACATTAAATGAAGGGAAGGGGATTTAACCATGAAATTAATTTTGACTTGTACGACTCTGTTATTTGCACTTTCGTGCACTGCTGCTGTGGCTGGTGAATGCCCAGCAGGAAAAGAGGGGCCAACGCCTTTCAAACCAATTACAGAAACTACAGGGCCACTTCAGGTGGTCAATAATGGCCAAATACTGTTAGACAATGAAGCGGTTGCGGCAAAAGGCTGGCATTTGCGATCAAGAACAATTTATTTTGGTAAAGGTTCTATCGCACAAATACATTCCCATGATGAGCGTCCTGAAATCGCAACTATGCTTTCTGGATCGGTAACTATCTACGCTAAAAATTGTACTGTCGGGGTGAAAATGAAACCAGGTGAAGTTTACCGATCTGGTCGCGGTGATTCACACTGGGCTGTGAATGATAGCGGTGCGCCTGCAGTGATGTACGCAACTGACATTTTCCTTAAAGATACTTTCCCGGTAACTGCTGGCAATAAGTAACGCTCCTGATTTTTCACAACACCTGCCATCGAGTCTTTATCCGTCCGATGGCAGGGATAGAACAGTTTAAGCCTCTACTATGTATCACCCGCAAAATGGTTCAATAAAAGTGTTGCATCCCTCGATTGAGCTCACAACGAAAAGCGAAAGTTAACACTCATCTGTCAATCTGAAAGATAACCCCCAGAAACGCGGTGGCTCATGCTGTAATTTTGTTCACATCACCTATATTTGAGAGGTCTGCCTACTGTTTCAAAAAATGAGGAATGAATATGATAATGACCCGTTTGACTCTTTGGATAAAAAATTTTCACATTGCTGTGATAATGCTGACTGTTTCGGGTGCCTGCTTGGCCGGTAATACGCTATCTCAAATAGCGTATGAACCCGGAAATCTGCCCACTAAATGGCTCACTGGTGGCCCGGAATGTGCAACGTTTAAAGATGATTTTCAGATTCATAAATACAATAAAAACTTTTATATTCTACGCGAATCAGGTTGTGTTCATACCGAAAAACCTTTTATTTATCTATTGTTTGGGAATGAAAGAGCGATTCTCTTTGATACTGGTGCAGGCAAAGATACCGATGCAACTACAGGCAGAGTTCCCAATGTTGTCGGTGCCGTCAATGGCGTGATTAATCTGTGGTTAAAAGAG
The DNA here is from genome assembly GCF_043558715.1 of Scandinavium sp. M-37. Taxonomy (NCBI): domain Bacteria; kingdom Pseudomonadati; phylum Pseudomonadota; class Gammaproteobacteria; order Enterobacterales; family Enterobacteriaceae; genus Scandinavium; species Scandinavium sp. M-37. The sequence continues at coordinate 2,338 of NZ_JBIGIN010000067.1, forward strand.
AATAATCGATCTTCAATCCCCTTGGTTGTTACTCATCTTCATTCTCATTTCGACCATGTTTGGGGGGATTATCAGTTTACTCAACGCCCTGATACCACATTTGTGAAGCCGGGTGATGTTGAAACATTAACAGCATTTTTTGGTATTCAACATTGGCCGAAAGAAACAGGAAAATATGATCTTGGCGGACGGATACTGGATATCATTCCAGCACCTGGCCATGATGCAACCAGTATTGCAGTATATGATCGTAATACTGCCGTTCTGCTAACGGGAGATATCCTTTACCCTGGTCGGCTCTATATCAACGAACCTAATCCCGATCTCATGCATGCCAGTGTTCAGCGGCTGGTTGATTTTACCCGCACTCGTCCCGTTGCACAGATACTAGGAACGCATATCGAAAGACGCGCGCCTTACTATGATTATCCGCGAGGCACTCACTTTGCGCCTGAGGAATTCCCGCTGCAAATGGGGCGCGCCGATCTGCTTGAACTTCTGGAGGCAACGAAACTGCGTACCCGCGAGAGGTCAGGCAACACGATTACCCAGAAAGCATACCGGGGCTTTACCCTTTGCGGCGTTTATCCAACGTGTAAGCCCGTCAATGCTCCCGACAGTACAGCGTTAGTTAACGATCTCTGATTTTTACCGGAAATAAGCTGTCAGGGATGACCACTTCGGGCACTGAGCGGACGAGTTTACGGAGCTGAAGGTCTGCTTTGAGCGCAGGCGGACATCCCGCCGCCCTTAAAATTTTTTTGATTGCGTGTGAGCACCATTTAATTTAGCATTGTCTAAATTTAGGAGGTGCTAAATAACAAAATGAATAAGACTCATCTGTTCCAGTTACAGGAAAGTGCCTCGTTGGCAACAACGCTGCTTAAGTCGATGAGCAACAGCAATCGACTGTTGATCCTCTGTATCCTCATTGATAAACCCGGCACATCATCAGGTGATTTGGGGCAATTGACCGGCTTAACGCCTTCAGCAACCTCTCAGCACCTGGCAAAAATGAAAGAAGACGGTTTGATTGAGTCTGAAAGGGTGGCGCAAAAAGTGAACTACTTCATCAAAAACGACTCGGTGAAAAAAGTTATCTCCACGTTAAAAGACATTTACTGCCCAGAGGATTTCAAATGACGCCAGAATCAGTATCACCGCAAGAAGCCAAAAGACTTATTGATCAAGGGGCTGTGCTCATTGATATTCGAGACCCCACTGAATACCTGCGTGAGCACATACCGTACGCGCGCTCACTCCCTCTCACCGATATTACGGCAGGTAAAATGGTGGAGGGTACAGATAGACAACCCGTCATTTTTCATTGTTTGTCAGGGGCGCGCACGGCTCAGAATGCCAATGTGCTCATGAAAGCAGCAAGCCCTGTGCCGGCTTTACTGATGGCTGGGGGTATAAACGCGTGGAAGAGCGCCAACCTCCCAACTATTGAAGACAAAAAACAGCCGTTGCCTATCATGAGGCAGGTTCAGATTGTTGCGGGCACACTGATTCTTATCGGCGTTGTATTGGGATACACCACAGATAGCCGGTTATTTTTGCTTTCAGGCTTTGTAGGCGCAGGATTACTCTTTGCAGGAGTAAGCGGTTTATGTGGGATGGCGACTTTATTGTTAAAAATGCCATGGAACAGGCCTGATAAATAGAGGTTAATTGAATTCTCTTTAATAAGTTTTGGAAAGAGCTGCTATGTCCGCTGTTGGCAAGCGGCCTGTCCAGTCCGCTATGAGCAGTGAGTTCAATTGGTCGATCTAATTCAATGGAGAGCTGGTCATAATCACTTTAATTACTTTAATGGATAAGAGTTTGTGGTGCTGGAACCGTCGCTGTAGTGCTCGGTAATAATTATTTTTACCATCAATAGCATATTTGACCGTACTGTCCGCAGGCTCATTCTGACAGCGACCGATCCTGTCTTAAAACGACCAAAAATGATATTGAGTACATATTTTTCGGCGCCCATATCCACTCTCATAAATCTCGATATTTCAGACTGTTAGTCCCTTAACGTGCTTTTTCGCACGATGCCCCTCGAACCCCGTTAGCGATGCCTTATTCCAGCCCAAACACTTCCCATCAACAAAAATGTGACCGAGATCACGTTTTGGGCCAGTGAGCAAAATTGTCCCTTGCTAATCTATCTACTGGTAGGTGGTCTTGATTTCAACAGCACGACACACACACAGAAACACACAACAGAATATCAGGAGCCTTACCATGAAAAACATCATCAAAACCACCCTTGCCATCATCGCCTTGTCCGCTACTGCCCTGACCTATGCCGCCGCTCCGCAAATGGTCACCCGCAGTGAGGCGGCGTCACTGCAAAAAATTGGCGAGGTATCGTCCGGCGGGTTCAGCAGCCTGGATGGCCTGAGTGCCTCCCTGGCCATGAAAGCCGAGGATGCCGGCGCCAGTCACTACCGGATTGTGGGAGCTTCCGGCAACAATAAGCTGAGTGGTACAGCTATTCTGTATCGCTAAGTCAGGCCGCTGAATGCGCCGCAGCGCCTCCTGCCTCAGGGAGGGCGGATACGAAAAACCCCGGAGTCTCACTGACTGCCGGGTTTTCCCGTATCTGAACACAACAGGCACCCCTGTGCCCGGAGAACAATGATGTCCACCTATGACAGCCTCCTTGACCTGGCTGACACGCTGATTCAGGAAAATGGCTTCCAGGGATTCAGCTATGCTGACCTGGCTGCAGGCCTTGGTATTCGCAAGGCCAGTATTCACTACCATTTCCCGACCAAAACTGAACTGGGTATTGCTTACTGTGAGCGCAAGGAAAACCGGCTCCGGCAGATGGAAGAAACGCTGCTGTCGGTCCCCGCCGGGAAAGCCCGTCTTGATGCGTATATGGACGCCTTCGCGTATTGCGCACAAAAGGGGCAGATGTGTGGTGTCCATGCCATGCTGTCAGACAGCAACCTGTTCGAACCGGCCCTGCAGGATGCAGTGAGTCAGCTGGCGCAGACAGACCTGAGGATAATCGCAGATGTGCTGCGTACCGGCCGGGAAAGCGGTGAACTGACATTCCGCGGTGAACCAGCTGACCTTGCGATTATTATCAACTGTGCGGTCAAGGGCGCGCTGATGCTGAACCGTGTTCCGCCGCATGATGCCTGCGAACGAATGAAGGTCGCGGTACAACAGATGTTCAGCTCTCATTAATCATGACGCCCGCTGATGGCCTGTAATGGCTGGCGGGCTTCTCCTCGCTGAAGTAAATAGCCCCGGCACGTAAGGTCTTCGCGGACGCATATCGCGTTTCACCCCTCGCTTAATGATGTGATTGGGATCACATTTTCGGCGGTAGTGCTTATTTCCCTTTGACTGCCTACCTTCTGGTAGGTAGTCTGTTGTTGACGACACAACAAAACGCCTGAAACAGAACACCAGAGGTATCCATTATGAAAGCACTTATTCGCGATGTTATTGCCATCTTCACCCGCAGACCGCACGGCCCTGTGATGGTGAAACATGATCTGACCGAAGAGGATAAGGCCGCGCTGATGCCCGTCCGCTCATTTTCACTCGGCTGGATTTCTTCCGTTGAAGAGCTGGAAAGGGAAGTGGCCCGCCAGGCCTGCGAATCAGGGGCCGCCGGTTATCTGATATCTGACTTTGAACAGGGTCGTTTCATCCATGCCCGCGCCACGCTCTACGCCTAATCCGGCTCCGTGATAACGAACAAAACAAGGACATTGCCATGAACAGTTTCACTTATCGCCACCTGCACAACGCCACAAAGAAACTGGCCCGCGTGGATCTCATCGTCCTGCGTCTGTCAGTGATTTTTATCTTCGCACTGTTTGGTACTTACAAGTGGTTTCCCTTTGAGGCGAATGCTCTGCATCACCTGCTGACAGGGACCTGGCTGGGGGCACTCTATCCAATCCTGGGCGTGCGGGGCGTCAGCTATGCCCTTGGCGTGGTGGAAAACATCACCCTGCTGGCACTGATTGTCGGTTTCTTCCGCCCGATACTGGGGGTGGCGGGCGCGGTAATGGTCATCGGTACCGCGATAGTGACGCTGAGTCTGCAGCCACAACTGGGGCGTATTGACAGTTTTATTATCAAAGACGTCCTGCTGATTGGTGCCGGCGTGACGCTGCTCCGGCATGACCTGCGCCGCGTATTGATCCACCGGAGGATGTCGGGGCAGTAGCGCCGCGCCACTGATCCCTTCCCAATATCGATGCCAGGTTAAATCAGTGATTCCGGTCTTTTTGCAGACTTCGGATAAATTCCTCCGGAGTCTGATTATTCAGAAGTCTGAAAACAGAGTGGGTACCGGATAATGGCTACGCTAATTTTAGCCAAGCCAGCACGGCAATAACGAATTACATCACAGGATATTACAGCCAACTCAGACCTCATCAATATAATGGTGGTTTGACGCCGAATGAATCAGAAAGATTGTTTTGGAAAAACTCTAAAGCCGTGGCCAGTTTTTGTTCACCACTACAGACGTTACTACGACATTTCATTATCATTTCATGGTCAATTTCAAGTTGACTCTGTGGCGTCTATTAAGCCATGTAGATTCACTTATACAAAAATCCCCGGCCGTAGCCGGGGATGAGTTAAGGAT
>NZ_JBIGIN010000068.1:0-6943 GCF_043558715.1 Scandinavium sp. M-37
GCACTCAGCCCGCACGCAAAAGCACTTTCATTTTTTCACTACGGCACAGCTGGCGTTTCATCTCCACCACCAGCGGGTGGCGCGACAGCACAATCATGAACGCGAACGCCAGCGCCCCGGCGGCAATCTGAATCGCCAGCAGCAGCGGCAGAGACAGTACGCCGTTCAGCGCTACGCCGAGTCCGTAGCTCACCACCAGCGTCGGCAGTGACAGATAAAACGGCAGCCACAGGCTGAGAATGTATTGCCGATAGCTCGACCCCAGGACCGGTTTGATCATCACGAAATAGCTCAGCACGGTATTCACCACCTGCACCAGCAGGAAGCCGAGCGTCACGCCCAGCGCCCCGGCCAGATGGCCGCCGGTGATAATGGCCGGAATAAACAGGAAGGTTTTGAACACGTTGAATTTAAAGCTGATATCGACGCGCGCTTTGGCCATCAGCAGCGAGCCAATCGGGTTCCCGACCGAACGCAGTAACCCGACCACGCACAGCAGCTGCAGAACAGGCACAATGCTGACCCACTTCTCGCCGAACACCAGCGGCACCACGTTGTTGCTGACCACCATCAGGCCCAGCAGCACCGGGAAGTTGATAATGCCCACCACCGACAGCAGCTTGTAAAAGTTCACGCGCAGTCTGGCGGTATCGTCCTGAATTTTGGCGAACGCCGGGAACAGCACGCGGGTGATAATCGGGTTGAGCTTCATCGGCGGCACCACGGCGACGTTGTACGCCAGGTTGTAGCCCCCGGCGACGCTGGCCCCGAGAATACGCGCCAGTACCAGGGTAGAGAGGTTGGTGTTCACATAGTTGATGATGCTGTCGGCAGTCAGCCACGCGCCGAAGCGCAGGTTAGAGGAAACAGAGGCCAGCGAGAAATGCAGCCCCGGACGATAAATCCGGCGCCCAAACCAGCCAAACAGCAGGGTTCGCACCGCACTGTTGACCAGATATCCGAGGATCGCGGTCATTGCCAGCGGCCAGAAATGCGCACTCACCACCGTAAAGGTGAACCCCGCCAGTACGGCGGAGGTTTCAATCATGCCAATCTTGTTGAATTCCAGCTCTTTTTGCATCAGGGCGCGGAACTGCTGCCCGTGCGGGATGACCACAAACGCAAACGACAACGTGCGCATCAGCGGGGCCAGATCCGGGTTATGCAGAATGTCAGCAATGAACCCACTCAGGGAAAACACCAGTGCGAACACTACAATCCCTAAGCCGACGTTCAGCCAGTAGAGCGTGGTCAGCTCCAGATGACTGATTTCTTTACGCTGGATAATGGAGTTGGCAATGCCAAAATCCGACAGCGTGTCCGCCAGGGCGATGATCACCAGCGACACGGTCAGCAGACCGAACTGGTGATTGTCGATAATCCTCGCCAGCACGGTCATCTGCACCAGCCCCAGGCCGATGATGACCACCGTGGCCATCGCGGACCACTTCGCCCCGCTGATGGTTTTTTCTCTCAGGCTCATGTCACGTCCTCAATACGCTGCTTTGTTGACAAAGCCTTTGAAAATCGTCAGGAAAACAATGCGAATGTCGAACCACAGGCTCCATTCACGGATGTACTCGAGGTCAAACTCGATACGCTTTTCCATCTTTTCCAGGGTGTCGGTTTCACCGCGCCAGCCGTTAATCTGCGCCCAGCCGGTAATGCCCGGTTTCACCTTATGGCGCAGCATGTAGCCTTCAATCAGCTGACGATACTGTTCGTTGTGCGCCACCGCATGCGGACGCGGGCCAACAATCGACATCCCCCCGGTCAACACATTGATAAACTGCGGCAGTTCATCCAGCGAGGTACGGCGCAGGAAGTTGCCGACGCGGGTCACGCGTGGGTCGTTCTGGGTGGCCTGGGTGACGACGGCGTCATTTTCCATCACCCGCATCGAACGGAATTTCCACACGTTAATAGGCTTCCCGTCCATGCCGTAACGGGTCTGGCGGAAAATTACCGGGCCCGGCGAGGTGATTTTGACCGCCAGCGCAATACACGCCAGCACCGGGGAGATAAGCAGCAGGATCAGGCTGGCCAGCACAATATCTTCCACCCGTTTCAGCACGCGATTCAGGCCGGATAAAGGCGTGTCATACAGCGGCACTACCGGCACGCCGTTCACTTCGTCGATACGCGAATGCAGAATATTGAAGGTGAAAACATCCGGGATAAGGATCACCGAACAGGTGGTGTCGGCCAGCTCGCGCACCAGATCTTTGATGCAGGCTTCTTCCTGCATCGACAGCGCGATATAGACGTTATGGATTTTCCCGGCGCGCGCATCGTCGATCAGTTGTTGATAATTGCCCGCCCAGTCGGCATTGACGCCACCCGGTTTAGGATCGTGATAGCTGCCCACCACTTCAAAGCCGAGCCACGGTTGATTGCGGAAGCTGTCGAGCAAAATTTGCCCCGCAGGCATATCGCCCGCCACCGCCACCTGGCGGATGTTGTAGCCGCGGTTACGCAGCCAGCCCACGCCATAACGGATAAAGGCGCGACAGGCCACCATGCCGCAGGCGCTCAGCAGATACCAGGCGAGCCACACGGCAAAGCTGTTGCTGAAGTCGTCGTTAAAGGCCAGCAGCCCGGCGCTGAAAATCAGGGCCAGAGTCCAGTTTTGTAGCAGTAATAACAGTTCGGTGGTGATACGCACGCCGCGCCATGAGCGATAGAAATCGGTCATTCCGCCGATCATCTGAAACACCACCAGGGTAATCAGCGCCATCAGCAAATGCATGTAGGAAAACGGCAGTGCAGCGCCTTTGCAGACCACCCACAGCCCGCCGAACATAATGGTAATGTCGGAGAATCGCTGCACCATTGAGATTAACGATGCATTCGTTTTGGCTCGTTCGCGCTTTCTTAGAGTCGTCATCGTTGTTCCTGTTAAAAATGACCCTCCCCCGTCCGGGAGAGGGTATGTATTTACTGATTCAGCAGCGCCAGAATGTCTTTCGTTTTCGCTTCCATCAGCGCCGTGTCCCCACGGGATTCCACGTTCAGACGCACCACCGGCTCGGTGTTCGAGGAGCGCAAATTAAAGCGCCATTCGTCGAACGCCAGGCTGATGCCATCGGTGCGGTCAACATCCAGCGCGTGCGGCGCAAAATGCTGCTCAACGCGGGCAATCGCCGTGACCGGATCGGCCAGCTTGCTGTTGATTTCGCCGCTCGCCGGGAACGCCGCCATGCGGTCACGCACCAGTTCGCCCAGCGTTTTGCCTTTCAGGCACAGCAGCTCGGTCACCAGCAGCCACGGGATCATCCCGCTGTCGCAATAGGCAAAATCACGGAAGTAGTGATGGGCGCTCATCTCGCCGCCGTAGATGGCATCTTCCTGGCGCATACGCTCTTTGATGAACGCGTGGCCGGTTTTCGACATTACCGGGGTGCCGCCCGCCAGGTTCACCACATCGACGGTGTTCCAGGACAGACGCGGATCGTGGATGATGCGCTCGCCGGGCTGTTTTTCGAGGAACGCTTCCGCCAGCAGACCGACGATGTAGTAGCCCTCGATAAACTGCCCGGTTTCATCAAACAGGAAGCAGCGGTCAAAGTCGCCGTCAAAGGCGATGCCCATATCCGCGCCGTGTTCGATCACCGCATTACGGGTATCGGCGCGACACTCCGGCAGCAGCGGGTTCGGGATACCGTTCGGAAAATTGCCGTCCGGGGTGTTGTGAACTTTGATAAAGGTGACCGGCAGGTTCATTGCCTGGAAGCGCGCTTCCAGGGCGTCAATCACCGGGCCAGCCGCGCCGTTACCGGAGTTAATCACCAGCTTGAGGGGTTTGAGGTTGGCCGTGTCGATATAACCGAGCAGATGATCGACATAGGCTTTACGCAGGTCGATTTTCTGGCAGCTGCCACGTCTGGACTCCACCACCGGCGGGAAGTCGTTGGCTTCTGCCAGACGCTGCACATCGCGCAGGCCGGTGTCACCGCTGATGGGGCGGGCACCTTCCCGCACCAGCTTCATGCCGTTGTAATCCATCGGGTTATGGCTGGCGGTGACTTCGATGCCGCCATCCACGCCGAGGTGGAAGGTGGCGAAATAGATTTCTTCAGTGCCGGACAGGCCGATATCCAGCACGTCGACGCCCGCATCGCGCAGGCCTTTGGCCAGCGCCATCTTCAGCGATTCGCTGGTCAGGCGCACATCGCCGCCGAGCACGATGGTCTTTGGTTTCAGGAACTCACCGTACGCCCGGCCAATCCGCCAGGCGATCTCTTCGTTCAGCTCTTCGCCCAGCTTGCCGCGAATATCGTAGGCTTTAAAACAGGTTAATTCAGTCATGGTGTACCTCTTCTTCAGGCAACACTTAACCCGGACCCATCAGGGCCTGATTAAGATTTAATATATTGCCCGGTGGCGCTGCGCTTACCGGGCCTACGGATCATGCGTAGGCCGGATAAGCACAGCGCCATCCGGCGGGAATCAGATGCGTCCGTAGCGATCCTCGAACCGTACAATGTCATCCTCTTCGAGGTATGACCCGGAGCGGACTTCAATCAGGTCGAGCGGGATCTTGCCGGGGTTTTCCAGGCAGTGCGTGGCCCCGAGCGGAATATAGATGGACTCGTTTTCGCCGAGCAGCTTCACGTCATCGTTGATGGTCACCTTCGCGGTACCGGCCACCACAATCCAGTGTTCGGCGCGGTGATGGTGCATTTGCAGCGACAACCCTTCGCCCGGCTTCACGGTGATACGTTTCACCTGATAGCGTTCGCCGGAATCGATGGAGTCGTATTTCCCCCATGGGCGATACACTTCCCGGTGAATATGGTGCTCGTGGCGACCGTCAGCTTTGATGCGCTCAACCACTTTTTTGACGTCCTGCACCGCGTTGCGGTCGGCGATCAGCACCGCATCTTTGGTCTGCACCACCACCAGGTCTTTCACCCCGACGGTAGTCACCAGCCCGGATTCTGCATACACGTAGCTGTTTTCGGTGTTGTGGCTGATAACGTCGCCGTGATGCACGTTGCCTTCGTCAGTCCGGTTGCTGATTTCCCACAGCGAGGACCATGAGCCCACGTCGCTCCAGCCCGCATCCATCGGCACCACAACCGCATCGGCAGTGCGTTCCATCACCGCATAGTCGATGGACTCTTCCGGGCAGGCCAGGAACGCGGCTTCGTCAACGCGAATGAAGTCCAGATCCGGGTCAACCACGCTCATCGCCTGCTCGCAGGCCTGCATGATGTCCGGGCGGAATTTGGCGAGCTCTTCCAGATAGCGACCGGCACGGAACAGGAACATGCCGCTGTTCCAGTAATATTCCCCGCTGGAGACATACGCCTGCGCGGTTTCCAGATTCGGTTTTTCCACAAACTGCGCCACGTTAAACGCCACCGCGTCTTTATCGCCCGGGCTGACGTCGCCGCGGCGAATGTAGCCGTAGCCGGTTTCCGGCAGGTTCGGCACGATGCCGAACGTCACCAGTTTGCCACTTTCGGCGTACGGCACCGCATCGCGAACCGCCGCACGGAAGGCGTCTTCATTCTGGATGACGTGATCGGCGGCAAGCACCAGCATCAGCGGGTCACCGTTCGGGCAACTGCGCTTAGCCGCCAGCGCCGCGAGGGCAATCGCTGGGGCGGTGTTCCGCCCTGCCGGTTCAAGAATAATGTTCTCAGTCAGCTTATTAAGCTTGCGCAGCTGTTCCGCCACGATAAAGCGGTGCTGCTCGTTGCAGATAACCACCGGACTTTCGCACTCCACGCCGTTCAGGCGGTTGACGGTGGCCTGCAGCATCGTCAGATCGCCCTTCAGGCACAGGAACTGCTTAGGATAAAGTACCCGGGACAGCGGCCATAAACGGCTACCGGAGCCACCGGCCATTACTACCGGAAAGAGTTGTGTCTGACTCATGATTGAACCCCGAAGTCTTGTGCAGAGATATCCGCAATAAATTGTTTCAGCACGCTGTTCTTTTCGAGCGTGCGTTCGGCGTATTCACCGGCAATCACGTTGTGGTGCGGCATCGCCAGAGCCTGTTCAATCCCGTCGACCAGCGCCGGAACCGACTCGGGCTCCACGCAGACCGCGATCCCCGGCTGTGCCTGGCAAAGCTGGCCGAGTTCGGTGTCGGCTTCAGCGGTGATCACCGCGTTGCCGCCCACCGCCAGAATATTGGTCAGTTTCGAAGGCAGTACCGCGTCCGCCGCGCCGCGTTTCTGGATGACCAGATGGCAGTCGGCCATTTTCAGCAGCGCTGGCAGCGCTTCATACGACTGCAACGGGAAGAAACGCACGTTGCTCAGGCCGCGTTCAGCGACGCGCTTTTCCAGTCGCGCTTTGCCCCCACCCTGGCCGACAATCACGAACAGCCACGGTTTGTCCTGCAACTCAACGGCGGCCGCAACGACGTTTTCCAGCCCCTGCTTTTCGCCGATGTTGCCGGAGTAAAGAATAATTTTACGGTCTGATGGCAGACCCAACTGCTCGCGCAGCACCACGACCTGAGTCGGATTCACGTCACGAAAACGCGCCACTTCCGACCAGTTCGGGAAGAAAATCACTTTGTCTGCCGCAACGCCTTTCTCCTGCGCTTTATTCATCATCGAGCGCGAAATCGTGGAGACGTTGTCGACGTTATGCAGGCCGCTGCGTTCAAAACGGCTGGCGAGTTTCGCCACTTTTCCGCCCTTGCCTTTACCCGCCATCCCGAGGCCGAGCATCGCATCGACTTCGTAATCCTGAATGTGCAGCAGGGTGCGGGCACCGGAGAGCTTCGCCAGCAGGCGCATTCCCGGGGTGCAGAACAGCGTCGGCACCACGCCGATAATGCGGTCCGGCTTCCAGCGGCGCTGGGCCATCAGCGGGAAAAAGCTACTGAGCGCGAAGCTGCCGAGGTGGATCAGACGCCTGAGCGTGGAAGGCTGCTTTGGCACGTATAACGGGCAGCGCCAGACGGTGGCAGCCCCCT
>NZ_JBIGIN010000069.1:0-6048 GCF_043558715.1 Scandinavium sp. M-37
GTTTTATGGATAGTTTTCTGCATCAGGCGTCGTTCGATACGGGGTATGGGTGCTATGATCGGCATCGCTCAGTCCGGTTGGTGATGTGGGAGATTTGGCGATTGATCAGATCGCACAATCCGGGCTGAGTTCCCTTTAAGTGATCTACTATTTCGCGCAGCTATTTAGGTTTGCCATTCAGCGGTTCATTAATGCGCATCAATGTGTCATTGATAGCAGCCAGATCGGTATCCAGATCCGCGAATGTCTTATACGACAGATCGATATCCATCGATAGGCAAGGGAAGTCCTGCACAAATAAATTGATTGCCGTGTTGCCTTTCAAGCGAAACAGGACTCCTTTGCCACATGCGGCAGAGCCGTCATTAATAGCCTGACCTGTCGGCTATAAATATCACGCGGACCCATCTTCGATTCCTTACGGTTTATACGCGTGGGGAACGATGATTTGATAATCTGGCCCCAGCCAACTGCCGGGAACGATTTGCCGTTTTTCCCGAACCTATTTCTATATCGCGTTGATCGAGAGACTGAAAATAAGGATGCCCATTGCGTTGGGCAAGATTGAGCATTAACCGGTTGATTTTGATCGAAAGACTGGCGCATAACAGAGACTGTAATTTACGCGGGCTAAAAAGATTCATCCCCTTGAAACAGGGGGCAGCATGCTCGAACGAAATCGGCGAAGGAACGCCGCTGGCGAGCTCATAAGCGGTCAGTTCAGGAACAATGCTCACCAACTACCGGCCGCCGATATTGAGTTTTACCGTGCATGTTGTTATATCGACGGTGAGAGGTATACAGAATGAAAAGTTTCGCGAATTGCTTAAAGGCGGCACACCATCACGGTAGCTTGACGTAAGCTGGGAATGCGAGCCAGATTTGTTATCTACCCGGTTCGGTATAATGAGCGTGGCCCTGCAGCGCAAGGCTGGTCAGAACCGCCATGCGAACTGTATTTACAGTCAGTAAACCGCGCCTACCCAGTCCGACATACAGTCCGTCCTGCAGTATACGGCGTGCCATTAAGAGAACTTACGAGCTATGCCGTTGCGGACAAGCCATGACCGGAGATGCTCTTGGCCGGGTAGGGTGTTTTGTATCACCCAGTTTAGATAGTTTGTCAAATGTCGCCTATTAAATAGTTGCGCCTAATACCTCTACCATTTACTGACATGTGGCTATTGCGTAAGAGTAGCACATCGCAGCCCGATACAGCGTGGTCAGAAAGAGTAAACAGCCCTAACGCCTTACCGTGCAAGAGCTGGACGAAAGATGAGCACTATTTCTCGCATCTATTTAATTGACAATTTCGTGAATTATTAAACTAACGTGGTTTTTAAAAGAAAGGAATCATAGAGAATTTAAATTATTGTTATTGTGTTTTTATGATTTTTCTTGCTGTTGGTAATTCATATTCAATAATATATTAATTCCTTTTATAAAAACTTTAAAATGAAGGGGGGAGTGTCTCTCATGTGGAAAATAAGCTGCATTCGAACTTAGTCATATTTTTATCTGTCTTGTATTCGAAGGCGAAAAATAATCCGTATTGATTGAATATATAAAGCAACAGATAATCTGAATCCAACTGAATTGTTTACGGTGGAAAGAAAGCCCCACTTCTTTGCAAGGAATGTGAATTTTTATTTAGTGATTGGAAAGGTTATTTTGTTGAAGTGTTTTTCATCAATGTCAGATGATTATGTTGTTGTGAGACTACTGATTGTTTTTTATTTATCTTTGCAGACATACAACTATGCCCTATAAAACTTAAAACTAACAGAAGTTGGCGTACAGCCAGAATTAGTAATGCACTATGTGTTCTATGTATGAAAGAGCAGGTGCTGCCACAATATTCATTCATGAAAATGGAACCATTAAATTTATAAAAAAAAAGGGATGTTGCCAAATAAAAAGATAAAGTTGAAGATCGAATCATTCATAATATTGTTGGCTAGTGTAATTGACATTAAGTGGCTTATTGCAAAGCTTACATCTTCCTTATTGGGTCGATATAAGCTTTGGTTTATATAGATTTAATAGTATAATTTATCTAATCCATTTTTGAGGAATGAGTCCATCTCCTTCATCTTTCCAGCAAGCCGATTCATGAGTATTATCAACCTGTCCCCATATTGAACTATCAGCATGTTCAAGAACGATAACCTGGAAATTTAGATTATTCTCTTCAATTGCTGATGATAATATTTCAAATATGCGTTTTGTGGCAGTAATATCATCCTTTCTTGTGTTTTGTATATTTTCATTATTTTGATCTAGTATATTTTCACCAGAATCTGTACTGGGAAAATAAACTTGGCTTGGCTGATCGATTATTAAAAAACTAAAAGGTGGTAATTTATATCTATCTGGATGAGAGAGGAATTCATGTAAAGCTAAGAAAACTGATATGTGATAGCCCATCCAGTTTGCACCGCTACCAACTTCCCATAAATATTCACTTTTAACGCTCTTTGGATCTTTAAAACTTAATGTTAATTCTTTTTTATCAAGGCTAACATTGCCTCTGCGTTCAAGGTTAAATTTATCCGCGTATTTTTCGATAAGTAAATTAACTTCCTTATATACGATGTATTCGTGACGTTCGCGATCAGATTTTTGGAAGTAAATGTCAAGAGGAGTTAACTGTTTGTTTATTTTCTTTATATTTTCACTGATGTCATCAGTGTTTTTAATTTTATTTAAAGATGCTAGCGTCTCCTGAATTCTTCCAATCATCACATAAACTTTATTTAATGAATCATTTGTCGCTTTGTCTTGTTTTTCAAGGTATAGCTTCTGTTTTCTGATTTTATGTAATTCTTCTTGATGATCTCTTAAATTTCTCTTTAGTTTGTCTAATTCTTTATCAGCAATAGGATTATCAAAGAGAGCATCTGACATTTTATTAATTCTTGATACTTTTTTTTCGAAATTATCAACAACAACGGATAGAGCATTCGTTTTTGAACCACAAGCTATGCATTCATTATTAGGAGATAAATTTTCTTTAAGCCATTCGAAACCGATGATATGTTCTTTCTCCATATTTATTGCTTTCGCAAAATCTTTGCCTTTAGAGAATAGTTGTTCAAAATTTCGAATTTTTATTCGTAGAGTATCAATTTCTCTTTGTTTATTCTCGCCATCTGCATTAAGTGATCTTATTTTTTCATTTGTGTATTCATAATTTGGAGCGCTTAATAGTGTATCTATATTCCCATCGAGATAAGTTTTGTTAATGAGTGACAATCTTTCAATTTTATAATTTGTGTCTTTTTCTTTTTCTTTTCCTTCTGAGACCGATGTTAATCCTAACTCAATACATTCATACCATAAGCGTTCGACTTCAAATTTCCAACCAGATAATGCTTTTTTATTGGCTTCTTGTTGTTTATACAATGTATCAAGTCTTTTTTGTAGGTCAATACGATCTCTTTCTTTTATCATATATTCACGGTTTATAATTCCTAAAGCAAAGGGCATTATTCGTTGTAATCTTTCTTTGTTTTGATAAGAATCAGCTTTAAAAAAGAGAGTATAGGGGTTTGCTACGATATGCTGTGGTAAAAAGTTAAATGCTGCCATATCTCTATAAGAAGCTCTGGCATCGAAACCAGGCCTTTCGTTTTCCTCTGATTGAGGTAGGTCGCTTAATTGGACTAGTTGATTGAATTTTTTCTTGAAACTTATATTGTTATCAGTAGCAATCAATTGTCGAGGAAGTTCTTCCGGGCAAGGAGAAAGGTAGAATTCATTGCTAACAGATTTATTTCCCGGAGTTTTACGTGCAATAAGGCGCTTATGCCCCATAATATCAACTGTTACACCGAACCACATAACGGACTCACGAATTACCCCGACAGGTATCGCGCACTTACTGGCACCGAGACAATAATCTATAATTGATATAACCGATGATTTCCCGGTACTACTGATTCCATGAATAATGTTTATTTTGTCTTTTTTAAAAGAGATTTCACGAACCTCATTCTTAGGGTTTGTTGGCCATAGAAGTAGTGAGTCGATCATGAGTTTCATAATTAATTCCCTAAAAGTAAGCAATAAATTGAAGATGTATCCATATGATAAAACCAGTTTGCCAGACGGGTTATTGTTTTGCTCATATCTGCTGGTAATCTTTTCTTCACATTAGGAGGCCATTTGATCGCACTTCTTTTAAACCAGATTTTATTATTTTTATCAAATTTGATTAATAAGCCAGATGAAACAGAAAGATTTAAGCCCTGAAGTGTTGCACCAGTATAATCAATAATCCGCTCTTTGAAATTTGACTTAATTAATTGATTTTCTAATATTACAGCATCTAATGGAGTGGAGTATTTTTTTGCTTTTATTGCATCTCTACTGAACTTATGCCAAACAAAAGGAAGGATAATCAATAGTTGCATTAAATCGGGATGGCTATTATCAACTGAAATAGCTTCGTATTCCTCTACAAACAATACAAGTAAAAAACAAGAAAGAGAGTTGTTGTTAATTAAATTTTCATCCATATAAAACATAGCTACTTATCCTTGCATTTTTTATAAGTATCATGCCAGTGCACAAATAATAAATCTTCAGGGTGGTTTGCTAAAGCATGATAATTCCCAATAGTAAAATAAGAGTTTGCTGTGTCGTTGCCACTTAGGGATGCCCTATAATCAGGGTTCATTGTGATTGAGTATATTTCCTGGGAGTGAGTTAGTTTTTTTTCAGGCGTATTATCTGGTTCAGTTAAATTGAATGTTATGTCCAGCCAGCGATGATAAAGTTCATCGTTACGATCTTCCCAGGCAGATAGAGGAATTTCGCCTGTATCTTGTAATCGGATTTTTTCAGCATAAAACGCCCAATAATTTAGTAATGCATGGTTGCAAGCATCAGTGTTTTTTCCTATTGTTTGAAGTTGTTCAATGAAAATATGACTAGTCTGATCTTCTTCTAAATACTTTCTATATGAAGTTTTGAGTATAGGTTGGTCAATGAATTTTTTACGTTTTATTCTATTTATTTCGGCATTTAATAAATTAAAAAAAGGTTCTTTTGTTAATATTGCGGGTTCTCTAATTTTCCAAGCTGATTTACATTTGTCGACAATAAGACCCAACAATGAATGATAAATCACTTCAGCATGTTCATTTATTTCCGATGGAAGATGGAATAAGCTTATCGTTGCAGGCTTAGTTTCAAGGCCTGAAATTGTCCCATGATTATCAAGTAATACAATATTCTTAATCAGGAATTCCAGATCGTCCTCAGAGTAATTAAGTACTTGGCCTGCAATCCTTTTTACTTCCCCTGTAATGATCTTCTCCTGTTTTCTTAATTCTTTTAGTGCTGCTTTTATTTGTTTGTCTGTTTGAGCTTTAGAAAGTGAATTTGCAAGAGTGTTATTACCTACATTTTTGTTAGTTACTAAACAGTAAGAAATTTCCTCATATTTTTCTCGAGCGTCTTTCATTGTTGAAAGCCAAATATGCAGAGTATGCCAGAGATTCTTGCTACTATCCTTATAGGGTTGTCCACTAGTGCCCAAAGCGTGTTTATCTTGCTCAAAAGAGACATGGAGCTGGCCGTTATCGAATGAAATCTCTTCTACCACATCATCCGCAGTTTCAATTCCAAATATGGTAGAATTGTGTTCACTGACAAAGATACGATATAGTGCGCGTTCAATTTGGTAGAGAAAACCTAAAAATTTAGAACTGGCTTCTTGAGTTATCATTCTTTACCTATTACCTGTATAAAATCACATGTAAATTTGCCTAAATACCTTTTTGTGTATCAAAAGTGGCAGTCCATTAGATATACAATCATTCAAGCGCAAATTTTCTCCGGATGCAATAACATTATAAATGATATGTGCTCTTGAGCGGACCCCATGAAAACCAGACAGTAGAAGTCTTTTAACTTAATAGGTGGGTTCGACTGATGGTGGTCGATACCGGTGTAAGCATACCTGTTTTAGTTCCACACACTTTTTGAGAGTTCCGGTTTTTCAGCCATCAGCCGGTATTCTTCCGGCGTCAGGTTATTCAG
>NZ_JBIGIN010000070.1:0-5793 GCF_043558715.1 Scandinavium sp. M-37
ATATGGCACTGAATGGCTTCACGCCGATGCAGCATATTCAGCGCATGAACTGATTCTACTTATCACCTCCGTTAAAAATGGGGGGATTACCTTTTTGCCATCAGCCCGTACAGAAAATCCCTATGGGGACAATGGAGCCAATAGCGGCCCATGTGAGTTATCGGTGTTCTGATTATCCAGGACTAAACGAATTGCGCGCTGATGAACTTCAGGGGGAAACCGGTCATGTTTTGCCATCCTGCTGACCTCTTTCAAAGAGGGGCATCTTCAGAATTGCCGGAGCACTTATACTGAAATCCCCGGTTATATCCGGGGATTTGTAAGGGTCTAAATGTTGCTACAGATTATGAAACTTGATGCAGCTCCAGGCCCTGTTGTACCAGCAGTTCAACGTTACTGTCGGCATGCTGATAAACCTCATAGTGAACACCACCCGCCGTAACCTGACCGGCGTCCTGCCAGGTGTTATGCGCAAGGTCTTCAACTTTCAGTTCAACTACATCGCCGGCATCACCGGTCACCGCAAGTTGCTTGTGGCCATCCTGCATAAACAGGTTGTCATGAGCATCATTGATGATATCGTTCAGCGTGAGCTGAAGGGTATTCTGGCTGTGATCGGAGATATCTGTTGCAAGTAAGTTATTCGTATCATTCACCTGCGCAAGAGTGGCAGGTCCGGCAATGTTCACCACAAAATCACCGGCCTCGGTGCTGATATTTCCGGCTGCATCTGTTGCTGCTACGCTAAAATTGTGCAGTCCATCGCTGCGTTCAGATGTTTCGAAAGCCCAGAATCCTCCATCGCTTGCCAGGGTTGAACCAATCAATACATCATTGTCGTAAATCATCACAATGCTGCCAGCTTCGGCGTCAGAACCCAGAAGGAAAGGGGTGGAGTCATCAGTAACGTCACCGGAATTCAAATAGTGACCATGTTCTCCGTTCAGGCCTAAATTGTCGAAAATGCTGAAGGTTGGCTCTGTCGGTGGTGTGCTGTCATTGGAGAAATCAATGTTCACCACAAAATCAACGGATTCACCGCTGGTTTTGCCGATAACATTCGTTGCAGTCGCTGTGAAGATGTGCTCACCTTCGTCTTGTACCGGCGGAATGAAACTCCAATTTCCGTCGCTGTTAGCGGTTGCGGACCCAATCAGAACACCGTTGTCGAGAATCTTGACGATAGAGCCCGCATCAGCGCTGCCGCTCAGTTTTGGCATGGTGTCCTCGGTGCTTACGCCCGACATGCCATAGCCTTGATCTTCACCCACATTGTCATAAACATTTTCAATAACCGGTGCAGCAGGCGTTGCTTCAATGTTCAACACAAAACCATTGGACTCATCACTGGTGTTGCCCGCAGCATTCGTTGCCGTTACGCTAATGCTGTGCAGCCCATCGCTGCTGTCAGGCATTTCGAAAACCCAACCGCCCGCGCTGCTTGCTGTGACTGACCCAATCAGAACATGATTGTCGAAAATCTTTACGATACTGCCAGCTTCGGCATTAGAACCCAAAAGCATGGGCGTAGAATCATCAGTAGCGTCACCGGGATTAAGATAGTGACCTCTTTCTCCATTCAGCGATAAATTATCAAAAATGCCAAAGGTTGGCACCGCTGGTGTTGTGGTATCAGATACGGCAGCGTTCACCATAAAGTCACTGGTGTTTATGCTTTTTTCTTTATTATCAGAATCAGACATGGTGTCCATTTCTCCATAGTTATATTCTGTAGGTTCAGAATCAGAAATAAATTATATCTCCGACACTGCGAGAACTGATAATGAATAACAATATTCATTATCAGTTCTCGCAGTGTAGGTCGAGTATTCTTTGATGGGAAAGTCTTAAAAATAAAAATCAGTAGCCAGAAAAATAAAATCGCGGCATTTAATACAGCGCACATGCGACTTTGTCACGACCAATACAAATCAACGGAGGTGTAATTTTATTTAATATCACGACGTTTTCTGAATAATAGCGAGAATCGTTTGCGTATAGCACGAACACCTCCCTATTACTGGGATCAGTGCGTGATTTGATGACGATACCGACTGAAAATTGGCGCTTATACCCCCCATATCGGATGCTTCCCTCTGAAAGCAGCAACCTACCTTATATAATCATTAAATGTCACAGATTATTTTTTTAATTATCAGAGAATCACTTCCATACCTGACGGTAAATATGAGCCATCTTCATTCGCGATGATAGACCGGGGATATTTTTACTTTTATTCAGATAGATATTTAAAACTATCTATTTGTTTCTGGTTGCCGCAAGATGGATTTGTATCTTACGAACCCTCCCAGACAACTCCATCCTGAACCCTTAAAAATAATTGACGTGTGGCTCTGCAGTTCTATACCATAAACTAATGACTCCATGAACACTATGTTTAACATTGGAGCAGGTCAATTACGGCAACTGCACCAAAACGAGTGTAAGGGTAGTGTGATGATGAGAACTATCTGCCCAGATAAATAGCGGGTAAAGCGTTAAGATGGAGAATAGTGAATATATAACTCACAACTTGCTCCTGGTAAGACATGTATTGACCCGCTACTGGCAATACCTACTCCCGTTACAAACGGTATCCCGCCACTAACAAAACCGTTTGGTTTATATAATTGATAAGCATACCTTACGTAAGATATTTCGATTAACCGGCTGACCTGCTTTCAGAATTAAATATAACCCTCAGTTTGTAATGAAGACATTACTAACATCACGGTGTATTAATCAACGGGGGGTCACCAAATTTAGCGCTAAAATCATCTAAAAAAGCCACTCATCGTGAGTAATGCTGGTCACTTAAGGTGACCAGCAGTTTTTTTGTCGGCGTATTTTCTGATTTTTACCCTCAGTTCTCTGGGGTAACTTCGCTCTCTTCTCCCCGGTAAAACCAGCCATTTCGCCTTCTCATACAACGTTCTTAGCTCCCCTGGCATCTTACCCGGTGAAGCCCACGGCAACGTTATCAGCAGCCGTGTTATTTCACTTATTGCGCCACTGAAGCTCAGCTGATACGGCAGATAGTCGCCTTTCAGTTCGAACGCCATCCTTACCATCTGGTATCTCACCAGGTTGTAGGTCAGCAGCACTCCCCACAACTCCTGCCTTACCAGCTCCGGCAGCCTGCTGCGCAGCGTCCACCGGCTGTCCAGCAGGCCCTGTTTCGCTTCCCGGTAACCCAGCTCTATTTCCCATCGATGTCTGTATAACTCACTGATACTGTTACCCGGATAACGGTTAGGGTATGTCAGCGAGGTCAGTACCTGCCGTTCTTTTCCGTCCACATTCCGGGTCAGCAGTCTCGCCGTTATTTCTGCCGGCAGCGCCGGCCATTGCTTCCGCGCCTGCGGGCTCGTTTTCAACTGAACCAGCTCGTCACCCTGCCCCAGCTTACGCACCACCTCATACCGGGTATTCTTTTTCAGCGGTAACAGCCAGTGCCGTTTCTCTCCGGATGTCTGCCAGTGATGCAGGAGGCCCAGTGAGTAAAATCCTTTATCGAACAGGGTGATACTGTTGTCCGGCGTTTTCTCTGTCAGCCGGGCGGCCAGCCGCATTTCGCTGACGCTCTCGCTGTCAAAAGCGCTGGCGTTTATCAGATGGCTGCTCAGTTCCATCAGACAGACCATCCGGACCTGTGGATAGCCATCCTCGCCATACTGGCTGCTGTGTTTACTGAAGACGGCACTGTTTTCCGGGGTATCGGCTGTACGCCAGACCACGCCATCCACGGCAAACAGATTCAGGCCGTGCCACTGTGGGTGTGATGCCTGCTGGTTCCAGTGCTGCTGTGTGATGTCGAACAGCGCCCGGACAGCATCCTCCCCGAGCGTTTTTCGTCTCTGGATAACTGAGCTGCGGGCAGTGAAAGGTGCGCCGGTACGATCGGTGATATCCATCAGATTGACGATTTCGGTCATGGGGCGATTGCAGAAGATGGACATGCCCACAACAAGCCAAATCATAGATTCAAGAGGGAGTTTACGTTTGCGCAGCGTGACGGTGTCAGTCAGCGTCAGAGCTTTCTGGATAAGGTCAGCAGGAATGAGGTCAGAAAGGCTTCGGGCGTGCTCTGGTGAGGTAACATTGATAATGCCGAGGGCTTGTGAAAGTTCCATTTAAAAAGGGTCCATGATGAACATGAACCCTTTTTACACCAGCCACCGGATCGTTCAACCGATCCTTAAACGATCGGCATTACTCACGATGAATGGCTTTTTTAGATGATTTTAGCGCTAAATTTGGTGATCCCCCGTTGATTAATACACCGTGATGTTAGTAATGTCTTCATTACAAACTGAGGGTTATATTTAATCCTGAAGGCAGGCCAGCCGGTTAATCGAAATATCTTGCGTAAGGTATGCTTATCAATTATATAAACCAAACGGTTTTGTGATAAACGATAGATTAAAGAGCGGTTTTATCATGAATAGATTGATGCAGGAAATGTATGACGAATTGGATGGAATTAAACGTGACCCGTATATAAATCGGGAGGATAGGGAGCGAGGAGAGCAAAGAGTCAATGGCGTTATTATCAGTTATAAGCAGAATGAGCTTATGCAGGTAATGAACAGCGTTGCCAGTAAGTATATGAAGTGGAGTTTGGCAAAGGATAAGTTTATTAGTGAGGTTGTTTCCTACTCCAATGATATTACATCTAAAATTAATACGAATGAAATAACCCAAGATCAAGCAATGAGATTATTAGACCAGGAAATCGAAAACCTAAGAAAGCAGGATGAAGTCTTAACAAGAAAACAGTATCGGCAAGCGATAGTAGTTAAATCTGTAGTAAAAAAAGTCTCTAAAGGAAAAAATGGCAAAGATACTATTGATGTTGACTTAATTGTTGCCGGTGTAGGTTTTGTTAGTGGCGGGATACAGTTTGTAACGGGGGTAGGTGTTGCCAGTAGCGGTGCTGGTGCACCTTTTGGTGGATTGCTCATTGCTCATGGTATAAATAATATCGTTGAGAATGGATACTTCCTTCTTTATCGGGAAAGTTATACTGGCCCACTTAAATTTATTTATGAAGGTGTTGGGGCTTTGTTAGGCATAAATGCAAAGGATGCTGATGTTATTTATACATTCGTTGACTTGAGTTTGTCAATCAATGGGTTGCTTGGCCTACGATTAGAAGAAGATGCAATGAGGCTTTATCGCTATATTGACACTGATCTGCTCTGGGGATTGAAAGAGATGGGTGTTAAATTAATGTCAAGAAATGAACTGTATTTCGAATTCCTGGGCAGTGCAAACACCATTGCAGGTCAATACATGTCTTACTAGGAGCAAGTTGTGAGTTATATATATTCGTTCTTTTCTATCATTGGTCTTGTTGTTTTATATCTTACAAATAGACGATTGACATCGTCTTATTACCCTTTGCATATTTTTTTTGGAGTTGTGATTTCCTTCTTGTTTGTACTTTTTCATATGATAGTTTTGCGAGTTCATGTGATCCCTATTTTAGGAATACCCATTTCAGAAGAAGATGATTTTATGTATTATGGCCCGCTAATATATGCCTTCTTTTGTATTGTTGTCAGTATGTTGGCTCACGGGAAAGGTAGGAAGTGAGTTATATATTCACTACTCTCCATCTTAACGCTCTACCTGTTATTTATTGGGTAGAAAGTTCTCATCATCACACTACTCTGAAGTGGTCAACAAAAACTGGCCACAGTTTTAGAGTTTTTCCAGAACAATCGCTCTGATTCATTGGGTGTTAAGCCACCGTTATATTGGTGGGGTCTGAGCTGGCTGTAATAACCA
>NZ_JBIGIN010000071.1:0-5267 GCF_043558715.1 Scandinavium sp. M-37
CGGTAAAACGTGCTTTTTTCATAGAAATCTCCCCGATTCAGATTACGAGAAATTCTACTTATAAACACACCGTTTTTTCGGGGGGATTACCCCTCCAGCCAGAGGAGCAGACTACTGGCATCGGTTTTTAATTCAGGTGGGATAAAACGTTGCCAGTCTTCTTTTCTGTTGCTGTTCATACATTATCACTAACGAGAGGGGACTGGGGCATTAAGACCCAGAGCCGCTCGGGCCTGCTTTGATGCTATATCAATCCCCGAACCTGGTCGCTGCTGCTCCCATGAGAAGAACTGATTTGTTGCCATTCTTTTATTACTGGAATAATTCCAGTATTTTATAAAGCACTTCGTTGCCCACTCTATCTGATTAGTCGATGCGAGGACCAGCCCAAGATTATTCCACGATGATCCCCGCTGGGGTGCAATTTGAAGGGACGATGTCAGATTCATTTGTGCGGCAGAAAGATTATTGCTCATATAGTAGGCATAGCCCAGGTTTCCCAGAACCTCAGCATCTGAAGGATAAATGGACTTCGCTGCCTCAAGATTTTGTATCGCCAAATAATATTGACCAGAACGAATTTGCAGAATTGCTTTTTGATTGAGTTCACGGGCCTCTGTTCTGTCTCCCCGGGTAATTACGACGGAAGGTGAAGATATGCCTGCCCTGCTGTATGAAGCATTAACTTGTTGAGCATTCGAATAGCGCACCGATATATTTTGTTTATCCTGAAAGGTGAGGTAATAGACATCACTCGGTGGTGTTGTCAGCATTTTATATTTAACGTTTTCAGGGAAATTCATCTCGGTATAAATCTTATCCATATCCAATGACAATGATCTGGCAAAGTCAGTATCAGTCGCATTTATACTTATACGATGCACGCCAATAATACTTTCTGGCATAGCATAACGATGAGCCCCAGCGCCGAATAAAAGAACACAGGCGCTGACACACCGCCATCTATTTGGAACAGCAGTCGTTAAATGATTTTCAGAAATAATCAGTGACATTGTAAGTGCATCATCGACAACACCACCCGGACTGTTCAACCAGACTTCTGCCAGAGGAGTATTATCTTGCCTGAATGAATTGATTTTTCGGGCAAATAATTGCGCATCACCACTGGATATAGCACCATCAACTATTAAGACAAAAGTTCCATCCTCCAGAGCTTGCGTTTGAAACTGTAACGTTGCATAGGCTACATTGGTAAATAATAAGAAAATAAAAATTAGCTTAGCAATATGCCGCATAGCCTTCCCCCTTAATTATTCTACTGTTTTCACTTCCAACGTATTCTTAGCCATCTCAATCACCCGCGCATCATCAGGATCGAGCTCATCACGCGTCAGTACCAGTCGCCAGTTGTTTTTACGCACGTCCGGGGTACGATACTGAGCAACAATCGCTACAAACTGCGCTTGCTCATCCATCGGCATGGTGAAGATTGCACTCTGCTGTGGACGCACCTGGATTTCTTTTTTTGCCACCAGGTCATCGCTGAGCGTGGCTTCAGCATCCTCCACCAGCGCGTTATAACCGGCTTTATCGAACGCCTTGCGGCCTTTCAGCTGGTAGACCTGTACGCGGGTCGCCAGGGCCATACCGTCTTCGTCAGGGTTCAGTTCAGCACGGGCACTAAACTGCAGGTGAACAACTTTGACCTTTTTATAAAACACAGCTTTTGCCACGCTCTTACTACCATCGGTAACGCCCTGGGTCAGACCGCATCCGTTAAGTAATGGGGTAAGCAGCATCAGGGCCAGTGGTAGAGTTATACGCTTTATCATCATATTTCGTCGTCAATCTCCGTGACGTCTCGTGGGTGTGGATTCATCGTGAGCCCTTCGTAAAATCCAAGCTTCACGGTCAGTTTATCGGGCATCTCTGGGTCGGGAGTATCGCTGTCATCTTCCTGGCCCAGCAGGAACGAATACCCCATATATACCGCATCCTCATCGTTGCGTTTCACGCTGAGACGCGGAGCCGAAAACAGTCTGCGCGGCATGGTCAGGGTGATATGTGCGTCATAGCGCCAGCCGAGATACACCCGCAGGAGTGACAGCAGGTCGTGATACAGCGGCTGATGCGGGGGCATCCAGCCTCGGGCATCCGTTTTGCTCTCCGTGTAAAGACGAAGCTCCACGGTACTGTTGATATCGGTTGCCACCCCGCCGAGGATCGGACGGTCATCGAGGAAAAAGGTGCCGTCCAGCCGGGGCTCAGGGACCTCCACTTTACGCCGGTAGTTTGGCGCGACAGTTACCTGCGTATCCTGGGTCACCATTTGCACCAGCTGTGTCAGGCCATCGGCGGTCTTACCGGGCTGGCGCAGGATATCGATGATGGACAGAAAACGTGATAACGGGGCATCGAGGTTATTACCGGTGCCGGGAATACCCAGCCCACCAATGCTCAGCAGGCACAATGAAATGGGGTCCGTACCGCCCGGCTCAAACGTTGCCGGGTAGTTATGCTTGCGCCAGATACGATAAAACTGCGTCAGAATACGGTGGTTGAAGATATCAAGAAAATGCTCAACCGTTTCATGCCCCTCGCGCCTCTGGGCGATATCATCGATATAGGCCGTGGGAAGCGGGGAGTCGATACCGTACAGTCCTGAAAAGGTGGTTCTGACGGTCGGCGGCGACAATGGGTCATCGTCGGGATTAACCTCAATGCCTTTAAATTCACTGGCCGGAAAACCCATACCCGGATGAGGCCGGAGGCGCACCGGGTCATTCTTTATCTGTGAGGTGGTGCCAATCAGGGGTAATTCCGGGTGACGCTGTTCCAGCCACTGCATAAACCGGTAGAAGCTGGTATACGGCAGCCGCTTCCCGAACTTCTCTTCCAGTTCGGTGAACGTCAGTTGTGATTCTCTTTCCATCGAAGGCATTTTCCTGACGGCTCCAGTATCAGTGTCAGACGGTTATACAGGTGCATATCAGCAAACTGCGCCAGGAAGCGGTTCAACAGGGAGCCAAACAGCCAGACATCCCCTTCACCGCTGAAGTGGCCGGTATTCAGCGTCACTTCGATATCCACCCCGCGCATCAGGTAGCGCTTCCATTTCTGCAGTCGCCAGTGTTTAACGTCGGTGATGCCCGCCAGCCTGCGCCTGTTTTGTTCATTATCGTCCCAGCAGTGCAGCGCCAGGGTATTACGCAGCACCTCTGCGTTATCCATCATCCACAGGAAGCTGCTGCCGCACTGGCTCAGCATCTGCCAGTGAAAACGGTCACGCTGGGGGGGATAAGCCGCCAGTGTGGGTGTACTGAGGTTTCGCACCCTGACCGGTCCCTGGGTGGTGCTCTCCAGCGTATCCAGCAGCACGCTTTGCAGGACTTTACGGGGTAACACGCCGTTGGTGCCGGTGAGACTCAGGGCCAGAGGCTCTTCGGGGTTCTGGCGTTCATGCTCAAACGCGTCCCCGCCGAGGGTCAGGAGCGTTTCATTCCGTCCCGAGGGGCCACGTTTGATGCGGGCATGGTAATAACGCGCCGGACGTTCATGACGCATCATGCCGCTTTTCTGCTGAAACTGACGAAAAGGCGTATAAACAGCCGCATCTTCGGAGAAAGAGGTTGCCACCTGTTCCACCCCAAAGATTTCGGTATGCGGGTCATTATCACGCAACGGACGCAGCGGGTATTCGGTCTGATGCGCATTGATTGCCAGCGGTCGCGCATCGAGGCGAAACAGGTTCACCACCGGCACACAGTGCAGCCGCAGATTCTCTTCACTGACGCTGAAATCAGGCGGCCAGAACGTACTGAGCACAAACTCCAGTTCGAACCATTGCGGCGCTTCCGGCCAGTCGATGGTTTCCAGGCCGTTCAGCTCAACGAACATAAACTTTTCACGGAAGGTGAAATATTCCAGCAAACGCAGATGCTCCGGGTTCTGTGTCTCCTCCACCGGCCAGACCACTGAATCAGACTCAAAGCCGGTTGGCCGGAATCGCGCCCCGAATGGCTGACGATCGATATTCCCCGGCAGACGGACATAGCTGGCTGTCACGCGACGGGTCAAATATAGATGCAGCAGTGAGGCCAGTGGCGTGTCACCGTGCAGATACAGCGGCAGAGCACGCAAATCCACCTGTCGCCAGTCGGTACTCCGGCCACAATGAAAACGCATCCGCAGCACCTGCTGGCCGTCCGGTTCGGTAAACAACCCGGCATGTTTCAGCTCAACAGGATTCAGCACCAGGTCTCGGGTAGTACGATAACGGCAGCGGATATGATGGTCACCCACCGGCTGTGAGACGACTTCGCTGTGTTTATCCACCTCTTCAGGTAGTTTAAGTTCATCCACATCCGGGGCTATCTCCACCACGCACACCGATGGCAATGGGCGCAGGATATGCGGCCACAGGCGGCTTATCAGCCCTTCGGTCAGTTCAGGAAAGTCATCATCAAGTTTCTCGCGTACCCGGCCCATCAGAAAGGCGAAGCCCTGGAACAGTTGCTCGACCGATTCATCGGCCGCCCCCGGTGTTGTCAGGCCCAGTTCCCGCGCCTGTTCAGGGTGTAGCCGTGCAAACTCCCGCGCCGCATCCCGCAGGTAGCGCATCTCGGCATCGAAGTAGCGGAGGGTTAGGTCTTCCATTTACTCCTCCCCCATATGCCCAGCCGGGTGAAAAGCGACGGAAGGGATACTTGCACAGGGGTAAGAGCCTCTTTCGCAGGCTGGACCTCCACCTGTTGCAGTTTTTTTTGTTTCTGTTTCAACCAGGGCGAAAAGCTGCCGTAAAAACGTTTCGCCCCCTCAAGCCTGCCAGTTTCTCTGGACATTCCGAAAACCAGTATTATCCATATCAGATAAAAAGCCATGCCAACGCCAGCAAATATCACCTTTGCCACACCATCATCATGTTTGCTGAGTCCGAAAAGCACGACAGATCCACCAATAAAAAAGATGGTGATAAAAATAAAGACAAGCACCGCATCACGAAAGCGCCGATTGTAACGCAGTTTATTAAACGTAATATCCAGGCCATCAATATCAATAAACTCGGGGCTTTTCAGGAAAAAATTCAACTCAGAAGCATTAAATCGCCACCCTTTCTCACATATGAATTCCAGGATCAACTCATTAATGCCCCTTGGATAATACATCCCAATACTTTCATAGAGAGTTTTAATTCTGTTCTCTACATGTGGCAATGTGAAGTGGTCAACAAAAACTGGCCACAGTTTTGGAGTTTTTCCAGAACAATCGCTCTGATTCATTGGGTGTTAAGCCACCGTTATATTGGT
>NZ_JBIGIN010000072.1:0-3742 GCF_043558715.1 Scandinavium sp. M-37
TGCTGAAAATGGCCGACTGCCATCTGGTCATCCAGAAACGCGGCGCGGCGGACGCGGTACTGCCTTCGAAACTGACCAATATTCTGGCGGTAGGCGGCAACGCGGTGATCACCGCTGAAGCCGACACCGAACTCGGCCAGCTTTGCGAACAGTATCCCGGTATTGCCGTTTGCGTGGAGCCTGAGTCAGTAGACGCGCTAAGCGACGGTATCGCCCGCTGCCTGCTGTTTCCTTCAGACAATAAGACCGCACGTGAATACGCCGAACGCATGCTCGATAAAGAGAGCGTGCTGAGCCAATTTATTGCGGCTATTTCAGTACCAGATAGCGGGGTTAAACCATGAGTCATTCGCAGCTTTATCCGGTCATTATGGCTGGGGGAAACGGCAGCCGCCTGTGGCCGCTGTCCCGTGGACTTTATCCAAAACAGTTTCTGTGCCTGAAAGGGGAACTGACGATGCTGCAAACCACCATTAACCGCCTGAACGGCGTGGAGTGCGAAAGCCCGGTGGTGATTTGCAATGAGCAGCATCGCTTTATCGTCGCCGAACAGTTGCGCCAACTGAACAAGCTGACAGAAAACATAGTGCTGGAGCCAGCAGGTCGTAACACTGCGCCTGCAATCGCGCTGGCAGCGCTTGCCGCCCTGCGTAATCAGCCGGACAGCGATCCATTAATGCTGATCCTCGCCGCTGACCATGTTATCCAGGATGAAGATGCCTTCCGTGACGCGGTGCGTAACGCGCTGGCGTACGCTGAAACGGGCAAGCTTGTAACGTTTGGCATCGTGCCGAACCTGCCGGAAACCGGCTACGGCTACATTCGCCGCGGCGACGTCAGCCCGGGCGATAAAGACGCGGTGGCGTTTAACGTGGCGCAGTTTGTGGAAAAGCCGAATCTGGAAACCGCGCAGGCGTATGTCTCCAGCGGGGAATATTACTGGAACAGCGGCATGTTCCTGTTCCGTGCCGGTCGCTATCTGGAAGAGCTCGCCAAATTCCGCCCGGACATCATGCAGGCCTGCGAGCAGGCGATGAGCGTGGTTGACCCGGATCTGGACTTCATTCGCGTTGACGAAGCCGCGTTCCTGGCCTGCCCGGAAGAGTCCATCGACTATGCGGTGATGGAACGCACTGCCGATGCGGTTGTGGTGCCGATGGATGCGGGCTGGAGCGACGTGGGCTCATGGTCCTCGCTGTGGGAAATCAGCAACCGGACTGACGAAGGCAACGTGCATCACGGCGACGTTATCAGCCACAACACCGAAAACAGCTACGTGTATGCAGAATCCGGGCTGGTGACTACCGTCGGGGTGAAAGACCTGGTGGTGGTGCAGACCAAAGATGCGGTGCTGATCGCCGACCGTAACGCGGTGCAGGACGTCAAAAAAGTGGTTGAGCGTATCAAAGCTGACGGTCGCCACGAGCACCATATTCACCGGGAAGTGTATCGCCCATGGGGGAAATACGACTCCATTGATTCCGGCGACCGCTATCAGGTGAAACGCATCACCGTGAAGCCGGGCGAAGGGTTGTCGCTGCAGATGCACCATCACCGCGCTGAACACTGGATTGTGGTCGCGGGTACCGCAAAAGTGACGCTGGGTGATGAGATAAAACTACTGGGTGAAAACGAATCTATCTACATTCCGCTCGGGGCCACACACTGCCTGGAAAACCCCGGCAAGATCCCGCTCGACCTGATCGAAGTGCGTTCCGGTACCTACCTCGAAGAAGACGACATCGTTCGCTTCAAAGACAGGTACGGGCGCGTCTAATTTGCCGGAGGTCGTTGCGCTTATCCGACCTGCACGTTTTGAACGTTTAATTATTCCCGCAGGGCTGCCTGTGGGTTGGGTAACTGTTATCCGAAGGAGTGGAACTGATGCAAAAACTGACCTGTTTTAAGGCTTACGACATCCGCGGCAAGCTGGGCGAAGAGCTGAACGAAGAGATCGCCTGGCGGATTGGCCGGGCGTACGGTGAGTTCCTGAAGCCAAAGACCATCGTGCTCGGCGGCGATGTGCGTCTGACCAGCGAATCGCTGAAGATGGCGCTGGCCAAAGGCCTGCGCGATGCGGGCGTCGACGTGCTGGATATCGGTCTGTCCGGCACTGAGGAAATTTATTTTGCGACCTGGCATCTGGACGTTGACGGCGGTATCGAAGTCACCGCCAGCCATAACCCGATGGATTACAACGGCATGAAGCTGGTGCGGGAAGGTGCCCGCCCCATCAGCGGTGACACCGGCCTGCGCGACGTGCAGCGTCTGGCAGAAGCCAACGATTTCCCGCCGGTGGATGTGGCAAAACGCGGTAACTACCAACAGATTTCCGTTGTAGACGCTTATCTTGACCACCTGTTCACCTACATCAACCCGCAGAACCTTACCCCGCTGAAGCTGGTGATTAACGCCGGTAACGGCGCGGCTGGCCCGGTGATTGACGCCCTGGAAGCGCGCTTCCAGGCAATGAACCTGCCGGTCACCTTTATCAAAGTTCACAACACCCCGGACGGCAATTTCCCGAACGGTATCCCGAACCCGCTGCTGCCGGAGTGTCGCGCCGATACCCGTAATGCGGTGATCGAACACGGCGCGGATATGGGCATCGCCTTTGACGGCGACTTTGACCGCTGCTTCCTGTTCGATGAAACCGGGCAGTTTATCGAGGGCTACTACATCGTTGGCCTGCTGGCGGAAGCGTTCCTCGAAAAACAGCCCGGCGAGCGCATCATCCACGATCCGCGTCTGTCCTGGAACACCGTCGACGTGGTGAACCTGGCGGGCGGCACCCCGGTAATGTCGAAAACCGGCCACGCGTTCATCAAAGAGCGTATGCGCCAGGAAGATGCCATCTACGGCGGCGAGATGAGCGCCCATCACTACTTCCGTGATTTTGCCTATTGCGACAGCGGGATGATCCCGTGGCTGCTGGTGACCGAGCTGCTGTGCCTGAAAGGCAAAACGCTGGGCGAACTGGTGCGTGACCGCATGGCGGCGTTCCCGGCGAGCGGCGAAATCAACAGCAAGCTGGCGGACCCGAAAATCGCTATTGAGCGGGTGCATCAGCATTTTGCGCAATATGCGGAAGAAATTGACAACACGGACGGCGTGAGCATGGCCTTCGGCGACTGGCGTTTTAACCTCAGAAGCTCAAATACCGAGCCGGTGGTGCGTCTGAACGTGGAATCCCGCAGCAATGAAAAGCTGATGCAGACGCGAACGAAGGAAATTATGGCGCTGTTGAATCAGTAATCTGGGATCTCCGAATCGTTTTTCATAAAGGTAATACGATGACAAATCTAATAAGGTGCGAACGAGCCAAAACGAACGCGTCGTTAATCTCCATGGTGCAGCGATTCTCTGACATCACTATTATGGTGGGTGGGTTATGGGCGAGCTGCATGGCTGTCGGAAAACCCTTTTCCTATATGTATTTGCTGATGGTGCTGATTACCCTGGCTGTGTTTCAGATGGCGGCAGGAATGACCGACTTCTATCGCTCATGGCGCGGCGTGCGCATCACCACCGAAATGAAGTTGCTCCTGCAAAACTGGACCCTGGCCCTGATTTTCAGCGCCGGGCTGCTGGCCTTTAACGACGACTTCAGCAACAGCGTTCCTCTCTGGCTCGCCTGGTATCTGCTGAGCACCTGCGGCATGGTGGCCTGTCGCGCCTTTATCCGTTATGGCGTGGGCTGGCTGCGTAACCGCGGCTACAACATCCGCCAGGTGGCGGTGGC
>NZ_JBIGIN010000073.1:0-2367 GCF_043558715.1 Scandinavium sp. M-37
GCGGATCCAACAGCCCTGTGTGACCGTAAGCACCGGTGACTGCTGAGGCCAGGCCAACGGCAGATCGCCACAAACCAGCACCACGGGCTGGCGGTAAGTGGCTTCCGGGAGGTCATCCAGACGCAGGGTAACGTCATGCTCCGCACGACGACTGGCGACAGTCCAGAACGCCAGGATTAGCCCCAGAACGGTAAGCAAAACAAGCACAGAAACCAGTCGGGATACCGGCAGGAAGCCCAGGCAGACCACTGCACTCAGCAGGGCGGCCCACAGCGCAAGCCCGCGCTGTTGTGCAGGACTCATTTCACGGCTCCCGGTAGCAGGGTCTGCAGTGTCTGATCCAGCCAGTGGCTCAGTCCCCACCACAGCGCGGCAACCACCACCACGCTCAGGCCAATTCGCACGGGCCATGACGCCAGCCAGCTGCCCATTCCCCGTCCGGTACGGCTTTCTGCCAGTACCGGGTGATTCTGCGGATAGCTGAACGGCGTGACATGTTCACTGAGCGCGTTGACGAGTTTCTGGCGCTCCGGATCGTTCAGCGAGCGGAAACCGCCGAGGAACCCCAGCATCATGACTCGCTGGAAGCAGGTCACGACAGCATGATCAGGCGCCGGTTCACGCAGCACATCGCGCATCCGGGAGCACAGCGTATCACCGGCATCCATGGTGCCGAGGAAGTGTCCCTGCAGAGGAATGTCATACCACTGCACGCAGGCATCATCCTCCACACCGCGACCTTTGACGGCTTCATCAAGCAGCGCACACTGTGCAGTGAGAATATGCTGGCAGCTGGCTTCATCGAGTTCGCTCGCTTTCAACTCACGCTGCACACGCTCAACATCAGCAATGCAGCGTTCCCACAACGTGCGCCCTTCTCCATCCTGAAACTTAGGACCGTGACGGAGGCTTATCACCTGCAGCCAGGTGTCCTGCAGCAGGGCATCAATATCAATAGACGCGGCCGCGCCGCGTTTGCGCTCACTCATGTTCTCAGTACCGCAAAGAGTTCAAGTTCAGGCTCGCCGAGCATGCCCGGAACGTAAAACATACAGGTCCCCCCCTGGAGCATTTCGGTGGCCAAAGGATGAGAGACATCGAGGCTGAAATACTGGTTTTCCAGACGCAGCGGAATGGCGGCCGGCACATGACGCAGCGGCGTCAGCGGCACACCCACCCGTGATGAATTGACGATACTCCTGACATGATCGGGACTGCCGACCTTGCACTGGCGCGGGAACTGTTCCTGCAGCTGTGCCACCGGCATCGGTGAACGCACGGAGAGGTAGTAATCCGCCCCTTCGCGCAGGCGTGGGTCATGCAGACGGGCCTGCCAGAAGTGAAGTCGGGCATCATGCTCAAGCTCAATCGCCACCACCCGCGACGGCAGGCTTGCCTCCAGCAGGTCGCCCAGTAGGTCAAAGAGCGGCGGGAAGACGTTATTCAACTGCTCATGCTGCCAGACAGGAATGGCACTCACCTGGTGCTCCAGCGAGAAGGTCAGCAGGCTGCCCGCAAGGCGTGCCAGTTCCGGGTACAGACGCTCCGGTGGACTTTGCGGGTGACGCTGAAACTGTCCGAGCACGGGTTCTGCGCTGTTCAGGGCATTGAGCAGCCAGAACAGAGACACATCCGCCACGGCAAAATCGGCCATGCGCTCGTTACTTTCACGACGCATGTCCATCAGGCGACTCAGACGGGCACGCAGTTGCGTCATCAGCTGTTCCAGCTGGGTCACCAGCCAGCGGCTGCCCTGCAGAGCCAGCAGTGGCGGAAGAAAGGTTTCATCGAGTGCCCAGCCCCCCTGTGAATCCTGCTGCAGACGGGCGACCGGACAGGTCAGGTAATCACCGTTGTTCTGATGGGCGAAACGCAGCGTCAGCTCTGGCTGCATCACCGCAATCTGGCGGGTATCATCCCCAAAGGTGTTGCGGACATCTCGCCAGCGCTGGCGATAGCGCACAGGGCGTTCGGCCACCTCATCGGGTTTAAGGCAGTTGCCGCCATTTGCCCGCAGCAGCGGAAGCGCCAGAACTACCACCACTTCCTGTGATTCGCCCTCCAGTGCCAGCACCGGCGGCAGGGAGTCGGCATTATCCGTGTCGATAAGCGTGCCGTCGGGGAAACGGATGTGCAGATGACGGGCCTGCAGACGGCCCAGTTTCAGTACATCCGGTTCGAAAGTGGCATCAATCATCCCCCAGGGATGGGAGAGGCCCAGTCGGGCGATGCATTCCGCAGACCAGGCCGCATACGCGGCCTGTTGCTGGAAGTGCTGGGGAGAGACCATCTGGCCCCTGCCCCATAACGGTTGTTCCGTTTTCATTGGCTTCCTGCCTTAGCTTATGATTTCGCCTTCGGCATCTG
>NZ_JBIGIN010000074.1:0-2006 GCF_043558715.1 Scandinavium sp. M-37
GGCTGGTTAGTGTTTTGGCGAATACAAAACTAACCACTTTTACCGCCGTTTTCTATTGGTTCACGCTTAACCGCGATGAACCTTTTTTATGGGTGACGAACATTAAATCGCAGCATACCTTCCAGCTCTTCTTCCGCCTCATCAAATAACAGAATTAAGGCCCCATAGCGCCGACGCTGTTTCTCTTCCAGATGGACAAACTCTATCTCAAGCGGTAAAGGAAGCTGGCTTGCAGTGACCACTGTCCACAGCGAATCGAGATCGTGGATGGCTGTCGCGCTGAGCGAAAAGGTGCGGGTAAACTCACGATAAAAATCGTTCTGAGTGCCTATTTCATCGAAGTCAAAGGTATAGGTTTTCATTCATTCCCCCGCCTCTCTCCTGAACGGGCGGCGATTGCCGCCCGGAATGTCACTTACAATCCACCCAAATGCAGGGTTTTCACTTCCAAAAACTCGTCCAGGCCAAGCACCGAACCTTCACGTCCCAGACCGGACTCTTTCACCCCACCGAACGGACCTAACTCCGTTGAGACTGCGCATTCGTTGATGCCAATCATGCCGCTTTCCAGCGCCTGCGAGACGCGGAAAACACGTTGCAGATTCTGGGTATAGAAGTAGGCAGCCAGACCAAATGGCGTGTTGTTCGCCCGCTGAATCACCTCATCCTCACTGGTGAAACGGAAGCAGGCCGCCACTGGGCCGAAAGTCTCTTCCTGCGCGAGCAGCATGTTATCGCTGCAATCACCGAGCACCGTTGGTAGCCAGAAGTTGCCACCGAGGGCGTGAGGTTTCCCCCCCGCCAATACGCGAGCCCCTTTCGCCACGGCGTCTTCAACATGCTCACGCACTTTCTTCACCGCCGAAGGTTCAATCAGCGGGCCGACGACCACGCCTTCATCCACCCCGTTACCGACTTTAAGCGCATTTACCGCCTCGGTCAGCTTGCGGGTAAAGTCGTCATAAACCTGTTCCTGAATATAGAAACGATTGACGCTGACGCACACCTGCCCGGCATTGCGGAATTTATTGGCAATTGCCCCTTTCACTGCGGCGTCGATATCCGCGTCGTCAAAGACGATATACGGCGCGTTCCCGCCCAGCTCCATCGACACTTTTTTCATCGTTTCCGCCGCGTTTCGCACCAGGGTTTTGCCCACGGCGGTCGATCCGGTAAAGGAGATTTTGCGCACCGCGTGGCTGGCCATGATGGCATCGCTGATTTCCTGGGTATTCCCGGCCACCGCGTTGAGTACGCCGTCAGGCACGCCAGCTTTCTTCGCCAGTTGCAGCAGCGCAAAAGCGCTCAGCGGCGTATTGTTGGCGGGTTTAATCACGCCGGTACAGCCCGCTGCGAGCGCCGGGCCGAGTTTACGGGTCAGCATCGCCATCGGGAAGTTCCACGGCGTAATGGCGGCGACCACGCCAACCGGTTCACGGGTGGCAAGAATACGGGAACCGGGTTTAGCAGGCGGAATAATTTCGCCATTGGCGCGTTTCGCCTGCTCGGCGAACCACTGGATAAAGCTTGCGGCGTATTCCACTTCGCCTTCCGCCTCTTTCAGCGGCTTGCCCTGCTCGGTGGTCATCAGCCTGCCGAGCCAGGTTTTATTGTCGATAATCAGTTGATACCAGCGATACAGAATTTCGGAACGTTCTTTGGCAGTTTTCGCCCGCCAGAGTGGGAAGGCTTTGCTGGCCGCAGCGATAGCCGCTTCGGTTTCTTGCTTACCCGCTTTGGCGACTTTGGCGATCGTCTCACCGGTGGCCGGGTTGACCACGTCGAACGTGGTATCGAGCGTTTTCCATATCCCATCGACAAAATAACCGGTCTGAAAAAGTTCGTTATCCTGGATCGCCTGCATAGTCATGTTTCCTCCTGACAGTGATGTCCTGTGATAACAGTTAAGTATAGCCATAATAAATATCCTCCGGCATAGCCGGAGGTTTTTCATGTGCGCCTATAAGGCTCTGTTACCAGCCGCGCCCTAGCAGGCGCATCGCGAT
>NZ_JBIGIN010000075.1:0-1979 GCF_043558715.1 Scandinavium sp. M-37
AACTTTGTTGTTACCGTTGATACCCATACGGCAATGACCATCACGGGTCTGCAGGATGACACCGGCACGGTAACCGGCCTGGTCGCTGACGGCGGACTGACCGATGACGCAGCGCCGGTTCTCACCGGGACCGCAGAGCCGGGCAGCACCGTGTATATCGAATCGACGGGTGCAGTGGGTGAACCCTACAGCTTCACTGTCACCGCAGGAGTCGACGGGAAGTGGAGTCTGCCTCAGACGTTCGGAGCCTACGGCACATTCAGCTACAGCGCGTATTCTGTTGATGCGGCGGGTAACAAAAGTGCAGCGGCGACGTTCCATGTGGAGTATGTGGCTCCGGAGCATGACGATACCACGGCGCCAGGTGCGCCGGTTATCACACAGGTCATTGATGATGTGGGCGGCACCAGCTATATCCAGGCCGGTGGCACTACAGATGACAACACGCCAACCATTGCCGGTACGGCAGAAGCTGGCAGCCTCGTGAACATCTTCGATAATGGTGCCCTGATAGGGACAGCGGTGGCTCAGAGCAATGGTATCTGGTCTTTCGATTCGCCTGTCCGTACTGATGGTATGCATAACTTCACCGCCACGGCAACCGATGCAGCCGGAAACATCAGCGGCGAGTCCGGCAGCTTTGTGGTGAACATTTCGGCACTGCAACCGTCTACCGGGGTCGAATCCTTCGAGCAGGTCGTTCACCCGGACACTATCAGCGACAGCTTTACGACGGATTCAGGTCTGACCGTTCAGATTCTGGCGGGGGATAGTCTGAACTGGAGAGATTATAGCGGCGCGAACCATAACCTTATGGATGATACTGGTGGAACGCATTTCCTGGACGTGGGGGAAAAAGGAATCCCCACTGATGATGATCTCGGCAGTGTTAAGATAAGCTTGCCAGGTACCGCAACTAGCGCGTCAATTGCACTTGTTAGGTCAGAAAGTGGTGAGCCGAACATCATTGCATATGATGCGCAGGGCAATCCTGTTCACGTCACGCTGACACAGGTTGACTACGCGGCAGAGGAAACCTTCATCCCGATGTCCAAGTATGTCATCACTGCTGATGCCGGGCAGCACATTGCATCATTCACCGTGGAAGATATTTATTATCTGGACACCATTACCTGGGGTAATGCTGACGTTCTTCCACCGGCAGCCCCGACTATCGACAGCGTTTATGACGATATTGGCAGCTCCCAGAGCTTTATTGCTAATGGCGCAACCACCGACGATACGGCCCCTACACTGAGCGGTCATGCTGAGGCCGGCAGTCTGGTGAATATTTACGATAACAACGTACATATTGGCACAGCCATTGCCAACAGCAACGGCCAGTGGAGCTTAATCTCACCGTTGCGCAGCGAAGGCAGCCACATCTTCACCGCGACAGCCACCGATGCGGCAGGTAATATCAGCAAATACTCCGGTGATTTTGCGGTGAACATTGATGTGCCTGACAACTTTGAGTTCGCCATTACCGGAGTCATTGATAATTATGGTCCTCATAAAGGGAACCTGTTAGATAATTACCCTGCGACGAATATACCGACAGACGATGTCACACCAACCTTGACCGGAACTTCCGAGGCAGGCAGTTTAATTCGGGTATACACATCACAGATTGTAGATGGGGCATCAGATGCCGTTACTCATTTGGGGTATTTCCTGGGAGAGACAACAGCTGATTCATCAGGCTACTGGACTTTCACCACACCAGTGTTGCCGTATGTGGCGGGGGGGAGGGAAAGTATACCGTTGATGGTATACAGCACCTCCCCATCGGGAGATGAGTCATCGGGAATTGTGATCGTTGCTACCACTCCTTATGACCAGGTACTCCATTCTTCACTGGATGTATCTGAGCATAGTGAGACTCTGACACTCGCTCAGATTGATGATTCACATACATTACCAGCAGCAGTCGATATGACCGACCATGCGCATAATACCCTTCAGCTCACGCTGAACGA
>NZ_JBIGIN010000076.1:0-1623 GCF_043558715.1 Scandinavium sp. M-37
GTCGCCGTGACCCGGAACGTCCAGTTACCCTGGGTGCCAAGCAGACGCGTACCGTCACTCAGCTGGATATGCCAGTTGCCGTCGCTGTCGGTGACCGTGTGGGCGACATTACGGTACTGCACTCCCCGCGGTCCCCACAGGGTCAGCCTGATAGTGCTGCCCGGCTCAGCATGACCGCTCAGTACGCCGTCTTTGTCATCGGTACGCCCGCCATACTCCACCGTCCCGGTGCTGACGCCCACGTCATCCAGGTAACCGGAGATAACCGGGGCGTCCGTGTGCGTGTCCACCGTAAAGGTAATGGGCTCAGATACGGTGCTTGACTGACCGGCCGCATCCTTCACCACCGTGGTGATGCTGTGCTGCCCGTCATTCAGGGGCGGATACGGCGTTAAGGTCCAGCTGCCGTCCGCCTTCACGATGGCGGTACCCAGCTCCAGACCGTTATCCGAGACCACCACCGTGGTACCGGCTTCGGCCTTCCCGGTCAGCGTCGGGGTGTTGTCATCGGTCAGGCCCTGGTCATGGATGGCCCCTTTAATGCTGCCCACATTGTCATTCAGCACCAGGCTGGTGGCCGCCTCCGGGGCGGTGGTGTCATCCTGGTTGCTGCCGACGTATTTCAGGGTGAATTTTGTGCCGTAGTCCCGCCAGGCATTCCCGGCCTGGTCAATGGCGCTGATGCCAAAGGAATAGGTCCCCTGGGTCGTGAACGCCCGCGTCTGATAATCCCAGGTGCCGTCCGCACTGGACGTCACGCTGTCGTAATACAGCTCCTGGCCGTTGGGGCCAAAGACGTGAATATCGACCC
Organism: Scandinavium sp. M-37; assembly: GCF_043558715.1. Taxonomy (NCBI): domain Bacteria; kingdom Pseudomonadati; phylum Pseudomonadota; class Gammaproteobacteria; order Enterobacterales; family Enterobacteriaceae; genus Scandinavium; species Scandinavium sp. M-37. The sequence continues at coordinate 812 of NZ_JBIGIN010000076.1, forward strand.
GGCTGTTGGGTTCGGCATAGCCGTGCAGGACCGGACGGCTGTCATCGGTCAGGCCGCCGCCGGCGAGGTTGCCCGTCATGGCACCCTGGTCATCGGTGGCGCTGTCGACCACCGGCTTGGTGGTCAGGGTGTCCACCCCAATCGTGAAGGTTACCTGCTTACTTTCGCCGGTGGCGTTAACGGCGCTCACCGCCAGGTTATGGGTACCGTCGGTGAGGGCTTTGGTCGGGGTGTACGTCCAGCTACCGTCGGCCTTCGCGGTGGTGGTGTCCAGCAGGACGCCGTTGTCATAGATATTCACCGTCGCTCCGGCGGTGGCATGACCGGACAGTTCCGGCCGGGCATCGTTGGTCAGCCCGCCGTCTTTCAGCGGCCCGACGGCGCCGTTATAGTCGCTGACATTATCCACCACGCTGTCGAGGGAGGCTGTTGCCGGGATATCGCCGTTCAGGTCAGTGGTGGTGATGGTGTAGGGCAGGGAAATAAGGAACTGCTTGCTGCCGCCGTCCTGGACAATGGACTGGAAGATGTATTCGTGGTTGGCTTCGAGCGGTTTTTCCGGGGTGAAGGACCAGCTGCCGTCGGCGCTAATCCTGGCGCTGCCGACAAGTTCGGTGTTGATACAGAACTGAATAATCGTGCCTGCGCCTCGTGGGTCGGCATTCCCGGAAAGGGTCGGGGTCAGGTCGTCGGTAAAGCCGAAGTTGTTGACAGTCCCGGTGTGCACACCCTGGTTGTCAGAGATGGTGTCGATGTTAATCACGCCCGGCTCGGCGGGGGTGGGAACTAACTGCCCATTTTCGACGGGCAGG
>NZ_JBIGIN010000077.1:0-1463 GCF_043558715.1 Scandinavium sp. M-37
ACGGCCCGCAGGGCGTTTTCCTGCTGGTCGGCCCGAGCGGTGTCGGTAAAACGGAGACCGCGCTGGCGCTGGCGGATGTGCTGTACGGCGGAGAGAAGTCACTCATCACCATCAACCTGTCCGAATACCAGGAGCCGCATACCGTCTCCCAGTTGAAAGGCTCACCGCCGGGCTATGTCGGTTACGGTCAGGGCGGCATTCTTACCGAAGCGGTGCGCAAGCGCCCGTACAGCGTGGTGCTGCTCGATGAAGTGGAAAAAGCGCACCGCGACGTGATGAACCTGTTCTACCAGGTGTTCGACCGCGGCTTTATGCGTGACGGCGAAGGGCGCGAAATTGACTTCCGCAACACCGTCATTCTGATGACCTCCAACCTCGGCAGCGACCACATCATGCAACTGCTGGATGAACAGCCGGAGGCCACCGAAGGCGACCTGCACGAACTGCTGCGCCCGATTTTACGCGACCACTTCCAGCCGGCGCTGCTGGCCCGCTTCCAGACCGTGATTTATCGCCCGCTGGCGGAAGCGGCGATGCGTACCATCGTGGAAATGAAGCTGTCACAGGTCAGCAAGCGCTTACATCGTCACTACGGCCTGACCACGCAGATAGATGAGAGTCTGTATGGCGCGCTGACCGCTGCATGCCTGCTGCCGGATACCGGCGCACGCAACGTCGACAGCCTGCTCAATCAGCAAATTCTGCCGGTGCTGAGTCAGCAGTTGCTGACCCACATGGCGGCGAAACAGAAACCACAGTCGCTATGCCTTAGCTGGAGTGAGGAAGAGGGTATCGGGCTGGAGTTTGACCGTACACAAGGAGTGGACGCATGACGATAAGATTCAGCCACAGCCATCACCAGTTGTCGGTGAAGGGATGTGACGCAGAGCTCGATGTACTGGCGTTTGAAGGCGATGAAGCCCTGAGCACGCCGTTCAGCTACCGGATTGAATTTACCAGCGGTGACCATGGCATCAGCAAAGAGATGATGCTGATGAAAGCGGCCTCCCTGACGCTGCAGGCCCCGGTGGACCAGGGTTACGGCATCAAAATGCAGCAGGCCGTGCGTATCCTCCAGGGGGTGGTGAGCGGTTTTGAACGTCTCAACACCTCAAAAGATGAAACCCATTACGCCCTGACGCTGCAGCCGCGTCTGGCGCTGCTTGACCGTTCGCATCAGAACGCGATTTATCAGGACATGTCGGTCCCACAAATCGTGGAAAAAATTCTGCGCGAGCGCCACAACATGCGCGGTCAGGATTTTCTGTTCTCGCTTGCAAAAGAGTACCCGCGCCGTGAGCAGGTGATGCAGTACGGCGAGGACGACCTGCACTTTATTACCCGCCTGTTGGGTGAGGTCGGCATCTGGTTTCGCTTTACCACGGATACGCGCCTGAACATCGATGTCGTGGAGTTTTACGACGGTCAGCAGGGGTATGAAAAAGGCCTGACGCTGCCCTCGG
>NZ_JBIGIN010000078.1:0-1435 GCF_043558715.1 Scandinavium sp. M-37
GGTAAGGGGGAATCAACACCGTACATCCCCATAAAGGTCGTGCGGATGAGTGGTGGCCTGCGGTCATCATCCTCGTCATATTCGACAGCCTTCAGCTCGCTCGCCGGAAATCCCATCCCCGGATGCGGCGCAAACCGCACCGGGTCATCAGCGGGATGGCTGGTCGAGCCCATTAGCGGCCTGCCCGGATTACGCTTCTCCAGAAGTTGACAGAAGCGATAGAAATTTATCCGGTGAAGGTCTGCCTCCAGCCGCGGGGTCAACCGGGGATGCGGCGGTTGTGCTTCTCTTCCCATTCCAGGCGCTCTCCGGTCGGTTGCAGGATGATAATCAGGCGGTTAAACAGATAGATATCGGTGTAGAGCGCGAAGAAGCGACTCAGCATCTCGCCAAACAGGCAGATATCGCCGCGCCCGGCAAAGCCGTGGCTGTCCAGCGTCACCTCAATCTGCACACCGCGCACCAGATAGCCCTGCTCGAAACGCTCGGTTTCGCTGTGCTTCACGTCGATGATGGCTTCCAGGCGACGGCGGTTCATCTCGCTGTCGGTCCATTCGTACAGCGCCAGGGTGCCGCGCAGCACGTCGGCGTTATCCATCATCGACAGGAATCCGCTGCCGAGGTGGCTCAGTACACGCCAGTGGAAACGGTCCTGCGCCGGTGGATAACAGGGTAACGTTGGCGCACACAGATTACGCACAGCGATACTGGCCGAGGTGGTTTTCATCACCGTATCGAGCACCGTGCTCTGCAGTGCACGCCGTGGTAGCTGCCCGTTGGTGCCGGTGAGCGTCAGCGACAGGCTCTCGTCTTCCGGCACCGTATGGTTATCAAAGGCTTCGCCGCCGAGGATAAGCCAGGTGTTGTGCAGCCCGGACGGGCCACGGCGCACGCGGGTGTGGTAGTAATACTCCGGTGCTTCATGGCGCATCATTCCGCCTTTGTGGCGGAAACTCGAAAACGGTACGTAGGTATGCTGGCTCGATGACATCACCGAATCCACGGCATATATCTCGGTATGGCCATCCTGCACGCGCATCGGACGCAGCATGTATTCGGTCTGCAGGGAGTTGAGCGTCAGCGGGTCAGATTCCAGCGGGAACAGGTTAATCACCGGCACACAGTTCAGGCGCAGATGCTTTTCGGTAAAGCTGAAGTCATGCTCCCAGCGCTCCGCCAGTACCACGTCGATTTCAAACCATGGGAGCTCAGCCGGAAAGACCACGGTCTCCAGCCCACGCAGCCCCGTGAACATGAACTTCTCACGGAAGGTGAAGTACTCCAGCAGCAGCTGATAGCCGCTAAAGCTGCTGCTTCCCTTCGGCCACAGGTCATCGTCATCGCCAAATCCCAGCGCGGTGAAATACCCGTCGAGCGGTCTTCTGTCCATGTCACCCGGCATCCGCAACCACAGGCGGGCCGTGTTCATGGTAAA
>NZ_JBIGIN010000079.1:0-1255 GCF_043558715.1 Scandinavium sp. M-37
TGTGTGTAGTGGTCAACAAAAACTGGCCACCACTTTAGAGTTTTTCCAGTATCGATTTTCCGATTCGTTGGGGGATAATCCGCCGTTATATTCATGCGGCCTGAGCGCGCTGTAATACCCAACGATATAATCTGTTATTTCATGAGCTGCATCGCTGAAGCTTACGTAACCAGTCACTGGCACCCACTCATTCTTCAGACTCCTGAAGAAGCGCTCCATCGGGCTGTTATCCCAGCAGTTTCCACGTCGACTCATGCTCTGTTTGATCCGGTACCGCCACAATAGCTGCCGGAACTGCCTGCTTGTATAATGACTGCCCTGATCGCTGTGGAACATCACTCCGTCTGGCTTGCCGCGAGCTTCCCACGCCATTTCCAGCGCTTTGGCCGTCAGTTTGCTATCCGGGGAGAACGATATTGCCCAACCCACCGGCTTCCTCGCGAACAGATCGAGAACAACTGCAAGGTATGCCCAGCGCTTACCTGTCCAGATATACGTCACGTCGCCGCACCACACCTGATTTGGCTCTGTCACTGCGAACTGCCGCTCAAGGTGATTCGGGATCGCGACGTGTTCATGGCCGCCACGTTTATATCGATGAGTAGGCTGCTGGCAACTGACCAGCCCCAGCTCTTTCATCAGTCTGCCAGCAAGCCAGCGTCCCATCCGATAGCCTCTCTGGGTTGCCATTGTGGCGATGCTCCTTGCTCCGGCAGAACCATGGCTGATGTTATGCAGCTCCATCACCTGGCTTCGTAATACAGCCCGCTTGCCGTCTGGTTTTTCAGGACGGTTTTGCCAGTATTTGTAGCTGCTACGATGAACCCCGAACACGTGGCAGAGAGAGGCCACTGGATAACGCGCCCTGAGTTTCCCGATTAACGAGAACTGTTCAGGGAGTCTGACATCAAGAGCGCGGTAGCCTTTTTTAATATTTCGTTTTCCATTTCAATACGTTGCAGCTTTTTCTTTAGCTCACGTATTTCGATTTGTTCCGGGGTTATTGGAGAGGCGTTTGACATTTTGCCCTGCCGTTCATCACGCAGCTGTTTTACCCATTTCGTCATCGTAGAAAGGCCAACGTCCATGGCCTTCGCTGCCTGAGCGGCTGTGTAATTTTGATCGACAACCAGCTGGGCTGATTCACGTCTGAATTCAGGACTAAAATTTTTTCTTTTCATTGGTGCACCTGTGTTGTTCTGAGGTGAGCATATCACCTCTGTTCAGGTGGCCAAATTCAGTAAACCACTACAGT
>NZ_JBIGIN010000081.1:0-1197 GCF_043558715.1 Scandinavium sp. M-37
ATTGAACTGCGTTACGAAAAAATCACCTGGACCTACAAAGACGGCAACATCATTCATTCCGATTCCTGGAATGAACGCGCCACCGCGTAAGCCCGATGCGGACAGGGTTTCCTGTCCGCAGTTTTTTGCTGAGTGCCTGTCTGAAACGGGCTTTCAGCAAAGAAACCCACAAACTGCCAGCCTGACCGTATGCGCTTTGGTCCCCTTAACGGGAAACAGCGAGGGGCGGTAGCGTGTCCAGGAACCGACAAAGAGAGAGATTCATGGAAAATCCAGCCATCCTGTTGCGACGTCTGAACCCTTACTGTGCCCGTGCGATGGAAGGGGCGGCTTCGCTATGCCAGACCCGTGCTCATGCGGAAATTTTGCCTGAGCACTGGCTGCTGAAGCTGTTCGAACAGGGGGAAGGTGACCTGACGGTGCTGGCACGCCGCTACGAGTGGGATATCGATACGCTGTGGCAGGATTTGCTCGGCTGGCTGGATAATCAGCCGCGCTCGGTACGCAGCCGTCCGAAGTTATCCGCCGAGATACAGAAACTACTGCAGGAAGCCTGGATGCTGGCCTCACTTGCCGGAGAGGAAAGTATCCGAAGCCAGCACTTGCTGATGGCGCTGACGGAAAACCCACGGCTTGCTCACTGCGACGGTCTGTGGCCACTGCTGACGCTCGGGATGAGTCAGCTTTTACGTCTGCGCCCGCTGCTGGATGCACAATCTGACGAACGCCCGGATTTGCAGCAGGACGCAGAATTGGCCCAACAGGGAAGCGATGTTGAAATGGTCGGTCGCCCGGTGGGGGCTGAAATCCGCGAAGGCGAACTGAACCCGGCGCTGCAGAACGCGCTGGATAAATTCACCCTCGATGTCACCGCCAAAGCGAAAGAGGGCAAAATTGACCCGGTATTCGGCCGTGATACCGAAATCCGCCAGATGGTCGACATTCTCTCGCGCCGTCGCAAGAACAACCCGATTCTGGTCGGTGAACCGGGCGTCGGTAAAACTGCGCTGGTTGAAGGCCTGGCGCTGCGCATTGCCGAGGGCAACGTGCCGGAATCCCTCAAACCGGTCATTCTGCGCACCCTGGACCTCGGCCTGTTGCAGGCGGGCGCAGGCGTGAAAGGGGAATTTGAACAGCGCCTGAAAAACGTCATCGATGCGGTGCAGCAATCGCCAGTGCCGATTTTGCTGTTTATCG
>NZ_JBIGIN010000082.1:0-1067 GCF_043558715.1 Scandinavium sp. M-37
GGCGCAGGCGTGAAAGGGGAATTTGAACAGCGCCTGAAAAACGTCATCGATGCGGTGCAGCAATCGCCAGTGCCGATTTTGCTGTTTATCGACGAAGCCCACACCATTATCGGGGCCGGTAACCAGGCGGGTGGCGCGGATGCGGCCAACCTGCTGAAACCGGCGCTGGCTCGCGGTGAACTGCGCACCATTGCCGCGACCACCTGGTCCGAATACAAGCAGTATTTCGAGCGCGATGCCGCGCTGGAGCGCCGCTTCCAGATGGTGAAAGTCGATGAGCCGGACGACGAGACCGCCTGTCTGATGCTGCGCGGCCTGAAATCCCGTTATGCCGAACACCACAACGTACATATCACCGATGATGCAGTCCGTGCCGCGGTCACGCTGTCCCGTCGCTACCTGACCGGGCGCCAGCTGCCGGATAAAGCCGTCGACCTGCTCGACACCGCCGCCGCCCGCGTGCGTATGAGTCTCGATACGGTTCCGGAAGCGATAGTGCGCCTGAAAGCACAGCTGACCGCGCTGGCACTGGAAGAGCAGGCGCTGCTGGAGGATATCGCGGTCGGGGGAAATACACACCGTGACCGTCTGAGCCTGATTGAACAGCAGCGGCAGGAAAAAACCGACGCTCTGGCACAGCTTGAATCCCGCTTTATCGACGAAAAATCACTGGCACAGCAGCTGATGGCCAGCCGCCAGGATATCAGCCAGCAGGCCGAAATCAGGACACTGCAGCAACAGCTGGAAAATGAACAACAGGGCGATGCCCTGATTCAGGTGGATGTCGACACCCGCACCGTCGCCAACGTGATTGCCGACTGGACCGGGGTGCCAATCTCCTCGCTGATGAAGGACGAACAGACCGAACTGCTGAACCTGGAAGGGGAAATCGGCAAGCGCGTGGTCGGTCAGGACGTGGCACTCAATGCTGTCGCTCAGCGCCTGCGCGCAGCCAAAACAGGCCTGACGTCAGAGAACGGCCCGCAGGGCGTTTTCCTGCTGGTCGGCCCGAGCGGTGTCGGTAAAACGGAGACCGCGCTGGCGCTGGCGGATGTGCTGTACGGCGG
>NZ_JBIGIN010000083.1:0-1058 GCF_043558715.1 Scandinavium sp. M-37
CGCTTTACCACGGATACGCGCCTGAACATCGATGTCGTGGAGTTTTACGACGGTCAGCAGGGGTATGAAAAAGGCCTGACGCTGCCCTCGGTGCCGCCATCAGGACAACATTCGGAAGGGGTAGACTCGGTCTGGGGCATGGAGAGCCATCATAACGTGGTGCAGAAGCAGGTCAGCACCCGGGATTACAACTACCGTCAGGCCACGGAAGACATGAACACCCAGGTTGATGCGACCCGCGGGGACGCCACCACCTACGGGGATGCCTATCACTATGCGGATAACTACCTGACACCGGGAAGTCACCACGACCGGAATCCGGCCCCGGAGTCCGGGGCGTTTTATGCCCGCATTCGTCATGAGCGCTACCTGAATGGCCAGACGCAGACCCATGCCATCACCAGCTGCCCGACCCTCTCGCCGGGTCAGGTACTGAAAGTCACCGGCGGGTACGAAGTGGCAGAGGTGTTTGCTCAGGGCGTGGTCATCACGGCGATGCACAGCCATGCGCGCCGTGATGAAGACTTTGGCGTCAACTTCGACGGCATCCCGGACAGCACTGATTTTAGTTTCCGCCCGCAGCCCGGCACCCGTCCGGTGATGGCCGGCACGTTACCGGCCCGCGTCACCAGCACCACGGAAAACGACACCTACGGCCACATCGATAAAGACGGTCGCTATCGCGTCAATATGCTGTTTGACCGTGATAACTGGGATACCGGGTTCGAGAGCCTGTGGGTGCGTCAGTCGCGCCCTTATGCCGGCGATACCTACGGTCTGCACCTGCCGCTGCTGGCGGGAACCGAAGTGGCGATTGGCTTTGAGGACGGCAACCCGGACAGACCGTACATCTCCGGTGTACTTCACGACTCGGCGCACGGTGACCATGTCACTATCCGAAACTACAAACGTAACGTCCTGCGGACGCCTGCGAACAACAAAATCCGCCTCGATGACAGCCGCGACCAGGAGCATATCAAAGTCTCCACTGAGTACGGCGGCAAGAGCCAGCTGAATCTCGGACATTTAGTGGATGCTGAGAAGCAGAAGCGCGGTGA
>NZ_JBIGIN010000084.1:0-947 GCF_043558715.1 Scandinavium sp. M-37
TTTTTCCAGAACAATCGCTCTGATTCATTGGGTGTTAAGCCACCGTTATATTGGTGGGGTCTGAGCTGGCTGTAATAACCAATGATGTAATTCGTTATTGCCGTGCTGGCTTGGCTAAAATTAGCGTAGCCATTATCCGGTACCCACTCTGTTTTCAGACTTCTGAAGAACCGTTCCATTGGGCTGTTATCCCAGCAATTTCCCCGGCGACTCAGACTTTGCTTTATCTGATATCTCCACAGTAACTGCCTGAAATTTCTGCTGGTATAGTGACTGCCTTGATCCGAGTGATACAGTAAATTAGCCGGTTTTCCCCGTGCTTCCCAGGCCATCGACAGGGCTTTACCTGTCAGTGCTGAATCAGGGAAAAATGACATCGCCCAGCCAACCGGTTTACGGGAAAACAAATCGAGTACTACAGCCAGATAAGCCCAGCGTTTTCCCGTCCAGATATAAGTCACATCACCGCACCAGATCTGATTAGGCTCGGTAACAGCAAACTGGCGATCCAGATAATTAGGGATCTCAATGTGTTCCTTAGACGCCTTCTTATAACGATGGCCAGGTTGCTGACAGCTGATAATATTGAGCGCTTTCATTAGCTTTGTTGCCCGCCAGCGGCTCAGTTTTATACCTTTGGTGGTGACCATCGCGGCAATGCTTCGCGCTCCTGCTGAGCCGTTACTTTCGCGATAAACTTCACGCACAAGGCTCAGTAATGCCACTCTCGTGGCGTCAGGCTTCCTGGGCTGCCGCCAGTATTTATAACTGCTGCGATGAACCCCAAACACGTTGCACACAACGGCAACAGGAAACCGCGCCCTGAGTTTCTCAACTAATGAGAATTGTTCAGGGAGTCTGACATCAAGAGCGCGGTAGCCTTTTTTAATATATCCCTTTCCATTTCAACGCGTTGAAGTCTTTTCTTTAGCTCGCGTATTTCAATC
>NZ_JBIGIN010000085.1:0-927 GCF_043558715.1 Scandinavium sp. M-37
CTTCCGCATGACCATGCAGTTCCGGGGTCGAGTCATCCGTAACGCCGTTGTTGTGGACTTCGCTGCCTGTTACAGGCCCGACGTTATCCGTCGCATTAGTGATGGTCGGTGCGTCCGGTGGCGTGATGTCATTGCTGTCCCGATTACTGTCGACGCTCTCCACGGTATAGCCTGCACTGAACTGACTGGTGTTGCCCGCCGCATCGGTTGCGGTGGCGCTGAACGTCCAGTCTCCCCTCATGTCACCGAAGCTCTGTCGGTCGCTCATCTGGTAGCTCCAGTGCCCGCTGCTGTCGGCGGTCACTGTACCCAGGTTGAAATCCTGCCCGACCGGGCTTCTGAGCCAGACCACGACCGAACTGTTCGCTTCCGCCGTCCCGGAGACCCCCACCTGGACATCATCGGTTTTTCCGCCGTTTTCCACATTGCCGGTCATTATGCCCACATCATCGGATACGCCGGTGATAACCGGCGCGCCCGGTGGCGTGATGTCGTCCTGGTTGCCGTTGACATATTTCACGACATAGTTATCGCTGGTCTCACTCTTGTTTCCTGACTGATCTGTGGCATCTGCGTAATAAACCCAGTTCCCCTTCACACCGGACGGCATACTGTTCTCAGGAGCAATACTCCAATGCCCTTCACTGTTTGTCTGAACAGTTCCCAGATCATGCTTCATCCCTCTCGGTCCGGTAGCCCACAGATGCACGGTGCTGTTGGCTTCTGCCGTTCCACTGATAACCAGCGTATTATCATCAGTCATACCGTTTTGCACTACATTACCCACGGTTACGCCTGTATCGTCATACATTCCGGTGATAACCGGCGCGTCCGGTGCGGTAATGTCGGTATCAATGGTGATGACGAAGTGTTCGGAAGACCCGCTGATGTTCCCGGCCGCGTCCGTGGCGGTGGCGGTGAGGTTAT
>NZ_JBIGIN010000086.1:0-873 GCF_043558715.1 Scandinavium sp. M-37
GAACAAGCAGTCCGAATGGCCACAGCTGCGTATGGTCTGTCAGATGGAAGTCACCAGCCATCTGCTGTCTGCGGTGGCCTTCGACAGCGTCTCTGAAGTCGGTGAAACGGACCTTGCGGCACAGCTTATTGACCGGACGCCGGACCACTCACTGACCCTCATGGATAAGGGCTTCTATGCCCTGGGTCTGCTGCATCGCTGGCAGTCATCAGGCACGGAAAGGCACTGGATGCTGCCCTTACGCAAAGGTGCGCAGTATGAGGAGGTGAGAAACCTGGGGGCAGGGCAGAAACTGGTGAGAATAACGCTGTCGCCGCAGGCGAAAAAGAAATGGCAGGATGCGCCGGAAACCCTGACAGCAAGGCTGGTCAGCAAGGAAGTAAACGGCAAGACGGTGCAGATACTGACGTCGATGTGCGACCCGCTCAGATACCCGAAAGCTGATATCGTGGACCTGTACAGTCACCGGTGGGAGATAGAGCACGGGTTCAGGGAGATGAAGCAGCATCTGCTGAATAATGAACTGACGCTGCGGAGTAAAAAGCCGGAGCTGGTGCGCCAGGAGTTATGGGGCGTGGTGCTGGCGTACAATTTATTGCGCTTCATGATGGCGCAGATGGCGTACAGCCTGAAAGGCGTGGAGCCTTATCAGATGGGGTTTAAACAGTCGGCCCTGTATCTGCGCAGTCACCTGAGTTCACTGCCGGGAGTGGCGCCGGGAAAACTGCCAAAAGTGATGGAAGAAATACTGAGTATGGCTCCAGGGTTGGTGCTACCAGGACGAAGAGCCCGGCATTACCCGAGAGCCGTAAAAAAGAGGCCACAACGTTACCCGTTGCGGCCTTCTTCAAAAGCTTAACTGACAAGCATTAC
>NZ_JBIGIN010000087.1:0-827 GCF_043558715.1 Scandinavium sp. M-37
TCGGCGCTGCCGCCCGCAGCGAATTTCTGCACCGCGTATTCGTCACGAGGCGTCAGGGTGCCTGCAGTTGCATCCCCTGCAGCATCAACGGTGAAGCTCTTCGCTACGCCATTGGCGTCAACGGCATAGTAGGTGTTGGCTGCGCCGCCGTCTGCGGAGTAGATGGTCATCCCGCTGGTTGCTGCATCGCCACCAAACAGGTCATCAGAAATCTTATCCAGCTTAGCCGCATCGAGTTGGAACGCTGCGCCGGTATTATCTTTGATCGCGCCATCGGCTTTTACTGCTGCGAAGTTGTTCAGGGTGCTGAGGCCATTTTTCAGAACGTCAGCGTCAAGGTCTGACAGCGCCGTTGCTTCTTTGTTGACTTTGGTACCGTCAATTTTAAGGTCAGTGCCTGTGGCATCAAACTCAGGTTTGATTTCATAGACCTTGCCCGCTTCCGCGCCAGCGGTCAGGGTCGCATACAGCTTAGTGTCAGCACCTGTTCCAACCTGGAATACTTCCACATTGGTATCATCAGTTTGTGTGTTATCAATGGCCTTCGCAATGGTGGTCAGATCAGCAGCGGTCACATCCCACTGCTTACCGCTGCCATCAACATCATATTTAGTGCCTTTAGCTAACTGAGTACCCTTTTCTACACTCGGTGCGTCAATCGCAGCGGCGGTAGTGATCTTGCCAAACTCAGCAGAGAAATCTTCCAGGCCCAGAGATTCGATATCCAGTTTTTTCAGGTCGATATCGATGGTCTGGCCGTCTTTGTCGCCGATCTGAATGGTCAGCTTGTCTTTCGAGCCGTCCAGTACGTTCACGCCGTTGAAGTT
>NZ_JBIGIN010000088.1:0-808 GCF_043558715.1 Scandinavium sp. M-37
CTCGCCAGTACTTACCAGTGGTTCCTTGAGAACCAGCACCGCTTCCGGGGGTAAACCATGTTTCTGACGCCAGAAGATTTTGCCACCGTGGTGCGTTCGACCCCGCTCATTTCGATTGATTTGGTCGTGGAGAACGCGGAGGGAGAATTTCTGCTCGGGAAACGTAACAACCGTCCGGCACAGGGCTACTGGTTCGTGCCGGGCGGGCGAGTGCAGAAAGATGAAACCCTCTCAGACGCCTTTTCGCGCCTGACCGAAGCGGAGCTGGGCCTGCGCCTGCCGATGTCGGCGGGTCAGTTTTACGGCGTCTGGCAGCATTTCTATGACGACAACTTTTCTGGCACCGATTTCAGCACCCATTACGTGGTGCTGGGATTTCGCCTGAAGCTTGACGTGAAAGCGTTGCCGCTGCCGACCGCGCAGCACAATGACTATCGCTGGCTGACGCAGGACGCCCTGCTGGCGGCAGACAATGTGCATGACAACAGTCGCGCTTATTTCCTCGATGAAAAACGCGCGGAGGCGCCGGGTTTATGAAAATCCTCGTGTACGGAATCAACTACTCTCCCGAGCTCACCGGGATCGGCAAATACACCGGTGAGATGGTGGAGTGGATGGCACAGGAAGGGCATGAGGTGCGGGTGATTACCGCCCCACCGTACTACCCGGAATGGCAGGTCGGCGAGCGCTACTCCGCGTGGCGCTATCGCCGCGAAGAGGGGGCTGCCACCGTCTGGCGCTGCCCGTTATACGTGCCAAAGCAGCCTTCCACGCTCAGGCGTCTGATCCACCTCGGCAGCTTCGCGCT
>NZ_JBIGIN010000089.1:0-785 GCF_043558715.1 Scandinavium sp. M-37
CCGTACAGGTTGGTCGGCATCACCGAACGGTAGTCGCGGTTATGCTGCCGGTTATACGATTCACACAGCTTGATCCCGGCGATTTTGGCGATCGCATACGGCTCGTTGGTCGCTTCAAGCGTGCCCTGCAACAGCTCGCTTTCCGGGATAGGCTGTTTGGCCATCTTCGGATAAATACAGGATGAGCCGAGGAACAGCAGCTTATTCACGTTATGCATATGCGCGGCGTGAATGATGTTGCTCTCAATCATCATGTTTTCGTAGATGAAGTCCGCCGGGAAGCTGTTGTTGGCCACGATCCCGCCGACCTTCGCCGCCGCCAGATACACCTGGTCGATACGCGCCCCGGCAAAGAAATCGTTTACCGCACGACTATCCAGCAGATTCAGCTCATCGCGGGTGCGCAGCACCAGCTCCACGTCGCCGCGTTGTTCCAGCTGGCGGACGATGGCTGAGCCCACCATCCCGCGGTGGCCCGCCACGAAAATACGTTGTCTGGTCATAACTCAGGACTCCAGCGCGATGGCCACCTCGTAACCGTGAGCCTTAAGCAGGGAGTGTTTCTTCGCTGCTTCCAGATCGTTAGCCACCATCTCGGAGACCATTTCCTGCAGGGTGATTTCCGGTTTCCAGCCCAGTTTTTCGTGTGCTTTGGTCGGGTCGCCCAGCAGGGTTTCCACTTCAGCTGGACGGAAGTAGCGCGGGTCAACGGCAATCATCACATCACCTGGCTTCACGCCTGGCGCATCGTGGCCGGTCACGGACACCACGATCCCCTTCTCTTC
>NZ_JBIGIN010000090.1:0-726 GCF_043558715.1 Scandinavium sp. M-37
TGCCTGCGGCCGGTGGAGGTCAGTCAGCCGCTGGGCTTTTACGGTGATGACGATTTTCTTCTGGATGGCAACACGCCGCTGGGTGAAGAAGCCATGGATGCCAACAGTCAGCTGCTGATTGCCCTGTCCACCGATAACGAACAGGAATCCCAGGGCTGGAAACCGGACGGTCTGCTGTATCAGGACTTTCTGGTGATGCTGCGTGTCTATCTGGGCTGGCGCTTCAAGGCAAAAATCACCCTGACCACCGCCACCCGTCTGCTGGCCGCGCCGCCGCTTGGTGAAGGCCCATTCTGGCTCGGCATGAATGGCGTGCTGGGGGTTGACGAAGGCGACCTTGCAGATGATATCCCGCAGACCTTTACGACGGAGCTGGGCTATTACACCGGCCTGCAGCCCGCCACACCACAACAAGGAAACCGACGTGTTACGTACAAGTTTGATTAAACCCGCGTGCTGGCTGTTGCCACTGCTGACGTTCAGTTTGACCGGCTGCGGGCTGACCCAGGGCGTCGCGGATGGCACCAAATCGGTCTATACCGCCGTCTTTCACAAGAAAATTAAAGTGCTCCATCTGGACTTTACGGCGCGTGAAGCGCTGAACACCGATGCGCGTGAAAGCAACTCTCTGTCCGAACCTGTGGTGGTGCGGGTCTACCAGCTGAAAGACCGTAAGACCTTCGACAAGACGGTGTATCAACAACTGCTTAAAGATGGCGAAACGGT
>NZ_JBIGIN010000091.1:0-713 GCF_043558715.1 Scandinavium sp. M-37
GCGATGCAGCAACAGGTGCTGATGAACAGCCTGATGAGCTGGTTCCATCAGCACGTCAAAGCTGTCTTTATGGATGAGAACCCCGACGTTCCTGTCATTGCTCCTACCGCGGTGCTGTGGGGAATGGGGCCGATCCTTGCCGGAAGTCTGGCCACATCAGCCTGGACTGCGTGGCTTTCCCGTCACACTGCGATGCAGCAGGTCGCGGGCTGGCAGCCGGTGGGGACGGACAGTACGGTTATCTCCCCCTTCCCGGATTTTATCCTGCCGCTGCTGCCCGAAGGGCGAGGCCTGACGCCGCGTGGGCGGGCCTTCCGTTGTGCGCTCGGGATTTTCACGCTGGCGGCCATTGCTGCGCTGCTCAGCAGTGGCTGGAACAATCGTCAGCTGTTGCAGCGCGTGAGCTTTGATATTGCCCGCTATGACCGTATCCCGATGCATGATTTCGGACCAAAAGCCGATGCCGTTGCTGTCCTGCGTGACGATGCGGCAGAGCTGGATGACCTGGCGCGCAATGGTGTACCGGCGCGGATGGGCCTCGGTCTGTATCAGGGTGAGCGTCTGCGAATGCCTGTGCTGGATGCGATCCGTTCGTATGTGCCTCCGCCGCCGCCACCTAAACCACAGCCGAAACCTAAACCGGTACCGAAAATTGTCCGCCTCGACAGCATGTCGCTGTTCGATTCCGGCAAGGCAGAGCTGAAAACCGGCTC
>NZ_JBIGIN010000092.1:0-712 GCF_043558715.1 Scandinavium sp. M-37
AATAAATATCCTCCGGCATAGCCGGAGGTTTTTCATGTGCGCCTATAAGGCTCTGTTACCAGCCGCGCCCTAGCAGGCGCATCGCGATCTGACATTTGCATCTATGGATTACTTACGGCCCGTAAACGGGCTACCTGGATACGGGATCGAGAGTTGCTCTCCCAATTTGTCCTGCTCCAGTTGGTGCTTTATGTATTCCTGTATCTTCGATGTATTTTTACCCACCGTATCCACATAATACCCCCGACACCAGAACTCGCGATTTCGGTATTTGAACTTCAAATCCCCAAACTGCTCATAAAGCATCAGGCTGCTTTTTCCCTTCAGATACCCCATAAAGCTCGACACGCTTATCTTCGGTGGGATCTCCAGAAGCATGTGGATATGATCTACACAGCATTCCGCTTCCAGGATGTTCACGTTTTTCCACTCACACAGCTTTCTTAATATGCCACCTACCGCCCTACGTTTCTCTCCGTAGAACACCTGTCTTCTGTATTTCGGCGCAAAAACTATATGATATTTACAGTTCCATCGGGTGTGCGCTAAGCTCTTTTCGTCCCCCATTGGGACCCCCTTTTGATTTCTTGTTTAACTTTTGCAGTTGCCAGACCGCAAGCTGTTTTAACAAATCAAAAGGGGTTTTGATAACTGGCTCAAAGCTGAAAGCTTTACGGAACCCCCAGCCTAGCTGGGGGTTTTCTGTGCACAA
>NZ_JBIGIN010000093.1:0-702 GCF_043558715.1 Scandinavium sp. M-37
GCGGTAATGTCGGTATCAATGGTGATGACGAAGTGTTCGGAAGACCCGCTGATGTTCCCGGCCGCGTCCGTGGCGGTGGCGGTGAGGTTATGTGTACCCTCGCTGAGTGGCTGGTCGTAGATAACCCAGGTCCCGTTCGCTGAAGCCTTAACAGAGCCCACGGCAACACCGTTTTCATACACGGTTACCAGGCTGTTTGCTTCCGCCACACCCCTCAGGTCAGGCGCGGTATCCGCCGTCGTGCCACCGTTCTCAACTGACACCGCCCCTTCGCCCGAGTCATCGCTGGCAGGCAGGAATGACGGTGCATCCGGGGCGGTGGTGTCTGCCGCTTCCACATTCACGACGAAGTCCTGCGAATCATCGCTGATGTTTCCGCTGGCGTCAGTGGCTGTAACCGTGAAGTGGTGACTGCCTTCACTGAGCTCCGGCGTCATGAAATGCCAGCCACGCCCGCCAGCATCCACATTCACTGTGCCAATCTGGATACCGTTGTCGTAAATCGTCACAAGACTGCCGGGCTCTGCATTCCCGTATAACGTTGGCGTATTGTCCAGAGTGCTGGAGCCATTTTTACCCCCATGGTCCGTGCCATCTTCATTATGGAAATAAAACGTGATTTCTGGTGCGTCCGGTGGCGTGGTGTCATTGCTGTCCTGGTTGCTGCCGGTCAGCTCCAGAACGAAGTCTTCACCCGCCATG
>NZ_JBIGIN010000094.1:0-701 GCF_043558715.1 Scandinavium sp. M-37
ACCGGTGATGTGCCGGAAAGCTGTTTTGCGGTGCAGGGCTATGGCGAAAGTCGTCCGATCGCAACTAACGACACCCCGGATGGGCGCGCGCTCAACCGCCGTGTCGAAATCAGTCTGGTACCGCAGGCCAATGCCTGTCAGATACCGGGCCACACCCAGGCGTCATCGCAGGATGATGGCGCATCACAACACAATGGAGAGTAATTCCATGGCAATTCCTGTTTATCTTTGGCTGAAAGACGACGGCGGCGCGGACATTAAAGGTTCTGTGGACGTTCAGGATCGTGAAGGCAGCATCGAAGTTGTCGCTCAGGAACATAACCTGTACATCCCGACCGACAACAACACCGGCAAACTGACCGGTACCCGTATCCACACCCCGTTCCTGTTCACCAAGGAAATCGACTCGTCCAGCCCATACCTGTACAAGGCTGTGACCACCGGTCAGACCCTCAAGTCTGCGGAATTCAAGTGGTACAAAATCAACGACGCGGGCCAGGAAGTGGAGTACTTCAACACCAAACTGGAAAACGTGAAAGTGGTGAAAGTGAATCCTGAAATGTATGACATCAAGGATCCTTCTAAAGAGAAGCACAACCACCTTGAGCGCATTGAACTGCGTTACGAAAAAATCACCTGGACCTACAAAGACGGCAACATCATTCATTCCGATTCCTGGAATGAACGCGCCACCGCGTAAG
>NZ_JBIGIN010000095.1:0-689 GCF_043558715.1 Scandinavium sp. M-37
TGGATTAACTGGTTTACGCTGTCGGGTGTTGAAGGTCTGAAGTCCTTGCCCGCAGGGCGCTCCCGCCGCTGGCCTTATGAGCATATCTGCGCACTGTTACGTGAACTGGTAAAACGCACTCCCGGTGATTTTGGCTATCAGCGTTCACGCTGGAGTACCGAACTGTTGGCAATAAAAATCAATGAGATAACCGGATGTCAGTTGCATGCCGGAACCGTTCGTCGCTGGCTGCCCTCTGCCGGGCTTGTGTGGCGCAGGGCGGCCCCGACCCTGCACATCCGTGACCCACATAAAGAGGAGAAGATGGCGGCAATCCATAAGGCACTGGAAAAATGCAGCGCAGAGCATCCGGTCTTTTATGAAGATGAAGTGGATATCCACCTCAATCCCAAAATCGGGGCAGACTGGCAACTTCGTGGGCAACAAAAGCGCGTGGTAACACCGGGACAGAATGAAAAATACTACCTGGCCGGGGCGCTGCACAGCGGTACCGGAAAAGTCAGCTACATTGGCGGCAACAGCAAGAGTTCGGTGCTGTTCATAGCCCTGCTGAAACACCTGAAAGCCACATACCGACGGGCAAAAACCGTCACGCTTATCGTGGATAACTACATCATTCACAAAAGCCAGGAAACGCAGCGCTGGCTGAAAGAGAACCCGAAGTTCAGCGTGATTTACCAGCCGGTTTA
>NZ_JBIGIN010000096.1:0-674 GCF_043558715.1 Scandinavium sp. M-37
TTTGGTCTGTGTTTTTTGTATCTGCGTAACGTAAAAGGCTTCAGGTTCAACCACAAAAGGGTGTACCGGATTTACTGCGAGCTGTCGCTGAACATGCGAATAAAGCCGAAAAAACGACTGAAACGGGATAAGCCCGAACCGCTGGCGGTGCCTGAAAGCAGCAACGAGTGCTGGTCGATGGACTTCATGCACGATCAGCTATCAGATGGGCGCTCAGTCCGGTTACTGAATGTTATTGATGACTTTAATCGTGAGGCACTGGCTATTGAAGTGGATTTTTCACTGCCAGCAAGCCGTGTGGTAAGAACTCTCGAACAACTCATTGAATGGAAAGGTAAACCGGAAGCAATACGATGCGATAACGGGCCAGAATATACCGGAAAAGTACTGATATCATGGGCAGCTCAGCAGAATATAATTCTTCGTTTTATACAACCAGGTAAACCTCAGCAGAACGCTTATATTGAGCGATATAACCGAACTGTGCGTTATGACTGGCTGGGACAGCACCTGTTTAGCTCACTGGAAGAATTGCAGGGCTATGCCACGCAGTGGCAATGGTTTTATAATCATGAACGTCCGAATATGGCACTGAATGGCTTCACGCCGATGCAGCATATTCAGCGCATGAACTGATTCTACTTATCACCTCCGTTAAAAATGGGGGGATTACC
>NZ_JBIGIN010000097.1:0-591 GCF_043558715.1 Scandinavium sp. M-37
CCACGGTGGCAAAATCTTCTGGCGTCAGAAACATGGTTTACCCCCGGAAGCGGTGCTGGTTCTCAAGGAACCACTGGTAAGTACTGGCGAGACCCGCCTCCAGCGTCACCTCGTGATACCAGCCCAGCTGATGCAGACGTGACACATCCAGCAGCTTACGCGGCGTACCGTCAGGCTTGCTGGCGTCAAACACCACCCGGCCCTTGTAACCCACCACTTTGGCGAGGGTTTGCGCCAGTTCACGAATGGTGCAGTCCACGCCGGTGCCGACGTTAATGTGCGACAGCATCGGCCCGGTGTTCCCCAGCCACACGTCGCGGTCGAGCTCCATCACGTGAATGCTGGCCGCAGCCATGTCATCGACGTGCAGGAATTCACGCATTGGCGTCCCGCTGCCCCATACCACCACATCTGCGGCATTTTCCTGGGTCGCTTCGTGGAAACGGCGCAGCAGCGCCGGGATCACGTGCGAATTGCTCGGGTGGAAATTGTCATGCGGACCGTACAGGTTGGTCGGCATCACCGAACGGTAGTCGCGGTTATGCTGCCGGTTATACGATTCACACAGCTTGATCCCGGCGATTTTGGCGA
>NZ_JBIGIN010000098.1:0-590 GCF_043558715.1 Scandinavium sp. M-37
TATGAGTCCGGGCAGGCGCTCGCTGCCGGGGCGCGAAATGCAGGTATGGCCGGGGTTGGTGTGGCAACGGCGGGCACGCTGGCCGGGGTGACTCTTTTGCGTCCGGGTTATGACTTCGCGCAGAAAAACTCTGAGCTTCAGGCGGTGCTTGGGGTAGACAAACAATCCCCTGAAATGCAGGCGTTACGTCAGCAGGCCCGACAGCTCGGGGATAATACGGCCGCGTCTGCGGATGATGCTGCCGGGGCGCAGATTATCATTGCGAAGGGCGGCGGTGATGCTGCGGCCATTCAGGCGGTGACACCGGTCACGCTGGATATGGCGCTCGCCAACCGTCGCACAATGGAAGAGAACGCCGCGCTGTTGATGGGGATGCGCTCGGCCTTCCAGCTTTCAAACGACAAAGTGGCGCACATTGGCGACGTGCTGTCGACGGTGATGAACAAAACCGCCGCAGACTTTGACGGGCTGAGTGATGCGCTGACCTATGCCGCACCGGTGGCGAAAAATGCCGGTGTCAGCATCGAGGAAACCGCCGCAATGGTGGGGGCGCTGCACGATGCCAAAATCACCGGCTCGATGGCCGGGAC
>NZ_JBIGIN010000099.1:0-590 GCF_043558715.1 Scandinavium sp. M-37
CACCACCTTTATCGCCGACGCCTCCACCGCTCAGGGCACCCTGACCGTGACGGCAGACGGCGCAGTGGCAAATGGCACGGCAACCAACCGCGTCGAACTGACGGTGACCGATGCCAGCGGCAACCCGATTGCCGGGAGCAGTATCACGTTCACGGCCGATAATGGCGCGACCGTCGGGGCCGCCAGTGGGGTCACGGATCCGAATGGCAAACTGAGCACCACCCTCACCAGCACCACCGCCGGGATCAGCACCGTGACCGCGCAATCGGCTAGCGGCGAGACGCTGACCGCGAAGGTCACCTTTGTGGCCGACGGCAGCACGGCGCAAATCGCTACGGGTGACCTGACGGTCATCACCAACGATGCAATCGCCAATGGCACCGCCCGTAACCAGGTGCAGGTTAAAGTTACCGATGCGCAGGGCAACCCGCTGTCGGCGCAGGCTGTCAGTTTCACGGCCACTAACGGGGCGACGATAGCCGCCACCGCCAGCACCGACAGCAACGGCCTGGTTACCGTCGGCCTCAGCAGCCTTAAAGCCGGTGACAGCCTGGTCACCGCCACCATTAACGGCAGCAGCCAGACGGTTA
>NZ_JBIGIN010000100.1:0-571 GCF_043558715.1 Scandinavium sp. M-37
CCGTTGATGCTGCAGGGGATGCAACTGCAGGCACCCTGACGCCTCGTGACGAATACGCGGTGCAGAAATTCGCTGCGGGCGGCAGCGCCGACAACCTGCTGGCCAAGCTCGACGAAGCGCTGACTTCTGTCACCAACTTCCAGGCCGACCTCGGTGCGGTGCAGAACCGTTTTGGTTCGATCATCGCTAACCTGAACACCACGGTGATCAACACTACCGAAGCGCGTTCCCGTATTCAGGATGCCGACTTCTCGGTGGAAGTCTCCGCCATGAGCCGCGCCAACATCCTGCAACAGGCCGGTATCTCCGTGCTGTCTCAGGCCAACCAGGTGCCACAGAACGTGCTGAGCCTGCTGCGTTAATCCAGGCTGCCTCTTTGTTGGCTACGCCTCGAAGCAACCCGAATTAATCAAATATAACGACGTCTTACCACCTCATTTCGGGGCCGCTGTCCGGGTCCCTTCTTTGCCCTCCTGTCGAGGGCTTTTTTATGGTTCATCGCGCCTTACCGGGGAACGCTGCTTTTATCTTCATAAAAAAGTAGTCGTTATCCCGGTATCCGTATGCCATT
>NZ_JBIGIN010000101.1:0-562 GCF_043558715.1 Scandinavium sp. M-37
TCCACCTGGAAGTGCGGGATAGCGAACAGGCGGACGCGGAAGAAGCCCGGGTTGTCTTCGATGTCTTCGACAATCACTTTGGCGTCACGCAACGGGTGAGACGCCTGCAGTTCGTCGCCCGGGTCAGTCATTTCGGTCACCAGTCCACGCACCCAGGTGTTCAGCTCAAGTTCCAGCAGACGACGGTCTTTGGTGGTACCAATGTTTTCACGCTGGATCAGCTTCAGGTAGTGCGCGATACGCGACAGCAGGAAGATGTACGGCAGACGCGCATTGATGCGGCTGTTAGCGGTCGCATCGGCGGTATCATACAGGGCCGGTTTCTGGGTCGAGTTCGCCGAGAAGAAGCAGGCGTAATCGCGGTTTTTGTAGTAGGAAAGCGGGATGAAACCGAGGTTAGCGAACTCAAATTCGCGGGTTTCCGGGATCATGACTTCGGACGGGATTTTCACCTGATTGCCGGTACCCAGGTCATACAGGTGAATCGGCAGATCCTGCACGGCACCACCGGCCTGCGGGCCACGGATCTGCACGCACCAGCCGTTGTTGATGAAGCTCTTCA
>NZ_JBIGIN010000102.1:0-555 GCF_043558715.1 Scandinavium sp. M-37
TGGCGAAAAATGCCGGTGTCAGCATCGAGGAAACCGCCGCAATGGTGGGGGCGCTGCACGATGCCAAAATCACCGGCTCGATGGCCGGGACTGGAAGCCGGGCGGTGCTCAGTCGTTTACAGGCTCCAACCGGCAAAGCCTTTGACGCTATCAAAGAGCTCGGCGTCAAAACGGCTGACAGTAAGGGGAACACCCGGCCGATTTTCAGCATCCTGAAAGAAATGCAGGCCAGCTTCGAGAAAAATAACCTTGGCTCGGGCCAGCGTGCCGAGTACATGAAAACCATTTTCGGCGAAGAGGCCAGCTCTGCGGCGGCGGTGCTGATGTCAGCCGCGTCGACCGGCAAGCTCGACCAGCTAACCGCCACGCTGAAAACCTCAGACGGGAAAACGGCCGCGCTGGTTAAAGTCATGCAGGACAACCTCGGCGGCGATTTTAAAGAGTTTCAGTCAGCCTATGAGGCCGTCGGGACCGACCTTTTCGACCAGCAGGAGTCATCGCTGCGCAAACTGGTGCAGACGGCGACCGGCTATGTGCTGAAGCTCGATGGCTGGA
>NZ_JBIGIN010000103.1:0-533 GCF_043558715.1 Scandinavium sp. M-37
GTACGCTTATCGAGCAGTATCAGCTTGAGGACGTGATAGAGATGCCCGGGTTTGCGCCCAGCCATCAGGTGAAAGCGATGCTCGATGAGGCCGACGTGTTTCTGCTGCCGTCCATCACCGGGGCCGATGGCGATATGGAAGGCATTCCCGTCGCGCTGATGGAAGCGATGGCGGTGGGTATTCCGGTGGTGTCCACGGTACACAGCGGCATTCCGGAGCTTATCGATGCCGGTGAGTCCGGATGGCTGGTGCCGGAAAATGATGCCACAGCATTGGCTGATCAACTGAGTAGGCTGGGATCGTTTGACCCTGCGTGTCTGCAATCCATGGTGGCAAAAGCGCGGGCCAAAGTTGAAGCTGAGTTCAACCAGCAGGTGATTAACCGCGAGTTAGCCAGCCTGCTACAGACGCTCGTCGAATGACTGAAAAAAACAACTCTCTTTCACGACGCGCCTTCCTTGGGGCCAGCTCTGCGCTGGCCGCTCTGCCGCTCATTAACACGCCTGCCGCCCGGGCGCTGGGGCGTAAAGATC
>NZ_JBIGIN010000104.1:0-531 GCF_043558715.1 Scandinavium sp. M-37
GTGCTGTCGCGCCACCCGCTGGTGGTGGAGATGAAACGCCAGCTGTGCCGTAGTGAAAAAATGAAAGTGCTTTTGCGTGCGGGCTGAGTGCCCATTGTTTTCTCCCTCTCCCGGTGGGAGAGGGCCGGGGTGAGGGCAACAGGCCCCATCCGGTCGATTAAGAACCCCTATAAGAGGTCACACATGAAATTACTGATCCTTGGCAACCACACCTGCGGCAACCGTGGTGACAGCGCCATTTTGCGCGGCCTGCTTGATGCCATTGCCATCCTGAACCCGGAGGCGGAAGTGGACGTGATGAGCCGCTATCCGGTGAGTTCTTCCTGGCTGTTGAATCGTCCGGTAATGGGCGATCCGCTGTATACCCAGATGAAACAGCACAACAGCGCGGCGGGCGTGGTGGGGCGCGTGAAAAAAGTCCTGCGTCGTCGCTATCAGCATCAGGTGCTGCTCTCCCGCGTTACCGACAGCGGCAAGCTGCGCAATATCGCCATCGCGCAGGGGTTTACCGATTTCGTTCGTCTGCTCAGC
>NZ_JBIGIN010000105.1:0-530 GCF_043558715.1 Scandinavium sp. M-37
CGTAACAAGGTAACCGTAGGGGAACCTGCGGTTGGATCACCTCCTTACCTTAAAGAACCTGCCTTTGTAGTGTCCACACAGATTGTCTGATGAAAATTAAGCAGTAAAAAATCTCTGCAGGCTTGTAGCTCAGGTGGTTAGAGCGCACCCCTGATAAGGGTGAGGTCGGTGGTTCAAGTCCACTCAGGCCTACCAAATTTATCCTGATACTGCGTTGTGAAACGACTCGCATACTTCAGTATGCTTCGCCCTTCCACGCCTTGTCTCAGTTTAAATTACCGGTAATGAGATTTAGTCTTTGCGATGGGGTTATAGCTCAGCTGGGAGAGCGCCTGCCTTGCACGCAGGAGGTCTGCGGTTCGATCCCGCATAGCTCCACCATCATTTACTGCTGAAACTGAAAACTTCAGAGTGTACCTGTCAAGGTGCACTGCGAAGTTTTGCTCTTTAAAAATCTGGATCAAGCTGAAAATTGAAACGACACACTGTTTCCTTTCTCCGTAATAAGAAAGGAAAGAAGGTGTGTTCGA
>NZ_JBIGIN010000106.1:0-528 GCF_043558715.1 Scandinavium sp. M-37
ATTTGGCCGTGACGCCGGTATACGCGCCCCGGTCAGCAATCGCGAACTGATGCCGGTCACCATCACTGCGCTGAATAGTGATTTGTGGGATTGGCTTACCGCTGGCCGTCACGCCGCTCCCGGCTTTGAGCATCAGCAATTTGCCCGCCTTGACCGACACCGCCCCACCGTTCCGCTCGGCGAGGCGGGTCAGGAATACCGCGTCGGATTCCTGCGACTGGTCAATATGCGCGATGTGGATACCCGCCAGCGATTCCGCCACGCTGGCCGTTAATTTATTGCGGGCTGCAATTGCCCCCACCACCGCGCCAAGTGTGGTGTCATGCCATGACTCTTCCCGGCGTGAATTGAGCGTTCCGCGAAAATCTGCACTCCGCGCCCGCAGCGTGACCGTGTCCGGTGCGCCGTGGTGCTCCACCTCATCGACGGTAAAATCACCTTTCCCCACCAGGGCAAAACCTTTCCAACCCAGATACAGCGACAGCACCGCACCACGCACCGGCAGCTCGACCAGCCCGTCACTGTCGT
>NZ_JBIGIN010000107.1:0-525 GCF_043558715.1 Scandinavium sp. M-37
CTTCTTCACCCAGCGGCGTGTTGCCATCCAGAAGAAAATCGTCATCACCGTAAAAGCCCAGCGGCTGACTGACCTCCACCGGCCGCAGGCAATACGGACTGACCTGCACTGTGGTATCGGGTGCCAGCAAACTCACCAGGGCCTGCATCCCCTCCTGGGTTTTACCGGGCTGTTGCAGCACACCAAGCAGCGACAGAAAACGGGAAACCGGGGTGGCAATGTGCTCTGCGGTGCCCGGTATACCCAGCCCCACCAGCCCCAGCAGCGCCTGAGAGATGTTATCGGCACCTCCCGGTTCGAAAGTGGCCGGGTACGAGTATTTTCGCCAGATGCGGTAAAACTGCGTCAGGATGCGGTGGCTGAAGATATCCAGAAAGCCCTGCAATGCCTCGTGCCCTTCGCGACGCTGGGTGATGTCATCGAGGTACGCCGTTGGTAAGGGGGAATCAACACCGTACATCCCCATAAAGGTCGTGCGGATGAGTGGTGGCCTGCGGTCATCATCCTCGTCATATTCGACAGCCT
>NZ_JBIGIN010000108.1:0-521 GCF_043558715.1 Scandinavium sp. M-37
CCAGCCCGTGGTGCTGGTTTGTGGCGATCTGCCGTTGGCCTGGCCTCAGCAGTCACCGGTGCTTACGGTCACACAGGGCTGTTGGATCCGCGTGGGGGATCATCAGGATCTGGAGCAGGCAGCCCGCCAGATACTGTGGTTGCGACCTGACTGGGGTCGCCAGCTGTCGGTGATGGTCAGCGTTTGTCCGCAGAAACATGCCGACGGCGAAGCGCTTACCAGCCGCCTGCTGGCCCTGCGCTGGCAAATCAGCCAGTTGCGTAAAGAGACGGGTCATTCTGTGCCGCTGATTCTGAATGGTCAGATTGGCAGCGCGATGACGAATGATCTGCTCTGGCAGGCGGCTATCCCAGGGGAAGGGGTGAGGGTCTGGCGTGAGTCTTCAGCGCCGAGTTCAATCGCTGCATGGGTCACCACCGGTGGATCGCCTGCGATGCAGCAACAGGTGCTGATGAACAGCCTGATGAGCTGGTTCCATCAGCACGTCAAAGCTGTCTTTATGGATGAGAACCCCGACGTTC
>NZ_JBIGIN010000109.1:0-517 GCF_043558715.1 Scandinavium sp. M-37
GTAGCTGAACGGCGTGCTCAGGGCTTCATCGCCTTCAAACGCCAGTACATCGAGCTCTGCGTCACATCCCTTCACCGACAACTGGTGATGGTTGTGGCTGAATCTTATCGTCATGCGTCCACTCCTTGTGTACGGTCAAACTCCAGCCCGATACCCTCTTCCTCACTCCACCCCAGCGTCAGCGATTTCGGTTTCTGTTTCGCCGCCATGTGGGTCAGCAACTGCTGACTCAGCACCGGCAGAATTTGCTGGTTGAGCAGGCTGTCAACGTTGCGTGCGCCGGTATCCGGCAGCAGGCATGCAGCGGTCAGCGCGTCATACAGGCTCTCATCTATCTGCGTGGTCAGGCCGTAGTGACGGTTCAGACGCTTACTGACCTGCGCTAGCTTCATCTGCACGATGGTGCGCATCGCGGGCTCATTCAGTGGGCGATAAATCACGGTCTGGAAGCGGGCCAGCAGCGCCGGCTGGAAGTGGTCGCGTAAAATCGGGCGCAGCAGTTCGTGCAGGTCGCCTT
>NZ_JBIGIN010000110.1:0-496 GCF_043558715.1 Scandinavium sp. M-37
CCTAATGCCGATCGTTTAAGGATCGGTTGACCGATCCGGTGGCTGGTGTAAAAAGGGTTCATGCTTATCATGGACCCTTTTTAAATGGAACTTTCACAAGCCCTCGGCATTATCAATGTCACCTCCCCCGAACACGCCCGTAGCCTCTCGGACCTCATTCCCTCTGAATTCATTCAGAAAGCGTTAAGGTTGACTGATACTGTCACACTCCGTAAGCGCAAACTTCCTCTTGAATCCATGATCTGGCTCGTCGTTGGCATGTCCATCTTTTGCAATCGCCCCATGACCGAGATAGTGAATCTGATGGACATCACTGACAGAACCGGTCAGCCTTTCACCGCACGCAGCTCAGTCATTCAGCGCCGAAAAACGCTTGGGGAAAATGCTGTGCGGCAGTTGTTCGACATTACGCAGAGCCACTGGAACCAACAGGCGGCCCATCCGAAATGGCACGGCCTGAATCTGTTTGCTGTGGATGGTGTTGTCTGGCGTACGG
>NZ_JBIGIN010000111.1:0-492 GCF_043558715.1 Scandinavium sp. M-37
AGCTCGAAGAGCATCGCCGAAACATCGGCATGTAATGTTCACCCGGTCAGCGCCGCTGGCCGGGCTTCCCTGAATACTGAATGAGACAGAGACATCATGAAAAAAGCTGAAAACCAACACGTCGTCACCCTGGTAAAAACCATCAAACGCGGCGAGACCGAAATTAAAGAGGTGACCCTCCTGAAACCGACCGCCGGAACCCTGCGCGGTGTCGGGCTGGCGGCGGTGGCGAACTCGGACGTCGATGCGCTGATTAAGGTGCTGCCACGCATGACCCTGCCGTCGCTGACCGAGCAGGAGGTTGCCGCGCTGGAGCTGCCAGACCTGCTGAGTTTCGCTGGTGAGGTGGTCGGTTTTTTGTCACCGAATTCGGCGGCGTAACTTTCCCGAAAAATTTCTCTGTTGATGACCTGATGGCCGACGTCGCAGTGATTTTTCACTGGGGGCCATCAGAGCTGTATCCCCTGAGTATTCCCGAGCTCATCACATGGC
>NZ_JBIGIN010000112.1:0-479 GCF_043558715.1 Scandinavium sp. M-37
CAGTGCCCGCAGGCGGAAGTGGTGTATGACCTGTTCCATGTTGTGGCGAAGTTCGGCCGGGAAGTCATCGACAGAGTGAGGGTCGACCAGGCGAATCAGTTGCGTGACAACAGCAAGGCGCGGAAGGTTATCAAACGCAGCCGCTGGTTGCTGTTGCGTAATCCAGAGAACCTGCCGGCCGGGCATGAGGTGAAACTGGCAGAGTTGCTGGCGGCGAACCAGCCGTTAAATACGGTGTATGTGATGAAAACAGCCCTGAAAGAGCTGTGGTATGCCCCGGATAAAGACGTTGCGCAGCGTCGCTGGAATGAGTGGTACAGGCAGGCACAGGAAAGTGGCATCAGGGCGTTGCAGCAGTTCGCTGATAAGCTGGAGGGTTACGTGAGCGGCATAATCGCGAGTGCCACGCATCGTCTGAATACCAGCGTACTTGAGGGAATGAACAACAGGATCAAAGTGATAAAACGAATGGCATACGG
>NZ_JBIGIN010000113.1:0-473 GCF_043558715.1 Scandinavium sp. M-37
TGTACCCTGAAATGACCGGCGGGCGGCTCTCGATGCTGGCGCTCTATACGATGGCGGATGAGGGCCGGGCGTGGCCCCTGATTTCCGGCACCGGCACCATTTACGGGATGTTTGTTATTACCAACGTGAGCGAAACAGGTACCGTCTTTTTCGCTGATGGCTCACCGAGAAAAATCAGCTTCACGCTGTCACTGACGCGCGTCGATGATTCCCTTGCTGCGCTCTATGGCGATATTGGCAAACAGGCCGAATCTCTCGTCGGTAAGGCGGGCAATGTGCTTTCACTGGTGGGAGGTTAGTCATGCCGGATATCGTCACCGGCTCAGGCGCAACCCTGACGCCTCAGTTTATGCTGACGCTCAACAGCAAGGACATCACCGGTAACATCAGTGACAGGCTGATTAACCTGACCATGACCGACAATCGCGGGTTTGAGGCTGACCAGCTCGACATCGAGCTCGACGACAGTGACG
>NZ_JBIGIN010000114.1:0-463 GCF_043558715.1 Scandinavium sp. M-37
CCGTCCATGCCGTAACGGGTCTGGCGGAAAATTACCGGGCCCGGCGAGGTGATTTTGACCGCCAGCGCAATACACGCCAGCACCGGGGAGACGAGCAGCAGGATCAGGCTGGCCAGCACAATATCTTCCACCCGTTTCAGCACGCGATTCAGGCCGGACAGCGGGGTGTCATACAACGGCACCAGCGGCACGCCGTTCACTTCGTCGATGCGCGAATGCAGAATATTGAAGGTGAAAACATCCGGGATAAGGATCACCGAGCAGGTGGTGTTCGCCAGTTTGTGCACCAGATCTTTGAGCCGCTCTTCCTCCTGCATCGCCAGCGCGATATAGACGTTGTCAATTTTCCCGGCGCGCGCATCGTCGATCAGCTGTTGATAATTGCCCGCCCAGTCGGCATTGACGCCACCCGGTTTAGGATCGTGATAGCTGCCCACCACTTCAAAGCCGAGCCACGGTTGAT
>NZ_JBIGIN010000115.1:0-461 GCF_043558715.1 Scandinavium sp. M-37
CCGCTATTTCCGAAGCCAGCTACTACAACTGGAAGGCGAAATATGGCGGGATGGAAGCCGCTGATATCAAAAAAATCAAAGATCTTGAGGACGAGAATCGTCGTCTGAAGCAGATGTTTGCCGATCTGAGTCTGGAATGCCGGGCGCTGAAGGACGTTATCGAAAAAAAGCTCTAAAACCAGCGATAAAGCGGGAGCTTGTCAGCTATCTGACTGCACAATTTTCCATGAGCATCCGCCAGGCATGCAGGACAGTATCGCTGAGCAGGACGGTGTATTTTTATCAGCCCGATACCCGGCGTGATGAACCGGTGATCCTGGCGCTGACTGAACTGGCAGAACGCTATCCGCGATACGGATTTAAGAAGCTGTTTCAGGTACTTCGCAGGCAGGGTAACGCCTGGAATCATAAGCGTGTTCACCGGATTTACTGCCTGCTGAAACTCAATTTTCGCCGCAAGG
>NZ_JBIGIN010000116.1:0-454 GCF_043558715.1 Scandinavium sp. M-37
GGGTCACGGTGGTATCGTCGGTGGTGCCCCCGTTGATGACATTGCCCGTACTCGGCCCGACGTCATCATAGACGCTGGTGATGTGTGCCTGCCCCGGACCCGGGTCAGGAATGTCCACATTCACCACATAACCGCCGGATTTACCGCTGGTGTTCCCGGCTGCATCTGTGGCAGTGACCCTGAAGGTGTGCTGACCCTCGCTGCGCGTCGGCGTAGTCCAGCTCCAGTTGCCGCTGCTGTTGGCGGTGGCGGTGCCAATAAAGGTGTTGTTGTCGTAAATCGTCACCTTGCTGCCCGCTTCCGCGGTGCCGCTCAGTTTCGGCGTGGTGTCATCGGTGGTGCCGCCGGAGGTGATATTCCCTTTGGTGCCCACGTCGTCGTACGCCCCGGTGATGTGCGGCGTGGCCGGTGGCGTGACGTCGGCCGTACTCACGTTGACAATCCAGCTGTTGCT
>NZ_JBIGIN010000117.1:0-452 GCF_043558715.1 Scandinavium sp. M-37
TAAAACGTGCTTTTTTCATAGAAATCTCCCCGATTCAGATTACGAGAAATTCTACTTATAAACACACCGTTTTTTCGGGGGGATTACCGTCTGACATCAAGAGCGCGGTAGCCTTTTTTAATATATCCCTTTCCATTTCAACGCGTTGAAGTCTTTTCTTTAGCTCGCGTATTTCAATCTGCTCAGGTGTCATGGGTGAAGCAGTGGGTGATTTTCCCGCTCGCTCTTCTTTCAGTTGTCGAACCCATTTGTCCATTGTGGATTTACCGACGTTCATTGCCGTAGCAGCGGCGGCAACGGTGTAATGCTGATCGAGTACAAGTTGGGCAGCTTCGAGGCGAAACTCGGGGCTAAAATTGCGTCTGTTACGTCCGGTCATAATGTCACCTGTTTTTTCTGTGAGGTGATGATATCACCTCTATTCAGGTGGCCAAATTCAGTGTGCCACTACA
>NZ_JBIGIN010000118.1:0-451 GCF_043558715.1 Scandinavium sp. M-37
TCAACAGTTCGGGTCAGTAGCCTTGCTGTGAACCACTCAGGGAGTGCAGGCCACTGTTTTCGGGCCTGTGGGCTGGTTTTTAGTTTAACAAGTTCATCGCCACGTCCCAGCTTACGCACAACTTCATATTGTGTGTTTTTTTTCAGCGGCAGCAACCAGTGCCGTTTTTCTCCGGACATCTGCCAGTGATGAAGCAGTCCCAGAGAGTAAAATCCTTTATCGAACAGGGTGATACTCATATCCGGCGTTCTCTCCGCCAACTGCGCTGCCAGTCGCATTTCGCTGACGTTCTCGCTGTCAAAAGCGCTGGCGTTGATCAGATGACTGCTCAGCTCCATCAGACAAACCATCCTGACCTGCGGATAGCCACCGATACCATTTCGCCCGGCGGGTCTGCTGAAGGCTGCACTGTTTTCCGGAGTGTCTGCCGTACGCCAGACAACACCATCCA
>NZ_JBIGIN010000119.1:0-445 GCF_043558715.1 Scandinavium sp. M-37
TATCGCGGCCTTTCGCCAGCGAATAACTCAGCTCCATGAGTCCATGGATGAGTGGCTAACCGGGACAGAGATAGGCACCGAAGCCACTACCTCCACCCTGATTGAGTTCCTGATTGGCGGGAGCGCGTTTTCGGTTCCCGGTATTACACTGCACTACGGGCAGCGTAGTATCCGGTTTACCCCCATTTTTCTGTACGGGCAGGGCGTAACCGGCTGTATTGAGGTCTGCCTGACTGCAGATGGCAAAATCAGTCCCCTGTACCGACTATTTATGCGCAGTGGTGAGCAGGATAACTGGACCTGGTGCCCGGCAGGAATGCAGAACGGAAATCCTGCCCGGTTTGAGGAAGAGGCCTTCTTTACGATGATTGCGCCTCTGCTCCCTGAGTAACCACCGTATCTGATTTTGAGCCTGGCTCTCATTTATACCCACGGACAACCCAAC
>NZ_JBIGIN010000120.1:0-442 GCF_043558715.1 Scandinavium sp. M-37
CGCTGCAGGCGTCGGCAGTCGATATTTTTAATGGTGTGCCAGTGCAGACCGGTCAACTGTGCCACATGCTTAACCGGCAATAACCGGGTAAGAGATTCCACCCAGGTCGCTAACGAGGACGTGTAACGTTGCCGTTCAGGCACCCATGAGATGCGCTCGGTGACAATCCCGCAGCGGGAACAGCGCAGACGGCGAACGGGAAGCTGAAGTGTGACGCGCCAGTGAAGTAAATCGCGCTCACGAACCCGTCGCACAGAGACATCATGGACAGCACAGTCTCTGCAGCCACATCGACGGCAGGACGGCGCAAAACCGGGGTCAGGCCGGAGCGTAATAAGCAGAGCATCCGGTGCAGGATGAGTGAAGGAATCAACAGTGAAACCTTCCCAGAAGAGGGAAGAAAGATTAGCATTCATGGCAGACGGCGGTTGAGTGGCTGGTT
>NZ_JBIGIN010000121.1:0-420 GCF_043558715.1 Scandinavium sp. M-37
TGGCCGAGCCCGTCAAAAACGGGAGCCAGCGGGGCGAACATCTCAGCCACCGGCGAAAATGCGGCAATAAGCCCCTGCACCACACCCGAGAAAACGGCGCTGATGGGCTCCCAGTATTTACGGATGAGCAGCGCCCCGCCGACGACGGTCGCCACAACCGCAGTGACCACGGCGACAACCGCCCAAAGGGGCCACGAGATAGCCCCTATTACAGCAGCCGCGGCCGTGCCGATTGTCGAAAGGGCAAGGCTTAACATGCCCGCCGCCGCAACGATGGCATTGATACCTGCGATAACCGGCCACGCAACCAGACCAATTACACCCAGCGTCGCAACCAGCCCCAGCCCCGCCGCCGTGATGAGTCCGAGCGTGGTCGCCAGTGATTTATTTTTCTGGATCCAGCCATCGAGCTTCAGCACA
>NZ_JBIGIN010000122.1:0-408 GCF_043558715.1 Scandinavium sp. M-37
CGCAGATGCCACAGATCAGTCAGGAAACAAGAGTGAGACCAGCGATAACTATGTCGTGAAATATGTCAACGGCAACCAGGACGACATCACGGCACCGGACGCCCCGGTTATCACCGGCGTATCTGATGATGTGGGCATAATGACCGGCAACGTGGAAAACGGCGGAAAAACCGATGATGTCCAGGTGGGGGTCTCCGGTACGGCGGAAGCGAACAGTTCAGTCGTGGTCTGGCTCAGAAGCCCGGCAGGGCAGGATTTCAACCTGGGTACAGTGACTGCCGACAGCAGCGGGCACTGGAGTTACCAGATGCACGACAGACAGAGCTTCGGTGACATGAGGGGAGACTGGACGTTCAGCGCCACCGCAACCGATGCGGCGGGCAACACCAGTCAGTTCAGTGCAGGCTA
>NZ_JBIGIN010000123.1:0-401 GCF_043558715.1 Scandinavium sp. M-37
GGCGCTGACGGAAAACCCACGGCTTGCTCACTGCGACGGTCTGTGGCCACTGCTGACGCTCGGGATGAGTCAGCTTTTACGTCTGCGCCCGTTGCTGGATGCGCAATCTGACGAACGCCCGGATTTGCAGCAGGACGCAGAATTGGCCCAACAGGGAAGCGATGTTGAAATGGTCGGTCGCCCGGTCGGGGCAGAGCTGAAAGAGGGCGAACTCAATCCGGCGCTGCAAAACGCGCTGGATAAATTCACCCTCGATGTCACCGCCAAAGCGAAAGAGGGCAAAATTGACCCGGTATTCGGCCGTGATACTGAAATCCGCCAGATGGTCGACATTCTCTCGCGCCGTCGCAAGAACAACCCGATTCTGGTCGGTGAACCGGGCGTCGGTAAAACTGCGCTGG
>NZ_JBIGIN010000124.1:0-394 GCF_043558715.1 Scandinavium sp. M-37
CACTCGCTCAGATTGATGATTCACATACATTACCAGCAGCAGTCGATATGACCGACCATGCGCATAATACCCTTCAGCTCACGCTGAACGACATCCTCAATGAAGCGCATGACAACCTGTTCATTCAGGATGGTCATAAGCAACTGGCGGTAACCGGTGATGCTGGTGATGTGGTTGAACTGAAGGTTGAAGACCTGGCGCACAACACCTGGCAGGATGCTGGTCAGGTGACGGCGGGTGGGGTTCAGTATGAGGTTTACCAGCATGCGGGCAGTAACGTTGAGCTTCTGGTGCAACAGGGTCTGGAGCTTCATCAGGTTTCATAATCTGTAGAATTATTCCAATCCTTAACTCATCCCCGGCTACGGCCGGGGATTTTTGTATAAGTGAATCT
>NZ_JBIGIN010000125.1:0-391 GCF_043558715.1 Scandinavium sp. M-37
TAAAGCGGTTAGAAATCGCCAGGCCAGCGGCATCGTCTTTGGCGCTGTTGATACGCATCCCGGAAGAGAGACGCTCGATGGCGGTGCCCAGCGAGGTCTGGGATTTGTTGAGGTTGTTCTGAGCCATCAGGCTCAGTGAGTTGGTATTAATGACCTGGGCCATAATCAATATCCTTTTAATGAGTGAATATACACCGACGGTTTACGCCGGAATATGCGATGGGATTGCGCATACCTTATTCATCGGGGAAAGTGAAAATCGCTGAAATTTTTTTTAGAAAAATTTGGAGGTTTTTTGGAAATAAAAAAGGTTCATCGCGGTTAAGCGTGAACCAATAGAAAACGGCGGTAAAAGTGGTTAGTTTTGTATTCGCCAAAACACTAACCAGCC
>NZ_JBIGIN010000126.1:0-383 GCF_043558715.1 Scandinavium sp. M-37
ATGCCTTCCTCCTCGCTGAAAGTACTTTACAACCCGAAGGCCTTCTTCATACACGCGGCATGGCTGCATCAGGCTTGCGCCCATTGTGCAATATTCCCCACTGCTGCCTCCCGTAGGAGTCTGGACCGTGTCTCAGTTCCAGTGTGGCTGGTCATCCTCTCAGACCAGCTAGGGATCGTCGCCTAGGTGAGCCATTACCCCACCTACTAGCTAATCCCATCTGGGCACATCTGATGGCATGAGGCCCGAAGGTCCCCCACTTTGGTCCGAAGACGTTATGCGGTATTAGCTACCGTTTCCAGTAGTTATCCCCCTCCATCAGGCAGTTTCCCAGACATTACTCACCCGTCCGCCGCTCGTCACCCAGGAGCAAGCTCCCTGTG
>NZ_JBIGIN010000127.1:0-372 GCF_043558715.1 Scandinavium sp. M-37
CGTAACAAGGTAACCGTAGGGGAACCTGCGGTTGGATCACCTCCTTACCTTAAAGAACCTGCCTTTGTAGTGTCCACACAGATTGTCTGATAGATGTAGAGAAGCAAGGCGTCTTGCGATTGAGACTTCAGTGTCCCCTTCGTCTAGAGGCCCAGGACACCGCCCTTTCACGGCGGTAACAGGGGTTCGAATCCCCTAGGGGACGCCACTTGCTGGTTTGTGAGTGAAAGTCGCCGACCTATATATCTCAAAACTGATTCTTCGGAATCACGTTTGAGATATTTGCTCTTTAAAAATCTGGATCAAGCTGAAAATTGAAACGACACACTGTTTCCTTTCTCCGTAATAAGAAAGGAAAGAAGGTGTGTTCGA
>NZ_JBIGIN010000128.1:0-360 GCF_043558715.1 Scandinavium sp. M-37
CGCCGAAGCGCAGGTTAGAGGAAACAGAGGCCAGCGAGAAATGCAGCCCCGGACGATAAATCCGGCGCCCAAACCAGCCAAACAGCAGGGTCCGCACCGCACTGTTGACCAGATAACCGAGGATCGCGGTCATTGCCAGCGGCCAGAAATGCGCACTCACCACCGTAAAGGTGAACCCCGCCAGTACGGCGGAGGTTTCAATCATACCGATCTTGTTGAATTCCAGCTCTTTTTGCATCAGGGCGCGGAACTGCTGCCCGTGCGGGATAACCACAAACGCAAACGACAACGTGCGCATCAGCGGGGCCAGATCCGGGTTATGCAGAATGTCAGCAATGAACCCACTCAGGGAAAACACCA
>NZ_JBIGIN010000129.1:0-359 GCF_043558715.1 Scandinavium sp. M-37
GCGTGGAGGCGGATGCGGATGGCAACTGGACCTGGACGTCACCGGCGATTGGTTACTTCAACACTAACTACATCTACAGCGCCACGGCGACCGATGCAGCCGGGAATATCAGTCCAGTCAGCAAGGGTTTCACCATTGAGCTGGTTAAGGGTAATCAGGACAGTGACAGGGACACCACGCCACCGGCCACGCCGCACATCACCAACGCGTACGACGATGTGGGCACCAAGGGGAATATCACCTCCGGTGGCACCACCGATGACACAAAGCCAACGCTGAGCGGCACCGCCGAGGCGGGCAGCAAGGTGACGATTTACGACAACAACACCTTTATTGGCACCGCCACCGCCAACAGCAGC
>NZ_JBIGIN010000130.1:0-357 GCF_043558715.1 Scandinavium sp. M-37
CCCTGCCTGCAGGCCCTGACCACCCTTAAACTGATAGCTCCAGGTCCCGTCCTCACCCACTTCTACGGTGCCAATGGTGTAAGTCTTGTGACTCACCGGCCCGTACATTTTGATGACGATGTGGCTGCCCGGCTCACCGGTGCCGGTCAGCAGCGGCTGCCTGTCATCGGTTTTCCCGCCATTGAGCACGTCTGTCTGGTAATCCCCGACGTTATCCACAATTGCGGTCAGCACCGGGGTGGCAACCACTGTGTCCACGGTCAGGACAAAGCCGTCCGTTGAGGCGCTTTCACCTGCCGCATTCATCGCGGTCGCGCTCAGATTGTGCGCCCCTTCAGACAGGTCAGTGTTAGGCGT
>NZ_JBIGIN010000131.1:0-357 GCF_043558715.1 Scandinavium sp. M-37
AAATCACTATTCAGCGCAGTGATGGTGACCGGCATCAGTTCGCGATTGCTGACCGGGGCGCGTATACCGGCGTCACGGCCAAATGGCTGCAGACCAAAGACCCGAAGCCTCAGAAGCAGGCGCAACAGGTAAAGCTGAAGCGTAAGCCGAAAGAGCAGCACCTGCGGGCGCTCCAGCATCCCAAAGCGAAACCGGTCAGCAGTACGGCGAAGACTAAAAAGCAGAAAGAGCTGGAAGCCCGAGAGGGCGAATATATGACCGGTGAGTCGGATAATGTTTTCGCCATGACCACGATTTACGCGTCAAAGGCGCAGGCCATGCGTGCAGCTCAGGCGAAGTGGGATAAATTGCAGCGCG
>NZ_JBIGIN010000132.1:0-354 GCF_043558715.1 Scandinavium sp. M-37
CGCTATTGACCATATCGACATTATCAATAATGAAATTATCACAGCCGTAAATGGCTACGGTGGCGTTATCAATGCCCGCCTTCTTACTGAATGCCGGGGTAATATTACGCGCGTTGATATTACGAATAATAAAGTGTTTGCCGTTCTCGACGTGAACCAGCTGCCGACAGTTGCTGCCAGTGATATTGGCCACCACAAAATTCTTGACCGCCTGCTCTTCCGGGTAGCCATTGTCGTAGGTACTGCCCGCCAGACCAATGCCAATCCCCCAGTTGATTTTGCCGTTGGTGCAGTTGATGTTGTCGATAACGTGGTCTGAGATCAGGATATTTTTATCGTTGATCGCCACGTTCC
>NZ_JBIGIN010000133.1:0-336 GCF_043558715.1 Scandinavium sp. M-37
GCGCGCGCCCATCCGGGGTGTCGTTAGTTGCGATCGGACGACTTTCGCCATAGCCCTGCACCGCAAAACAGCTTTCCGGCACATCACCGGTATCACGCATCCAGTCACGCACCGCTTCGGCACGTTTCAGGGACAGCGTCTGATTCAGTTTCGGGTTACCGGTGTTATCGGTATGGCCGGACACGACAATCAGCCAGCCCGGTTTCGCTTTAACGCCGACCAGCGAGTTCACCAGCATTTTGGTTGAGCCGGTTTTCAGCTCTGCCTTGCCGGAATCGAACAGCGACATGCTGTCGAGGCGGACAATTTTCGGTACCGGTTTAGGTTTCGGCTGTG
>NZ_JBIGIN010000134.1:0-310 GCF_043558715.1 Scandinavium sp. M-37
ATGCCGAACTCAGAAGTGAAACGCCGTAGCGCCGATGGTAGTGTGGGGTCTCCCCATGCGAGAGTAGGGAACTGCCAGGCATCAAATTAAGTGTGCTGATATGGCTCAGTTGGTAGAGCGCACCCTTGGTAAGGGTGAGGTCCCCAGTTCGACTCTGGGTATCAGCACCAGTTTTAAACGGTGAAGTTCGGCAGATAAAAGAATTTGTCTGGCGGCAGTAGCGCGGTGGTCCCACCTGACCCCATGCCGAACTCAGAAGTGAAACGCCGTAGCGCCGATGGTAGTGTGGGGTCTCCCCATGCGAGAGTAG
>NZ_JBIGIN010000135.1:0-300 GCF_043558715.1 Scandinavium sp. M-37
CCTGGTCGACCCTCACTCTGTCGATGACTTCCCGGCCGAACTTCGCCACAACATGGAACAGGTCATACACCACTTCCGCCTGCGGGCACTGCGCTCTCACCTCCAGGTCCAGCGCCGTATTCATATCCATCGCGACAGATTCGATAGCGGCACATCCTTCCGGGCCCAGCCAGGTGAAGAACGGACGGAAGGCTACCCGGCTGCGCCCCTCACCGACCCACAGCACCCGTTGTGTATCTGCATCCACCACAACTGTGGCATAGCGATGCCCTTTGAACAGCGCGAACTCATCCATTATCA